>CAYXGT010000041.1:0-24099 GCA_964464635.1 uncultured Pirellulales bacterium | reverse complement strand
GGCATCGAAAACCGGCGCCATAATTGTTATGGAAAAGCGTGTAGCTCTCGGTGAGTTCATCGAGACAGGCGTTCGGCTTGACGCCCTTGTCAGCGGTGAGCTGTTAAAAACAATCTTCAAGCCCGGAACCGCGCTTCACGATATGGCGGTTATAATACGGGGTGACCGAATAATAGCCTCTCGTGTGCAGCTTCCGTTAGCGGAGGCGGGAAGCGAGCACGGTGTTGAGCTGGGCTCCCGGCACAGGGCCGCCATAGGAATCACAACAGGTTCGGACGCCCTGTGCATCGTGGTCAGCGAGGAGACGGGAATTATTTCCATCGCCGAAGGCGGAGGACTCGCAAGAAATATAAGCCAGTCACAGCTTAGAAGAAAGCTGACGAGCCAGGTAGATGAAATGCTGCCCATATTCGGCAGAATATGGAAACATCGAATGAAAAAACACGACACAGAGAAACAATAACGGGTTCGATTCAAATGGCGAAGAAAAAATTAAAGCTCGGCAAAATTTTCGTTGTGATATCACTTACAATACTGATATGGGTATGGGCGGACAGGGCGAAAACAGAAACGTTAACCGTAACGACAGGAGTAATAAAAATCAACGAAACGGCCGAGCCGAAGCTGTGGATAACCTTCAATAACAAGAAAACAGTCAACATTGAAAAGATAGAGCTCGAAGGAGCGGCCTCAAAAATCGACGAGGTGCAGAGAAAACTCCGTGATAGGAGAGTTACATTCGAGTTTTTTCTCGGTCCGGAACAACAAAGCGGCTTAAGACAAGCCGGTGAACATTCTTTGAACGTACTTGAACTGCTGCGAAAAAGTCAGAATATAAGACAGCTCGGACTTTCAGTTCAATCCTGCGTGCCGACAACGGTCAGCGTACAGGTTCACAGACTCGTGGAGAACTCCTTAAGTGTCGAATGCATCGATGAAAACGGCTCGGTGCTTAAACACGAACAAATAGAACCATCTAAAGTGACAATAATGGTGCCCGAAGACTGGGCACATTCGGCCCAGGTCAAGCTGACGGAATCGGAGATAAAGCAGGCGAGGTCTCAGGCGATAAGCGAAAAAATTCCTTTTATTGAACTTCCTGACGACCAGCTCAGGTACAGCGGCACAGCGGTAACAGTGAAACTACCGCCGGCACAGGTTGAGAAGCCGGCCCTGACGATACAACAGGCTGGTCTCGGGATAGTTGTAAGCCCGAACCTGTTCGGGGAATATAACATCGATATTAAAAACAGAGCCGACCTTTCGATAGTCAATATCAGGGCGACCTCGGCTGCGGCCCAGCGATACAAAAATGAGCCGTTCCAAATGTATCTGTATATCCTCGATGAAGACGCAAAAAAGGAGGGCAAACAATCGAAGCCGGTCATCTATAATTTCCCGGATGAATTAGTGCGTAATAATGAGATTGAGCTGGTTCCGCCGCCGGCAATAGCTGAATTTGAACTGATACCCATTTCCCCCGCCCAGTAGCATAAGAAAAAGCTGAAAAGATTAAAGACTGACGACTTTTTTAATTGTTCTGAAAGCCTCGACTATTAAAAACACGGCCAGCAATAACAACACACCTGCAATAAAGCCAATCAAAGAAAACCCGCCTTTTATAAGCAGCAGGACCAAAGCCCAGACGGTCATAACATTCATAAAAATCATCGGACCAAGTGTGAACCATATTTTTTTGCCCATTTTACTGAGCCAAACGGTTATAACCAGGAGAACCAGTCCGGCGAGGAGCTGGTTGCTGGCGCCGAAGATAGGCCAAATCGCCTTCCAGGCGGGTATCGGTTTGCCGGAGGAGTCCTTCAGGGTAATCAGAACAAATATCGCAGGCAGCAGCAGAGTTGCTATAGTTGAAAGATAGCGGCTGCGAGTGGTCTTAAGGTTAAAAAACTCTTCAAAAATATATCGGCCTAACCTTGTCGCAGTGTCAAGAGTGGTAAGAACAAAAGCCGACAATGCAAGCAGGCCGAAAGAGAAACCCAGCTTTTCCGGTATTCCCAACGACGATAAAAATGAACCGATTCCTTTTCCGTAAATAACAAGGGGCGCTTCGGCGACGAGTGGGTCTTTTGTGCTAAGCATTGCAACCGTCGATAAGGCGACGACAGCAACAAGTCCTTCGAGGAGCATCCCGCCATAGCCGATGGCCTTGGCATCGCTTTCTTTGTTGAGCTGCTTCGAAGATGTGCCGGAAGCTACAACGGAATGAAAACCTGAACAGGCTCCACAGGCCACCGTTATGAACAAAATCGGAAACAAAGTTCCCATCTGAGGTACGTTCCAGGCGGTAAAGGCGGGATAATTGATTGCGACACCACCCAAAAATATACCGAGCATTGCGCCTAAAACGGAAGCGTAAAGAAGATATGACGACAAGTAATCGCGTGGCTGTAATAAAATCCAAACGGGGGTAGTCGAAGCCAAAAAGCAATAGAAAATCAAGGCCAGTGACCAGGTCTTTTTGGGGTCGTTACCAATAATAACAGGTATTATATCTGCCGAAAGAGGTATCTTCTGGCCGAGCCAGACGGCTGCGAAAATCAGCGGCACAAAAAACAAAGTGGACCACAAGAGCGAGACTTTGAACCTGTTTATACTCAGGCCAAACAAGACGGCCAGTACTATAAACAAAATCGAAGCGGTTGCAACACCGCCATCCTGAATAAACGTCGTTGCGGTCAGGTCGGCGAAAACAGTCAGGACGTAAACGAGGCTCAACCAGATAAAAGCGAGCAGGAGCCTGTATGCAAGAGGTGACAAATATTGTCTGGCAATTTCTGCGATTGAGCGGGCCTTGTGGCGCACAGACGCAACCAGAGAAGAAAAGTCGTGTACGCCGCCGATAAAAATCGAGCCTAAAATGACCCACAATAAAACGGGAAGCCAGCCAAAAGCTATGCCTGCGATAATCGGCCCGACGATAGGAGCAGCTCCTGCAATGGAGGAAAAATGATGGCCAAGTAAAACTGCTTTGTGAGCCGGTACGCGGTCAACGCCGTCGTAATCGGTATGAGACGGCGTGGGATGGCTATCGTCCAGATTGTATTGCCTGGCTAAAAACCTTCCGTACAAAAAATAAGCCAGAACAAATGAAAGAATAGCGATTAAAAGTATTACAACCAACATCGTACCAGCCCTTTACGATTACAAAATCAATAAAAAAATCCCTCAGCCCAAACAAGTTTATTCCAAATTAAAGCTTCGCCTTAACAGATGTTTTACTGCTTCGAGGTCTGGCCAGCAGCCGTACAGGCACTTCGGCTATCGGGAGCATTGATTGCAACCTGCCTACTATATATCTTCGGTAATTGTCATCAAAAAGTTCCAGCTTATTTACAAACATAAGTATAGTGACTGGATTCACGGCGATTTGGGTGGTATAATATATTTTAGGCCAGCCGGCCCGCCTCGCGGCGAGGCCGCGGGCTTTTCTTCGTCTAACGCCTCCCGTCTTTTCAGCCTTTATAAGCTCAAAAGCCTTATTAAGCCTGGCTGTCTTTATCCAGGTCGAGGACTGCTTGAAAATATTGGCGGTAAGGTCCAATAGACCTTGTACATTCTTAGCCTTAGTTGCTGTTGTAAATGCGATGGGGGTATTTTTCAAGGCGGGCAGCATTTTTGTAAGATAATCCTCATAGTCACCGGTAGAGGCCTTTTGTTTGGCGAGGTCCCATTTATTCACAACGATGATACAGCTTTTGTATTCGGCGGTGATAAAACGAGCGAGCTTTTTGTCCACCTGCGACACGGGGACTGTTGAATCAATCAGAAACAAAACAACATCAGCGCGACGAATCGAGTGTGTCGCACGAACATAGCTGTAAAATTCAATACTGTCGGCCATTTTACCTTTTTTTCTCACGCCTGCGGTGTCAATTGCAACTATAGTCCTGCCATCTTTTTCAAAAGCCACATCGACAGCATCCCTTGTCGTGCCGGGCAGCTCACTGACAATCATCCTCTCGTCGCCGACCATAGCGTTAACAAGAGTACTTTTGCCGGCGTTTCTTTTACCCACTATCGCTATTTTCATCACGGGCACAGCCGGCTTTTCCCTCGCCGGTTCCCCGAGTCTTTCAATAATTTTTTCAAGGAGTACATTTTTGTTGATGTTGTTCGTTGCCGAGATACAAAGAAAGTCCCCGAAGCCCAGTTTTGCAAACTCTCCGGCAG
This sequence comes from uncultured Pirellulales bacterium, assembly GCA_964464635.1. Taxonomy (GTDB): domain Bacteria; phylum Planctomycetota; class Phycisphaerae; order Sedimentisphaerales; family Anaerobacaceae; genus CAYLMG01. Next base: position 19,908 of record CAYXGT010000041.1, on the reverse strand, counting down.
CGGGAAACAATTTTGCAGAATCGGCCTTGTTGGCTACGCCGATAATGTTGAAATTTTCCTTACGAAGCAGTTTTGCTATCGTCTGGTCCAGCGGGACCAGGCCGTCACGGATATCAACCATAAAAATGATAAGCTCGGCTGAGCCAATGGCCTGGCGAATCTGCTGCTCGATATGCCCGGTCAAATCGCCTCTGTCCACTATTCCATAGCCGCCTGTATCCACAAGCTCAAAATACCTCTTGTCTTTCTCAATAACAGCACTGACCCTGTCCCTTGTGACACCGGCAGTCGGCTCAACGATGCTTATCATCCGGCCGGTGAGTGCATTCAGCAGGCTGCTTTTTCCGATATTGGGCCGGCCGATAATCGCTACTTTAGGCAATGACATAAATCACCAATTATATATCCTTATCTGTTGTGCCTGATACCTGTTTTTTACATATAAAGCTATGATATGATTTTAGCAAAATTTTACTTATTTGAAAGGGGCTATTCAGAAACGCGAATCGTCTGAGAAATCCAGCTTTGCTCTTTGCTGCTTTAAGGCGCTTCTGCTTTTTTTTTCCTGCCGGCGTTTTAATTTTTCTTTTTCAGGGACAGTAGTCTTTTTGCGTATGGTTTTCTTCTTTAATGCATTTTCCAAGAGCTCTTCAAGCCGTTTTACAGTCTCCTTGCGATTGGCGGTTTGAGTCCGGTATTTCTGTGACACTACCCTTAAAATTCCGTTTTTGTCAACCCGCCGGCCAAGCCGTTTCAGTATTCTTCTTTTTTGAGTTTCGCCAAGCTCGTTACTGCCGGCTATATCAAAAAAAAGCGTAACTCGGCTGTTAACCTTATTTACGTTCTGGCCTCCGGGCCCGCTGCTTCTGGAAAACTTAAAGGTGAGCTTTTCTTCTGAAATAATTGTGTCGGAGTTTAGTCTAATCATAATGCGACAGCCCAAAAACGACATCCAATGCGAGTTACGAGCCTTTTGCGAAAAAACTTTGCAACAAATAAGCAGTTCAATTATACTGCAAAACGGGCTTGTAAACCCTGTAAAAAATGAAATTATAGGGCCAACAAGCTAAAAATGTCAATATCCGATAAAAGATTGACACGTCGGCTTAACAGCCGTTACAATGATGAGCTTAATTGCGAAATCACAAGGACGTGAGCTTGATTTTATATCTATTTGCCGAGGCATTAATGGCTGTAAAAACAAAGAACAGCACTGAGAAAACCTCTAAAAGGGCGAGCAGCCTGACAACATTATCCAATCGCACGATGCCCGAATCGCTCGAGGCTGAAGCTGCGGTGCTTGGTTCCATGATAACCGACAATAAATGCATCAGCGAGGTTGTCGAGCAATTAAACAGCGAGGCTTTTTATCACATCGAACACCAGATGATATTCGAGGCTATCATCGGCCTATATGAAAAAAACAGAGGCGGTGTAATCGACGGAGTCCTGCTGCGTGACGAGCTTAAAAAACGCAAGCAGCTCGATGAGGTGGGCGGCGCGGAATACCTGGGGAAAATTATGGAATCCGTTCCATCGTCGGCAAACGTAGGATACTATATAACTATCGTCAAGGACAAGATGCTGCTGCGTGAAATGATTTGGGCTGCAAGTGAAATCATTAACGAATCATACGAGCCCGGCGGTGAGCCGGATGAAAAGCTTGACGAGGCTGAACGAAAGATTTTTGCCGTTACCGACAAAAAGATAACGGACTCGGCAGAAGCCTTAAAGGACCTTGTTGTTCGAGCATACGAACTGATAGACAAGCGAGAAGGCAAACACGTTACCGGCCTTGCCTGCGGCTATTACGAGCTTGACGACAAGACCTGCGGTCTTCAGCCCGGAGAGATGATTATCATTGCAGGCAGACCGAGTATGGGCAAGACCAGCTTTGCCCTGAACATTGCGGAACATATCGGCGCTGCAAGTAAAATTCCGGTTGCAATTTTCTCTCTCGAGATGGGCAAGCAGCAGTTAGCGGAAAGATTTTTGTGCAGCAACAGCAAGGTCGAATCGCAATTAGTCAGAAAGGGGATGCTGAATACGGAACACTACGAGAAGCTCGTCGAGGCCTGCGGGCTGCTGAGCGAATCGCAGATATATATCGATGATAATTCGGCGCTGACACCACTTCAGCTTCGCGCAAAAGCAAGGAGATTGAAAAGTCAGCACGATTTGCAGTGCATTATTGTAGATTACCTGCAATTGATGCACCTCGGCACGCGTATAGAATCACGCCAACAGGAGATATCGACGATTTCAAGGTACATCAAATCACTGGCACGTGAGTTGAATATACCGGTTGTGGTTCTAAGCCAGCTCAACCGGGCGCCTGAAGGCAGAGAAGACCACCGGCCAAGAATGAGTGATTTGCGGGAAAGCGGAAGTATCGAACAGGACGCCGACGTTGTGATGCTGCTTCACCGGGAAGATTATTACCACCGCGGCGAGAAGGATTACCCGTTCGATAACGCGGCAGAATTAATAATAGCCAAACAGCGAAACGGTCCTATCGGAGTAATAGATCTCAGATTTCTGGAAAAATACACCCGGTTCGAAAACGCTTCTCATATGGCAGAGTCAACGGCCGAGTTTGAGAGCAGCTCCGAACGGGCTGTTCCATTTTAGGAGAAAATTTAATGGACAAACCCTCATACCCGAGGCCAAAAAGGACTTATATTGTCAGGCTGGCAGCTAACAGAGGCGGCAGCCTGCTGTTTGCCTGCAGCATTGTTCTGCTTTTATTCAGCGGTATTTCGCTTTGTGGTGAACAAGCTACCGACGAACAGCTCAGCGGTCTTCGCATCGGCAGTATTGAGACGGCCGGGAACAGAAACGTTGAACGAAGTGAAATTTTGTCAAAGGTGCGCAGCAGAGCCGGTGACTTTTTCGACCCGCAAACAGCAAACGAAGACGTCAAACGCATAGCTGAATTACCCGGCATCCAGCGAGGCTGGTACAATACAAGTATCGTTAACGACCAGGTCAGGCTTATTTTTGCCGTAGTGGAGCGGAACGTCGTCAGGTCCATTGAATTTATCGGTAATGAAAAATACAAGGCGGAAGCGCTGCGCAAGAAACTCGATTTTAAGAAGGCGGACTTTCTCGACCCGATAGCGGCCGAGGCCGGCCGAGGTAAACTCCTCGAGCACTACCATGATAAAGGCTTTGCCTTCGCCACTGTTTCGCTCGATATGCAGGAATTATCAAAAGGCAAAGTGCTCTACAGGATAAACGAGGGCAACAGAGTTAAAATCGCATCGATAAATTACACCGGCAACAAGCAGATAAGCGTAAAGGAGCTCAAGAAGGTAGCTAAATTGAAGAAAAAAAGGTTTAGTTTCTGGACGGTATATTACGTCAAAGAACATGTTGAAAAAGCCGTTACAAACCTTCAGAGCACCTACTATAAAAGGGGGTTCCTGAACGTCTATATCGATGTCCTGGAAAAATTCAATGCCGATAAAAGCGAAGTTGAGCTTACCTTTGTAATTAACGAAGGCGCCGCTTATACGGTCGATAAAATCACCCTCAGCGGAAACAAGCAATTCGATGATGAACAACTGCTCCCGGAGCTTAAAACAAAGCAGGGAAAGGTTTTCAATAAGCTAAAAGGTGATTCCGACGTCAAAGAGCTGAATAAATTATATCGTCAAAGCGGTTTTATCGATGCAACCGTCGAGCAGGACATCAAATTCATCGCAGAAGATAAAGTCAATGCGGGCTTTATGATAAACGAGGGCCGACGTTTCCGAATCGGCCAGATTGATATTACAGGCAATGAGCAGGCCCAGGACAGGGTGATTCGCCGAATACTCGATGAATATGACTTCACGCCGGGCAATTTCTATAATGCCGATATAGCGCGTGGAGACGGCAAAGGCTATCTTGAAAAAATGATAAGGTCCAATGCATATACCGAATCGGCTACAATAACGCCTGTCGAATCGCCAAAACCGGAACAGAAAGATGCTCTGGTGACAATCGTTGAGGGCAAAACCGGTATGGTTATGGCAGGCGCGGGCGTTTCCGCAGATATGGGCGCCGTAGGTCAGCTTATCTTCGACGAAAGAAACTTCAATATCAAAAATAGGCCAAAAAGCCTTCGTGAATTCATAACGGGCAAGGGCTTCAAGGGCGCAGGTCAGCGTTTGAGAATCGCAATCGAACCCGGAACCGAGGTCAGCCAGTACTCAATCAGCTTCACCGAACCTTATTTGAGAGATAAGCCCATATCTTTAGACCTGGCCGGCTCGAGCTGGGAAAGAGCGAGAGAAGCCTACGACGAAGAAAGACTCAAAGGCTTCCTGGGCTTTGAAAAACGCTACAAAAACCGCTGGCGAAGAAGCCTGAGCTTCAGATTCGAGGACGTAAGTATTAGCAGCATTGAATGGGATGCACCGAAAGAGATAAGAGACATAAAAGGCGGCAATCTTATCGCCGCGGTTCGGATCGGGCTCAGCAGAGACCTGACAGACGACCAGTTTAATCCCACAACAGGTTACATCCTCGACATCGGCTATGAACAGGCGGGGGGCGATTATACATTCGGCAAATTAAGCGGCTTTTACCAGAAGTTTCGTACCCTTCATGAGGATTTAGCCGAGCGTAAAACGATTCTGACAACCAAGCTGTACGGGGCAACAATAGTCGGTAATGCACCACCCTTCGAGAAGTTCTACGCCGGCGGCTCAGGGACATATTATGGTATAAGAGGCTTCGACTACAGAGGCGTAAGCACGAGAGGCGTACCGACGACGGCAGACGGTTTGCCAATAGCCGGAAGAGATAAAGAGGACCCTATAGGCAGCAACTGGATAGTACTTGCCAATGCCGAAGTCATTGTGCCGCTGGTGGGTGATAATTTTTCAGCACTGTTCTTCGTTGATACGGGCATGATTGATTCCGGCGGCCCCCGCGCTTCAGTAGGTATTGGAATACAGATATTAATACCCCAATGGTTCGGCCCGGTACCGATGAGGTTTGAACTGGCTACACCGGTTTTGAAAGACGGCGAGGATGAAACGCAGATATTTAGTTTCTCAATCGGCAGGCTGTTTTAGATTCTTTAGATACATACAAATATATGTGAAAAAATCGTATTTTAAATCCAATCCGAAACGAAAACCAGGAAAGGGTCATTTATGAAGATTAAGTTACTTGTTCTGAGTTGTTTGATGGGCGTAATCGTTTTATTTGTCGGCTACAAAAGCGGCGATGCACAGCCAAGCAAAGAAGAAAAGACAGTTCGGAAAATCGGTGTAGTCTGTATGCGCAAGATTTTTCAGAACTGCAAAAGAAATGAAAAATACAGAAAAGAGGCGGAACTCGAGCAGGAACAAATCATCCAGGAACTTCAGCAGCTCAGCGCGGAAATCAAAGCAGCCGAGGCCGGCCTTGAGACAAGAAAAAGAGGCACAGAAGACTTTCTTGAGCTGGCAAAAGAACTGGCCCAGAAAAGAGCGACCCTGCCGCTGAAACAGGACTATTACGAACAGAAGCTTGCAGCAAAAGACCAGCAGTGGACCGAACAGATTTATAAGGATATCCTGCTGCAAACAACCGAAGTGGCAAAACAAATGGGGCTGGATATGGTCCTCGAGAAAGATGAGCCGGAGTTTCCCGTCGAGAGCGCCAACGAGCTTATGCTCGCAATCAGAACAAATAAGCTGATATATAGCGAGGGCTGCATCGATATAACCAATGAAGTTATGGCTCGCGTCGATGCGATGAGTAACAATTAATGCCGGAATAATACAAATCCATTATCTTACGAGAAGCAGTAATGGAATTGACGATTTCACAATTAGCCGAACAGCTCGGCGCTGAGCTGGCGGGCGATGGCAGGAAAAATATCAGTGCGGTAGCACCGATAGATACCGCGGGTGAAAATGATGTTACATTCGTCAGCAACAGCAAACACACGGCAAAACTCGCCGGCTCAAAGGCCGCAGCGGTGATTGTCCAGAAACGCATCGAAAGTGCCGGTATTGCCCAATTGATTGTTAAAGATGTTAACGAGGCTTTGATAAAAAGCCTGAACATTTTTGCCCCAAAATTAAAGGCTCCTGCCAAAGGAATCGACCCTTCCGCTGTAATAGCAGAGGATGCACAAATCGCCCCTGATGCTTGTATCGAGCCTGGTGTGTTCATCGGCAGCGGCGCAGGCATCGGTGAAAACACAGTAATTGCCGCCGGCAGCAAGATAGGACAAAACTCAAAGGTCGGCAAAAACTGCCGAATCGACAGCAACGTCGTAATCTATCACAACTGCACAATAGGCAATAATGTCATCATTCAGGCAAATACAACAATAGGCTCAACAGGTTTCGGTTATGCTTTTATCAACGGCGAGCACAGACTGATACCACATAACGGCGGCGTTGTAATCGAAGATTGTGTCGAAATCGGAGCAAATTGCTGCATTGACAGGGCAAAGTTCGGCAATACTATAATCGGGGCAGGGACAAAAGTTGACAACCTTGTGCAAATCGCTCACAACGTAAAAATCGGTAAGTGCTGCCTGATTGTTTCCCAGGTCGGTATCGCAGGCAGCTGCAAGATAGGCGACGGTGTTGTGCTCGGCGGGCAGGTCGGGCTGATAGATAATGTCGAAATCGGAGACGGCGCTATGATTGGTGCCCAGTCCGGCATCATGCAAAATGTATCAGCCGGCCAGAAAGTCTTAGGTTCACCGGCAACAGAAATAAGAAATGCCTTAAAAATTATGAGTTTAACTAAACGTCTGCCGGAACTGTTAAGGCAGCTTGGCAAGAGGGTGGATAAACTTGAAGCATCAAAAAACGATAAAGACTGAAGCAAAGCTGTCCGGAAAAGGGCTATTCTGCAGCCAGGAGGCCAAGGCTGTTTTTCGTCCCGGCCCGGAGGATTCGGGAATAGTCTTTATACGCACCGACCTTCCCCAGCCGGTTCAGATTAAAGCCATTGCAACAAACATCGCCAACCAAAGCAGGCGCACCACCATAAAAAAAGGGCCAGCCTCAATCGACACGGTAGAACACTGTATGGCAGCTATAAACGCCCTCGAGATTGACAATCTGATTGTTGAAGTTGACGGCCCGGAGATGCCCGACCCAACCTGCAGCAGCGAGGAATATTACAAAGTGCTAAAAAAGGCGGGTGTGAACGAGCAGCCGGCAAACCGAAAGGAATTCACTATCAGTGAGCTTGTCTCGATAAACGATGGCGATGCTTCAATATACGCCCTTCCGTATGCCGATGACGGCCTGAACATCACCTACGACCTCGATTACAGCGGCCATACCGGTATCGGCAGGCAAATTTTTTCCTGCCGAATCACGCCGGAAGGTTTCGAAAAAAATCTGGCACCTGCCCGGACGTTTTTGCTTGAGGCCGAAGCGAAACAATTTCAGGCCAAGGGAATGGGCACTCATCTCGGCCCGAAGGATATCCTTGTAATAAGCTCAGACGGGCCTATCAAAAACAGCTTCAACTTTCCGAACGAATGCGTCAGACACAAAATAGTCGATTTGCTCGGCGACCTCGCCCTCGTCGGAAGAGCTCTGAAGGGAAGAATAGTAGCCTACAAAAGCGGACATTCCCTTAATCAACGGCTCGTAAAAAAATTGTTTGAAGCGGCTGAAGCAGCAGAACGAATTCAAAAAACCGGAACCGAAACAATCCTTGATATTCGGCAAATCGCAAAAATTCTGCCTCACAGATTTCCATTTCTTCTCGTCGACAAAGTGGTCGAAATCGAAGGCGATAAGCGTATAAAAGCAATAAAAAACGTCAGCTTCAACGAGCAGTTCTTCCAGGGTCATTTCCCGGGTACTCCTATTATGCCGGGCGTGCTAATCGTCGAAGCAATGGCCCAGGTGTCCGGGTTACTGTTTGCCCAGACACTCGAACATACCGGCAAACTTGCTGTCGTGCTCGGTATGGACCGTGTAAAGCTGAGAAAGACGGTTGTCCCGGGCGACCAGCTTGTGCTGACGGCAGAAACTATCAGGTCAAGAAAAAGAACCGCACAATGCAAATGCAGGGCAAAGGTCGGCAACGTGCTTGTCGCCGAAGCGGAGATTAAATTTATGCTGGTCGATAACGAGAAAGTATGAAAAAGCCGTCAATTACAAAACAAGGAGAAAAATAAACCGGTGGAAAAAATACAAGCTGAAAGGAAAATCACAGTACATCCGAGCTCAGTGGTAGCAAGTGACGTTCAACTTGCTGAGGGCGTTAAAATCGGCCCGAACTGCGTTATCGAAAGCGGCTGTTCAATCGGGGCCGACTCTGTTCTTATAGCAAATGTTTACATCGGCAAAAATGTCAGTATCGGCAAAAACAATTACTTACATCCCAACTGTTCACTCGGAGGCCCGCCACAACTGCTGGGCTCAAATCCGGATGACAGTTTCGGCAGAATCATCATAGGTAACGGAAACACCATACGTGAGCAGGCCACTATCCACCCAAGTATGCACGCAGACAAATCCACAAAAATAGGAGATAACAATTTAATTATGGTCGGCGTGCATATCGGACACGACTGTGTGCTCGAAGATAACCTTGTGCTGAGTAATTTTTCCCAGATAAGCGGGCATTGCAGGATTGAGACCGGCGTCTGGTTCAGCGGGATGGTATTGCTCCACCAGTTTATCACTATCGGGAAATGGTGCTACGCCGCAGGAATGGCAGGTATTAACCACGATATACCGCCGTTTGTTATCGTCAGCGGACACTATCCACCACTTGTGCGCGGTATTAACAAACGCGGCCTGAAAAGGGCGGGACTGGATGAGCAGCAGCAGCAAAACATCTGCGAGGTATATAAAAAACTGTACCGAAACGGCAGGCCTCTGCTGGAAAACGCCAGGGAACTCGCCGCTGAAGATAATCTCGATGAAAACGTCCGGGCAATGATCGATGCGATAATAAAAAGCAGCAAGCACCGTTTCGGCAGATATCTCGAATTGTTCAGAGATTAAAAGAGCAAATCCTTTTAGCAATAGAAAGATACTATGGACAAATTACGCACCGCCGTCATAGGCGCAGGCAAAATGGGACAGATTCACGCGAAAGTTTACGCAAGCCTGCCGCAAAGTGAACTAACTGCAATAATCGATACCGATTACAAAAAGGCCAAAAAACTTGCCAAAAAATACAAATGCTCAGCCTTCAAAGAACCAGCCGACATTTTAGACAAGGTCGATGCCGTAACCATAGCAACACCCACAATAACTCACTTTGAGCTGGCAAAGCTCTTCATCGAAAACTCGATACCGGTTCTGATAGAAAAACCTCTCGCGGCGAGCGTCGAAGAAGGCGAAAAAATCGTCGAACTGGCAAAAGAAAAAAACTGCGTTGTCGCAGTCGGTCACTCAGAGCGCTGCAACCCGGTCGTGCAGGCAATAAAGCGGCTCGATATCGAGCCTAAATTCATCGAGTCCACCCGCATCAGCCCGTATCCTTTTCGCTCAACAGACGTCGGCGTTGTGCTCGATGTGATGATTCACGATATAGATATCATTCTCTCGCTGGCGAGAAGCAAAGTTAAAGAAGTCACCGCGGTCGGCGTTAATGTAATCGACGAGGCTGAGGACATATGCAACGCGCGGATTGTTTTTGAGAACGGCTGCATCGCAAACATCACGGCCTCAAGGCTGGCACTGAAAACCGAAAGGAAGGTAAGAGTATTCAGCAAGCAGGCGTATTTGAGCCTGGATTACTTCAAGAAAACGGGCACCATTATCAGGGCCGCTCAGAATATCGATATTGTTGAAAAAATCAGAGAGCTCAAGAAGAAAGGCAAATTCGGCCTGCTCACAACCGACTGGACATCTTTATTGAAAATCGAAAAGCTCGACATCGACGACAAAGAGCCTCTGAGGACCGAGCAGGATTCTTTCCTGAAAGCCGTAGCAGACAGGATAAGTGTACCGGAGGTAAGTGCTGAAGAAGCCCTGGCGGCTATGCAGTGTGCGGAAATGATTCTTAAATCCTTAAGCAAGCACAAATGGGAATAAAAAGACGATTTGAATTTCGGCAATCGAAAGGTTAAAAACAATAAACTGCTTATTTGGAATTTTTTTTAAGGAGTTTTTTATGTTGGTCAAACTTAAAATCAGCCTTTTTGTTTGTATGATAATTTTGATATCGGGCTGCGGAAAGGAAAATGACAAAGCTATGGGAACAAAAACAGAAGGGGAAACTATGACTGAAACACAAAATGAAACAATGAAAGGGCCTACAAAGGTGGAACTTAAAACAAGTATGGGCGATATTGTCATTGAGCTTGATGAAGACAAAGCACCGATAACAGTCGCAAACTTTCTCAAATATGTCGAAGAGGGCTTTTTTGACGGGACGATTTTTCACCGCGTTATAAATAAATTTATGATTCAGGGCGGCGGTCTTACTCCGGATATGCAGCCGAAACCGGCACACCCTCCCATCGTTAACGAAGCATCCAACGGCTTAAAAAATAACCGCGGGACGATAGCAATGGCCAGAACGAATAATCCCAACAGCGCGACAAGCCAGTTTTACATTAACCAGGTTGATAACAATCCTCTTAACTTCGTTGAAGGACGCAATCCCGGCTATGCGGTCTTTGGAAAGGTCATTGAAGGCCTTGACGTGGTTGATAAAATCGCAAATGTGAAAACGACTACACAAAACGGGATGGAAAATGTTCCCGTCGAGCCTGTCGTAATAAAATCAGCGAAACTTATAAATTAGCTTTTTAACTTCAATTTGCTTACAAGCTGATGTGCAAGTCGTGTCGGTTCAGGGAGTCTATACTTAGCCGTACAGGCCAGGGTGACATCTATGGCATTCTCAAACGTGCACTTATGCCCGACTGAAATAAAGACCGGCTTGACATTTTTTCTTGTTCTTACTACCGCTCCGATAGTCTGTCCCTTATCGGTCAACAAACTATAACAGCCTTTTTTAACAGCGGGTTCTTTGAAGCTGCCGGTAAGTCTGCTCTTTGCACAGCCGACAGTCGGCCTGTCGAAAAATAAACCGAGATGCGCCGCCAGGCCAAGCCGACGGGGATGTGCTATGCCCTGGCCATCAATAATAAAAAGATCAGGCTCAATTTTTAATTTGTTCACTGCGGCGATGCAAACCGGGGCCTCTCTAAAGGAAAGCAAACCGGGTATATACGGGAAAGTTACTTTACGTACAGCGCTCTTTGTCTCGATAATTTCAAAAGTGCCGAGTTTCAAAACCACAGCTACTGCAAGAATCTTTCGGCCGTCCCTGCTGAAGGCGCAATCGAGACCTGCAACAATTTTGGGCTTTTTTACAAGCGATACAAAGCGAATCCTGCCAGCAAGCCGATTTTGCAGGTCAACCGCCTGTTTATAATTCAAATCCCAGTTATGTAAATTTTTTGTGCGCATTGCAGTCCTGCCGACAAGTTATTCGGCGGCCTTGATTGTAGCAATCCATAAAAGATATAACCAGTGAACAAAATAAATAAAACTAAATTTTCTCGGTCTTTACCTTTCAAAAGAATTTTGTTACAATAGCGAGTTTGGGTTATTATAAAAATTTATGTAAGCTGTACATTGGCTGTTTAAGACGCATATGGCTAAACAAGCGGAAAAATCCATTCAAATCACGGGTGCAGCCGAGCACAACCTCAAGAACATCAACCTGAGCATACCTCGTGACAAATTAGTCGTAATCACAGGGATAAGCGGCTCAGGTAAAAGCTCTCTGGCCTTCGATACGATTTACGCCGAGGGCAGAAGAAAATACGTCGAATCGCTCAGTGCTTATGCCCGCCAGTTTCTCGAACAGATGCAGAAGCCTGCAGTCGGCAATATTACCGGCCTGCCGCCTACCATTGCCATCGAGCAGCGCGGTGCAGGCTCAAATCCGCGTTCAACTGTTGCAACGACAACAGAAATCTACGACTATTTCCGGCTGCTCTTTGCGCGTACGGGCCTGCCGCACTGCTGGGTCTGTGGTAAGGAAATCACAAGCCAGCATCCAACGCAGATAGTAGAGTCGCTGCTCGGCCAACAGGAAGGCACAAAAATCCAGATATGCGCCCCCCTCGTCCGCGGCAAAAAAGGCGAGCACAAAGAAATCCTCGCAAACATTCAGCGTGAAGGCTTTGTACGTGTGCGTGTTGACGGAAAAATTTACGATGTCAAAAATGTTCCATTCCTGAACAAAAATAAAAAACACGACATTGCCGCCGTCGTTGACAGACTGATTATAAAAAGCGACAAACAAGGCCAGAGCGTCAGGCTCGCAGATTCAGTCGAAACGGCCCTGAAACTGGCTGACGGTATCCTGCTGGCGCTGATACAAGCACCGGATAAGCAAAAAAATCAAACCGAGAACAATGCCGAAGCAATCTGGCAGGAAATTATCTATAGTGAAAAGTTTGCCTGTCCGAAGCATCCGCAGGCCTGTCTTGAAGAGATGTCGCCGCGGCTGTTCAGCTTTAACAGTCCGTATGGTGCGTGCAAAAGCTGTGACGGTCTGGGGACAATCCTTGAATTTGACGTCGATTTGATTGTGCCGGATAAAACCGTCTCACTTGAAAATGGCGCAATCACCGCCTGGAGAAAAGGCGGTAAAAGAATGAATATTTTTTATAACCGGCTGATAAAGAGATTCTGCAAATACGTCGGCATCAGTAAAAAAACACCCTTCGAACGCATCGGCCAGGACATAAGACGAATCCTTATGTACGGAACAGCGGCTGCCGACAGAAAAAAATACGGATTTTCATTCGAGGGAATTATACCAAATCTTACCCGACGGTGGAAAACAACTACAAGTGAGTATGTCAAGGCAAGGCTGCACAGCTATCTGTCGGAGCAGAGCTGCAGAAGCTGCGGCGGTGCGAGACTGCGGCCTGAGGCTGTCGCGGTAACAGTGGGCGGCAAGAATATCCACCAATTAGCTGCGATGAGCATCGAGCAGGCGCAGACTTTTTTTAACAAGCTGCAGCTCGATAGTGAAAGAACGATAATTGCGACACAAATACTAAAAGAGATAAAAGCCAGACTGAAATTTATGGTCGATGTCGGCCTGGGGTATCTAACGCTCGACAGAAGAAGCAGCACGCTCGCCGGCGGCGAGGCCCAGAGAATCCGATTAGCTACACAGGTCGGCAGCGGGCTGGTCGGAGTCTGCTACGTTCTCGATGAACCCACCATCGGGCTGCATAAACGAGACAACGAGAGACTGCTCGGCATTCTGCGGCGGCTGACAAGAATCGGAAATACCGTCATCGTCGTTGAACACGATGAGGACATCATAAAAAGCGCCGACCATATCATCGACATAGGCCCGGCTGCCGGCGCACACGGCGGGGAAATAGTCGTTCAGGGCAGCTACAAAACAATTACATCCTGCAGGAAGTCGCTGACCGGCCGATACCTGAGCGGAAAAGAAAAAATCGAGCTGCCTTCTCAAAGACGAAAGCCCAATATGAAAAGATACATAGAAGTAAAAGCCGCTGCAGAGAACAATCTTAAAAGTATCGACGTCAAATTTCCCATTGGAGTTTTTATCTGTGTTACCGGAGTCTCCGGCTCCGGCAAAAGTACTCTGGTAAATCAGGTTCTGCTAAGAGCTCTGAAACGCCGGCTGTATGAATCCCGGGAAAGACCCGGCAAGCACAAGACAATCACCGGGGCCTCCAATATCGACAAAGTGATTGAAATCGACCAGTCGCCCATCGGCAAGACTCCCAGAAGTAACCCGGCGACCTATACCGGCGTATTTGATTTGATTAGAAAATTGTTTTCGATGACAAGAGAAGCCAAAATCCGCGGTTACAAGGCGGGCAGGTTCAGCTTTAACGTCAAAGGCGGCCGCTGTGAGCACTGCAGGGGACAGGGCACCATAAAAATCGAAATGCACTTCTTGCCCGACGTTTATGTCACCTGCCAGCAGTGTAAAGGCAAAAGATATAATCCTGAGACACTGCAGGTTACTTACAAGGGCAAAAATATCGCTGACATACTCGATATGAGAATAGACGAAGCACAAAAATTCTTCAAGAACTTTCCGACAATCGTGCGGCTGTTAAGAACACTAAACGACGTCGGGCTTGGGTATATGCAGCTCGGACAGCCCTCAACAACCCTGTCGGGCGGGGAGGCACAAAGAGTAAAACTCGCCGCCGAACTGGGAAAAGCCGCAACAGGACATACCCTTTACATACTCGACGAGCCAACGACCGGTTTGCACTTTGCCGACATCCATAACCTTTTAAACGTGCTTCAGCGGCTAACCGATATGGGCAACACAGTCATCGTAATCGAACATAACCTTGACGTTATCAAAATAGCCGACTATATAATAGACCTCGGCCCCGAAGGCGGCGATGCCGGCGGACGAGTCGTTATCACAGGAGCACCCGAGGAAATTATAAAAAATAAAAAAAGCTATACCGCCAAGTATCTGAAAACAAAGTTGAACGGCTTATAAGCTATCGGGATAAAATTTATGATAGCCTCTGCACTGAAATGGAAAGGTGACAGCAACGGCTTTCTGGAGATTATCGACCAGAGAAAGCTGCCCGGCCGGCTGATAAAAATAAAATGCACGAGCGCCGATAGTGTTTACAAAGCGATTAAAAGTCTTGCCGTGCGCGGGGCACCGGCGATAGGAGTCGCCGCCGCTTACGCGACCGTCCTGTCACTTAAAAAAACAGGTAAAAATACCGAACTTCAAAAAGCATTCTCACAGCTAAGTAAGAAGTGCAAATACCTCTCAACAGCTCGACCAACAGCAGTGAATTTGTTCTGGGCGCTGGAAAGGATAGAAAAGACAGCAAGAGAGTTTATCACAAGAAATCCCAAAGCAACGTCTCAACAACTTAAGGCAATTATATTCCAGGAGGCCAAAGCTATTTACCAGGAAGACGTTGATATGTGCCGGCGTATCGGAAGAAACGGTGAAAAATTTATAAAAAACGGTGATGGTATCCTGACGCACTGCAATGCCGGTGCTTTAGCGACTGCAGGGGAAGGAACAGCGCTGTCTGTTTTGTACCAGGCACACAGAAAGGGTAAAAGATTCACCGTTTATGTCGATGAGACCAGGCCTTTACTGCAGGGTGCCCGATTAACTGCGTGGGAATTAAAGCAGGCCGGCATAAGGACAATAGTGATATGCGATAATATGGCGGGCTGGCTGATGAAGCAGGGCAAAATCAACGCAGTCATAACCGGCGCGGACAGAATCGCGGCAAATGGCGACGCTGCAAACAAGATTGGAACCTACAGCCTCAGCATCCTCGCAAGGCAACACAATATTGCCTTCTACATTGCCGCACCGACAAGCACATTCGATTTGACGATAAAAACCGGTGCTGAAATACCCATCGAAGAAAGAAATGCCGATGAAATAAGAAGCCTCTGCGGAAAAATAATCACTCCCAAAAATGCAAAGGTTTACAATCCCGCCTTTGATGTTACCCCGGCGTGTTTTATAACAGCGCTCATCACAGATAAAGCTGTAATAAAAAAACCATCGCGAAAAAAGATAATCGAATCCTTAAAATAAAACTCTTAAAACTAACCTACCGCTATAACCTCTTTTACTTCAGGCGCTTTTTCTCTCAATAGACGTTCGATACCCATTTTAAGTGTCATCGCAGCACCCGGACAGCCGCTGCAGGCACCCTGCAAACGGACCTTTACAGTGCAATCCTGCTCAACACTTACAAGCTCCACATCGCCGCCATGACTCTGCAGGCTAGGCCTGACCGCATCTATAACAGCCCTGACTTTGTCTTCGAAATTCTGCTCACCCTCTGTTTGTCCGCAACCACAATGCTCGCACATAACTAATCTGCCTTTCTGCATTTATGGTAAGATTGACAACAATGCTCACAGCCAACTGCCGTAAAGTCATAATCATTATACATAGTAATCCGACTTTCAGCCAGCTTTTTTGCGCGATTAAAAACAATAAAACATAGAACCAAAAAAATAAAATTTTCGGTTGCGGGTTACAAAAACAGTTGATATACTGCTGTGCTCGAAGCTGTTAGAATCGGCACAAAAGGAGTATAAATGGGACCTGTATTAAATGGGTTGATAAAACTACAAAGTGTTGAAAATCAACTACGAGCTGCAAAAGCAAAACTCACAAGATGCAGAAGAAAAGTTGTCATCCAGGAAAACCAAATCAGAAGCCTCCAGAGCGCCTTCGAAGCCAAGAAAGAAGAAATCCAGTTAACCAAAGTCCAGTGCGACCGGCTCGAGCTTGAGCTCAGGAGCAGAGATGAAGAGGTGAGCAAACTAAGAGCCTCCCTGAACACTGCTAAAACAAACAAAGAATATGCGGCGGTACTCACACAGTTGAACACAACAAAAGCAGACAACTCCAAGCTGGAAAGCCAGGTGCTTGAACTGATGAAAGATATCGAATCCGATGAAAGTGAATGCGAGAAAATTAAAGAACAGATAGACGAGCAGAAAACAATACTCGAGCAAAACCGCAAAGAATCAGAACAGCTTGCCGCCAAGTACGAAACTGAAATCGAGGAAATTCAGACAAAGTGGGACCAGGAGGCGCAGTTAATACCACCCGAACAGTTGCAGATTTTCAAGCGCGTCGCAGAAACATACGACGGCGAAGCACTGGCAACAGTTCAAAGCCAGCAGGGAAAAACAACCGGCTATACCTGTGGAGGCTGCTTTATGGGCATCACAGCGGAATCTGTAAATTTGCTAATGGGCAAAGATGACATCATTCGCTGCCCTAACTGCACGCGTATTCTTGTGCTCGACAGCTCTTCTGAAAACTGAAAACCCGATTACAAGCTGAATGCGAAGTCCGAATGGTATTAAAAAGCCTGATGCTCAGCGCTTTCCAACTACCGACTAAGTTATAAACAATACGAAACCGTCAGAGGAGGAAAAACCGTGGCGGAAAAAATAACGATTTATACCGATGGCGGCAGCAGGGCGAATCCCGGGCCGGCCGCTGCTGCTTTTATTCTGCTGGATGAAAATGAAAACCAGCTCCAGGCGAAGGCTTTTTTTCTCGGCAAACAGACCAACAACGCAGCAGAATATACCGCAGTCGTAAAAGCGCTTGAGGCTGCAAAGCAGGAAGGCGTAAAAGAGGTAACCGTTTTCAGTGACAGTGAGCTGCTCGTTAAACAAATCAACGGCTTATACAAGGTTAAAAACCAGAATCTGAGACCACTCTTTCAGCAAACTATCAGCCTACTGGACAATTTCGAAGCTTTCAGTTTCAAACACATACCAAGGTCAAAAAACCAACAGGCCGACAAGCTTGTCAACCAGGCTTTAAATCTTGAGAGGGACATCGACAGCCCGGCAGATAAGCAGGCAAAAATCACCGACCAAAGCTCGAAACGCAAAAAACCGATTCGGCTCGGAGTGCTCATAAGCGGCGGCGGCAGGACACTGATTAATATCCTTGAATACATCAAAAAAGGAAAACTGAACGCGGAAATACCGCTTGTGATAAGCTCACGTTCAACCGTTGCCGGCGTGGAAAGAGCAAAGGGTGCAGGATTAAATGTCAAAATCATACGCAAAAAAGACTTCCCTGACATCGATGAATTCAGCAAAGAAATTGTAAAGCAACTTCGCAGTTTTGACATCGAACTTGTTATCCAGGGCGGCTGGCTCTGCCTGTGGAAAATACCGCCGCAGTACAACAATCGGGTTATGAATATACACCCGGGGCTGCTGCCGAGTTTCGGAGGAAAAGGTATGTACGGCCATCACGTCCACGAAGCAGTTCTTAAAACCGGCTGTAAAGTCAGCGGCTGCACGGTCCACTTCTGTACAAACGAATACGATAAGGGGCCTATCATCGTACAGCGCTGCTGCCCTGTCGAAAACGAGGACGACGCGGATACACTCGCTGCGAGAGTGTTTGAACAGGAATGCATTGCCTATCCACAAGCTATCAAACTATTTGCAGAAAATAAACTGCTTATTGTGAATCAGCAATTAAAAATAATCGAATAAGATCTATAAAACGTCAGGTTTTTTATGAATAAAAGACAAAAGATAATCGTTGCAAAATTTGCCGTTGTGGCAGCGGTTACCACTGCCGCAGCACTGGCAATGATTAATATAAAGGATTTAATTAACAGGTCCGAAGGTATCCGAGCGATGCAGCAAATCGGCACCGGATTACAAAACTACCGGCAAGAATTCGGCTACCTGCCGCCGGAATCTTATCTTGATACAATCAGAGAGAAAGTCCAGGGCCGCGTGCGACTGGGGAAAATTCAATACAGAGCTCTCTGGATTACACTCGAATCAGAACCAAACGAAATAATCGCATACACGGAGAAAAATTATAGCTCTTTATTAATAAATGATGGTTACATTTTTCTATTGCTGAACGGAGAGGTTAAGTGGATGGAAAAAAAGAAGTTTGAGAAATTGCTCGAAAACCAGCAAAGCCCGATGGAAATCGAAACAACACAATAAAACAAAAAGGCAAAAACCGGTTTACAAATCGCTTTCTACTTTTTGCTTTTTTTTGCCCTTGCCCTCAACAACATCAGCTGTCTTAAAACCCTCAAGTTTCAAATGCTCTTCATCCTGAACATCAATCTTAATAAGATTTTTGCCCTTGAACTCTCCGCGAAGCATCGCTTCTGCCAGGGGGTCTTCTATATAGTGCTCAATAGCTCTTCGCAAAGGCCTGGCCCCGAATTCCGTACTGTAACCCTTTTCAATCAGGAACTCCTTGGAAGCATCCGTAAGCTCCATCCTGAATCCGTGCTCAACTATCCTTTTGAAGACCTTCGCCAGCTCATACTCGACAATCGTTTGCAAATCTTCTTTTGTCAGAGGCCTGAATACTATTACATCGTCAAGACGGTTCAAAAATTCCGGCCTGAAATGATGGTCCACCTCCTTCTGCAGCATATCTTTCATCTTCTCGTAGTTTGCCTCTGCAGTCTTTTTGCCGAATCCGAAACCTGATTGATTTTTTATTAAATCAGCTCCGATATTGCTGGTCATAATGAGAATCACATTTTTGAAATCGACATTTCTGCCGAAATTATCGGTCAATCGTCCCTCATCCATAATCTGCAGCAGCATATTGTAAACGTCCGGATGCGCTTTTTCTATCTCGTCCAAAAGCAGCACTGCATAAGGCCTGCGTCTTATCCTTTCCGTCAACTGCCCCCCTTCTTCATAACCGACATATCCCGGAGGGGCACCTACCAGCCTGCTAACGTTGTGCTTTTCCATAAACTCACTCATATCGAGCTGAATAAGTGCACTTTCGTCATTGAACATAAACTCCGCCAATGCTCTGGCAAGCAGTGTTTTTCCAACACCGCTTGGCCCGAGAAGGATAAAACAACCGGTCGGTCGATTCGGGTCCTTCATTCCGCTTCTGCTTCGTCTGACTGCTTTGGCAATCTTATTAATCGCCTCATCCTGAGAAACAACTCTCTTATGAAGCTCAGCCTCAAGCTCCAAAAGCCTCTGGGCTTCTTTTTTCTCAAGCTTGGTCAGAGGAACACCGGTCATTTTGCTGACTACTTCTGCTATAATCTCAGCGTCAACCACACCGGCAGAGGCCTTATTCTCATCGTACCATTTCTTTTGAAGCTTATTTTTCTTATCCAAAAGCTGCTGTGCTTCATCTCTCAACGATGCAGCTCGTTCATAGTCGGCGTTCTTAACCGCCTCATCTTTCTGCCCCTGCAGCTTTTCAATACTTTCTTCTATTTCCGTCAAATCAGATGGCGGCGTCATATTCTTAAGTCTCACCCTTGCCCCGGACTCATCGACAACATCTATAGCCTTATCCGGCAGGCATCTGCCCGTGATATACCTTGTCGATAATTCCACCGCCTGATATAGCGCCTCATCAGTAAAACGCACTCTATGATGCGCTTCATACCGGTCCTGCAGGCCCTTT
>CAYXGT010000040.1:0-24191 GCA_964464635.1 uncultured Pirellulales bacterium | reverse complement strand
TGGATTTGCAAAGGCATAAATTACTATTAACACGATGAGAAAGGATAAAATAATTACAATTTTCTTATACATTTATAGACCTCCTTATTATTTGAGCAAAACAGATATGTTCAAAACTTGAGTGGGAAATAAGCGCCAAAACTGATAGCAGCTTTTGGGCGTGTGTGGTCATTCTAATCCTTTCCGCAATCCTTTCAGTGTCTCATATTAAGTTATAATTTACCCCCCCCATAGATATTGTCAAGAATAAAATAAAAAAAAATATACAACCTAAAAAGTAGAAAATGGCCTAAAGGCTGTTAGTCTCGAGATTATGTTGGTATATTGATGCGAAAGCGGCGGATGGAAATAATAAGCAGAGAGTGTTTTGCAGCAAGAGTATGGCGGGATTTGGGGGGATTTTTAATGTTTGACAATTTTTTGTAATTGCTTAGGATATGGGATTTAAAAGGGAAGTTTGGAATGTATAATATGGTATAGAGGATATGAACGGCGAGAGTGAAAAATCCGGGATGGCCAAGTCGTGGGTCTTTTTTGAGAAGGCCCGGAGCGTGGCTGAGAAGGGTAACTACGATTACGCTATCGATATGTACATAGACGGCCTGCGCTGCGCTCCTGATTCGGTTATGGACGGTCACATGAAGCTTCATGCGCTGGCCCTGGAGAGGAAGGAAAAAGGCGGCAAAAAGCCTTCTATGATGGAAAGGGTAAAAAGGCTGCGGGGCAAGCGCCAGGAGCCGCTGGAACAGATGCTTAATGCCGAATATCTTTTCGCAAAGGACCCGGGCAGTATATCTTATGGAGAGTCGATGCTGAAGGCGGCGATAGCGGGCGAGTTTAAGGATACAGCGAGGTGGATTGCAGATTTGCTGTTTCAGATGAATAACGCAGCGCCTAAGTCATCTTTTCATACATATATACTGCTCAAAGATTGCTACTCACAGATAGAGGAGTATGACAGGGCGCTGTTGGCTATTCAGTGCGCGATTAAGCTGCGGCCGGAAGATGGGAACCTGGCGGACGAGTACAAGAGGCTTTCAGCAGAGCTTACGGTGGCGAGGGGTAAATACGACCAGGAGGGTGACTTCAGACATTCCATAAAGGACCGCGAGGTTCAGGAGAAGCTTCAGTCGCAGGAGAGTGTCATCAAGACCGAGGACTACCGGCTTACAGCAGTTAAGGATGCAAGGGAGGCGCTGGCGGAGGAGCCGGATTTGCCGAGGAATATTTATAATCTTGCCCAGGCTCTTTTAGAGACGGAAGAGGAGGAATCGGAGAATGAGGCGATAGAGCTTTTGGAAAAGACGTATCAGAAGAAGAGCGATTTCAGCTATAAGCAGAAAGCCGGCCAGATAAAAATAAGGCAGCTCGAGCGCGAGCTGAGAGATGCGAAGTTTGAATTGGAGGTGGAGCCGGACGACGCGGAGGCGAAGGCGGCAATTGAGCGGCTTGAAAAGCAGTTGAAAGAGGTGAGCCTGGAGCACTACCGTCTTTGTGTTGAGAATTACCCGACGGATTTGCAGGCTAAGTACGAATATGGGAACTGCCTGGTTGAAAATGAGCGATATGATGAGGCGATACCTTTATATCAGGAGGCGCAGAAGGACCCGCGGCACCGGATAACATCGATGGGTAAGATTGGATTATGTTTTTATCTGAAGGGCTGGTATATGGATGCAATTGATGTTTTCAATCAGGCGATTGATTCCTATGAGGCGAAGGAGGATGAATTGGCCAAGGAGCTTCGTTACAATCTGGGCAGAGCGTATGAAGCCGACAGCAAGGAGGAAAAAGCTCTGGAGATATACCGTAAGATAGCACAGCTTGATTTTTCATACAGTGACGTTCGCCAGCGGGTTGACCAGTTAAGAAAGAAGCAACAGGAAGGCTGATTCTTTTTCGGCACTTGTATATTTTATTGTTAATAGAAGAATTGTTTTATTGAGAGTTTAAGGTGAATTTAGGAGATTGAAGTGGCACATTCGTTATCAGCGAAGAAAAGAGTAAGGCAGAACGCGAAGAGAAAAATGATAAATCGCGCCCGCAAGAGCCGGATAAAGACACAGACGAAGCATTTTGAGGAGTCGTTGTCGGCCGGCGATGCGAAAGCCGCAGCGGAGCAGTATCGGCTGACAGTTCAAAAGCTTGATAAGGCGGCTTCGAGGAGCACGATGCACAAGAGGACTGCTGCGCGGAAGAAGTCGCGTCTGGCGAAGAAGCTGAATCAGCTCAAAGCCCAGAAGAAGTAAAAGTTGTTAAAAGCGGTTCATCGGATTTTAGATTGAAGAAGACGGCTGATATTTTTTCAGCCGTCTTAATTTATGTTCTACTTTAATAATCCCAGTTGTTCGGGAAGCCAGAGAGATAATTGTGGTATGTAGGAGCATATAAAGAGAGCTAAAACCATCGCGGTATAAAACGGCAGTATCTGTTTCATAACCTTTGTAACATTTGTTTGTGCAATACCGCAGCCCAGAAATAAACAGGTCCCTACGGGGGGCGTGCACAGGCCGATACACAAGTTCATAATCATAATTATTCCGAAATGCAAAGGATTTATCCCGAACTGAGCCACTACCGGCAGAAAGATGGGAGTAAAAATCAGGACGGCCGGCGTCATATCCATAAATGTCCCCACCGCGAGCAGAATCAGATTGATAATGAGCAGCACGATGATTTTATTATCGGTTAGTCCGAGCAGAGCGGCACTGATATCCTGGGGAACGCTTTCGGCTGCCAATACCCAGCTCATCGCCATGCTCGTACCAATGAGCATAAACACTACCGAAGTGGTGACCCCAGCCTGAAGCAGGATTTTGGGCAGGTCTTTGTATTTGACTTCCTTATAAAAAAAGACCGCCAGGATAAACGAATATAGCACCGCAATCACCGAAGCCTCGGTTGGAGTAAAGACGCCTCTCAGAATTCCGCCAAGAACGATTACAATAAGCAAAAGGGCCGGTATAGCCTTCAAAAAACGTACGAAAGATTGACCTTTTACGAGACTTTCGCCTTCTCCGTAGTTTCTTTTAAGTGAAATGATTCCGCTAACCACCATTAGAGCCAGCCCGACAAGGATACCTGGAATTACACCTGCAAAAAATATAGCTGCGATTGAGACGGCTCCGCCGGTAGCCAGTGAATATACAATCATAATATTGCTCGGAGGTATCAACAAGCCGGTCGTAGCTGCAGTAACCGTTACGGCAGCGTTAAAATTTTTGTCATATCCTCTTTTGTTCATTAGCGGAATCATAAAACCGCCGACGCTTGATATTGCGGCAGTAGCGGAGCCGGAAATCGCGCCGAAGAACATACAGGTAAGAATATTGACAAGAGCAAGGCCGCCTCGAAACCGCCCCACGAGGACATTGGCGAAATCGATAAGACGGCGTGCAATACCGCCGTGCCCCATAAGCAGGCCGGACAGTATGAAAAATGGAATCGCCAAAAGCGCGAAACTGTCAATACCGGTTGCTATCTTGTGAGCCACTGACACAAAAGAAGGAAGGTCGCCCATTGCAAGAATTGCCAGCAGTGCCGCAAGACCCATTGAGAATGCAACGGGGACGTTTAAGGTCAAGAGAATGACAAAAACAATAACTAATACCGCTACGGGAAAATCCATAAAATCATTTTGCTCCTTTTTCTAATCGACCTCTTCAGGCACCTCATGCTGAGACTGAAACGTTTCAATTTTCTCAGGATGCTCTATGCACAGTATAAGGCGCTCGGCAAGTGCCAGGACACTATACAAAAGCATAAAACCGCCGCTGATGGGAACGGCCAGGTAAACATAGCCCATCCTGATTCCAAGGGCGGGAGATGTCTGCACCAAAGTTTTAACCAGGTTGATACCGCCGAGAATCATTACAAAAAATGCGAAACAGGCGATACAGAAGAATGCGAAAATCTCTATGTATATCCTTGTTTTTTTGTCCAGCTTACCGACGAAGTAATCGATGCCCAGATGTGCTCCTCTATTCAGTGCAACAGCCGCTCCGAGCAAAGCTACCCAGATTAGAAGAAAAATTGCCAGCTCTTCTGTCCAGCTGCTGGGGTCTGCGAGTATAAAACGCGTAAAAACCTGCCACAGGACATCGACGACCAGCACTGCGACAACGGCCATTACGAGAATTTCAAGTGTTCTGTCGAGGATTTTTTTGGCTGTTAGAAACATTATTCAATCTCCGTGATTCGCTTTATTAAAGCACCGAGTTCGGTGTCTTCGTATTTTTCCCACATTGACTGCACCGACTGCTGAAAGGGCTTCTTGTCGGGCCGGATAATGATTACACCGGCTGCCTGGACTTTTTCAAGCGAGGCCTGTTCAGCTTCTTTCCATAACTTGAGGTTATATTCCACCGATTCATCTACAGCTTCCTGTAAAATCTGCTGCTGTCGGGCATTCAGGCTTTGCCATACTTTCGTACTTATCAGCAGCATATCGGGTAGGCGAACGTGCTCGTCAAGAATGTAGAATTTACAAATCTCGAAATGCCTTGATGTATCGAAAGATGGCGGATTATTTTCGGCAGCATCGACCACGCCCTGGTCAAGAGAGGTGTATAGTTCGCCCCAGGAAATCGGTGTAGGTGAACCGCCCATCGCTTTAATCATCTGCACAGCCATGACGCTTTCCATAACACGTATTTTGAGGCCGTTCAGGTCTTGTGGGCTGTGTATTTCCTTTTTGGCATAAAAGCTTCTGGCCCCGGCGTCATAGTAACACAAACCCCGAAGTCCCTTATCAGTTCCGGCTACGAGCAGCTCTCGGCCGATAGGTCCTTTCAGGACCTTCCAGTAATGCTCGGAATCCCTGAACAAGTAAGGAATTCCGAAAATCTGCATTTCCGGTACGAATCCCTCCATTGGAGCTGTCGAGGTTTTGGTCATAGCGAGATAACCAAGCTGAAGCGCTTCAATACATTCCTTTTCGGTTCCGAGCTGTTCGCTGGGAAAAATCTGTACGATTAATGAGCCGCCGGATTTTTCTTTGACCAGCTCGGCCATATATTCCATCGTCTTGTGAACCGGGTGACGCGTATTGAGGCTGTGAGCCAATCTTAAAATACGGACATCTGTCCCTTTGTCACCTGTGAAAAAATAATTCAGAATCAACAAGGCCGCTAAAATTATAATAAATACAAATAATCCCTTTTTCATTTTTTTATTCAGGCCTTATGTTTAATATCAAGACAGCAGCATATATCAGGCAAATAGCATAATTTTTAAGCATACTATAAAGTCATTGCTGTTGCAATAAACGAAATTATGTTTTCGGTGGTGACTCCCTGAGTCACACCGCCGCCGCAGGAGAGGACGATTTTTGTTTTATCATTTAGGCCTTCAACGGATTTTTTCAGGGCATCGGCAACATCTTCAGGCGTTCCCTGTTTGAGTACGTCCCTTGGCGGGATATTGCCGAGCAGTGTGACTTTTCCTGAGGTAAGCTTTTTCATTTCGGCTATACTGTGTTTGAAGCTGAAGTTGAATAGATTCACACCGATTTCCGCGAGATACGGAGCACAGACAAGGCCGGGCGCATCATTGTGCAGGAAATTTACTTTTGCATCGAATGAGCCGTAGATTTTTTTGAAGTATGGTACAACGTACTCTCTGCACTGTTCATCGCCGATGAAACCGATAATGTCATCGAGCAGCAGAATACCTTCGATTGTCGGGAAGCACTTTATCTGATATTCAATCCAGTCGGTCAAAAAATCAGTGATCAATTCGATTAGTTTGTGACATTTCTCCTGCTCTGTCATCATTGCCATCATAAGCTCGGTCGTGCCGAACAGAAATGACGCGATATTCAAAGGGCCCCTGGCGACGGCGAATTTGATTTGATGTCCGATTTTTTCGATTTGCTTTTGTGTGTGTTTGAGTCGATTTATCACGAAGGGCAGCAGTCCATCTTTTCTTACGTCGGGCTTATCGAGCCGGCAGAGAATGTTTATATCTGAGGAGATTTTTCCCGGATGCGGCAGGCTCACCTCGCCCCATCTGCACTTTGAGCCGAAGGCGCTCGGCTCTGTGCACATACCGAATTCCGCCCAGAAGCCCGGCAGGAAAATCGCTTCGGGGAAAGTGTCGATTGCCTTTTTGTTTGCGTCGAACCAGATTTTCTCGCTTGTGAAATAGTCCAGTGTGCTGATGCCATACCAGCCCGGCAGCCAGGGGCTGTCGATTATAAAACCTGTCGGCAGGGGAGAAACTTCTTTGCCCCCGATTACATCTAAAAGCAGGTCCCATTGTGATTGATTCACTATTAATCCCCGCAAGTCATTTCAAAGTAATTCCTTGCATTGTTATAACAGATATTCTGAATCATTTCACCAGGCAAAGAAATATCGTCAGGCAACAATCCGGACTCAACGTCATTTCCAAGGATGTTGCAGAGGATTCTTCGGAAGTATTCATGACGTGTAAAGGACAGAAAACTTCTGGAATCGGTCGTCATCCCCACGAAGCGGGCCAACAATCCCATATTAGACAGAACCTCGATATGTTTTTCTATGCCGTCTTTCTGGTCGAGGAACCACCAGGCTGGTCCGTACTGCAGTTTGCCGGGACAAGAGCCGTCCTGGAAGTTGCCAATCATAGTTGCCATTAGTGCGTTATCTGTCGGATTGAGATTATAAAGAATAGTTTTCGGGAGCTTGTTATCAGTATCGATGCGGTCAAGAAATTTGGCAAGAGGTTTTGCTATCTCGAAGTCACCGATTGAATCATAGCCTGTATCCGGGCCGAGAGTTTTCAACATCCTTGTATTATTGTTTCGCAATGCCCCCAGATGAAGCTGCATTACCCAGCCGCTTTTGTAATCCATAAGAGCAAATTCATACATCAGAGCCGATTTGAGCTTGAGGGATTGCAGCAGGTCCGGTTCGGTGCCGTTTCGAAGTTTACCGAAAATTGTTTTGACTTCATTTTGTGTATAATCTTGTGCGTAAGCAGTTTCAAGGCCGTAATCCGAGAGGCGGCAGCCGTTTTGATGGAAGTAATCGTGTCTTTTTTTTATGGCGGTAAGTAAATCGTCAAATGTTGTGATTTTCACATTCGAGACTTTTTCAAGCTCGTCGAGAAACTGATTGAATCCGGCCGGGTTTTCGATGGCCAGGCACTGGTCCGGCCTGAAAGCGGCGTGCACGTATATTTCAAAATTCTGCTGCTTTATTTTTTTATGTTCCTCAAGATTATTTAAGGGCCCCTCAGTTGTGCAGATTAATTTGACATTCATTTTACGCAAGAGATTTTTTATACTGAATTCAGGGGACTGCATTATCTTGCTGCAATGGTTGTAGATTTCTTTTGCGCTGGTTGCTGTTAAAAGTTCATCGATACCGAAATATCTTTTTAATTCGAGATGCGTCCAGTGATAAAGGGGATTTCTCAGGGTGAAAGGGACTGTCGAAGCCCATTTTTCGAACTTCTCCCAATCGCTGGCATTGCCTGTGCAGAAGTGCTCATCGATGCCGTTTGTTCTCATTGCCCGCCATTTGTAGTGGTCGCCGTAAAGCCAGGCCTGTGTGATGTTTTCGAAACAATGGTCGGCGGCGATTCTATCGGCGGGCAGGTGGCAGTGGTAATCATAGATTGGCATATTTTCTGCGTACTCGTGGTACAGCCGTTTGGCAGTTTTGGTTTGCAGGAGAAAATCCTGGTTTATAAATTCAGCAGTCATCTCATGCTCCTGAGTTATCTTTTTAAATTTTAGACAACATACGCAGAGGAGGAAGTCTCGCCGCCTCGGCCGGTCCAATTAGTGTGGAAGAATTCGCCTCGCGGCTTGTCCAGTCTTTCATACGTGTGCGCACCGAAATAATCCCGCTGAGCCTGCAGCAGGTTTGCCGGCAGACGCTGGGCACGGTATCCATCATAATATGCCAGGGCGGAGCTAATCGCAGGCATTGGGATGCCGATATTGACGGCTGCGGTTACAACGCGGCGCCAGGCGTCCTGAGCCTTTTCGACGGCGTTTTTGAAGAATGGGTCAAGCAGCAGATTGTTCAGCTCGGGATTTTTGTTGAAGGCGTCTTTGATTTTTCCGAGGAAGGCCGAGCGGATTATGCAGCCTCCTTGCCATATCATAGCGATGCCGCCGTAATTCAGTTTCCATTTGTATTCGGCAGCGGCAGCGCGCATAAGCTGATAACCTTGTGCGTAGCTGATTATCTTGGAAGCGTACAGCGCCTGACGCAGATGCTCGGTAAATAGTTTCTTGTCACCATCGTACACTTTGTTCGGGCCAGCCAAAACCTTCGATGCGGCGAGGCGTTCGTCCTTCAGGGCTGACAGGCATCGTGCGAAAACTGCTTCTGTTACCATTGTCAGTGGCTGGCCTGTATCCAGTGCAGTTACAGCCGTCCATTTTCCGGTTCCTTTTTGTCCGGCGGTGTCTAATATCAGGTCTAAAACGTAATTGCCGTCTTCATCTTTGTAAGCGAGGATATCGCGTGTAATCTCAATCAGGTAAGAATTTAGCTCGCTTTCGTTCCATCGTTTGAAAACTTCGTGCATTTGCTGATTGCTCATACCCAGGCCGTACTTCATCATCTGGTACGTTTCGCAAATCATCTGCATATCACCGTACTCGATGCCGTTATGTACCATTTTAACGAAGTGGCCGGCACCATTTTCGCCCACCCACTCACAACAGGGCTCACCCGCGTCGGTGTGTGCTGCGATTTTTTGGAAGATTGGTTTTAGGTGCTGCCAGGCCGCAGGTGAGCCGCCGGGCATAAGGGATGGTCCAAGCAAGGCGCCTTCTTCGCCGCCGGAAACGCCTGTGCCGATATAGAGCTTGTTTTTGCTTTCGACAAGTTCTGTGCGGCGGATGGTGTCCCGGAAGTAACTGTTGCCGCCGTCAATAATAATGTCGCCGTCTTCAAGAAGAGGCAGCAGGATATTAATGAAGGAATCGACAGGTTCGCCTGCTCTTATCATCATCATAATTTTTCTGGGCCGTTTGAGAGACTTGACAAGTTCTTCAACGGTATAACAGCCAATGACATTTTTGCCGCTGGCTCTGCCGTTTATCAATTCGTCAATCATTTCCAGCTCCCGGTTATAGCATGCCACGGTAAAGCCTTTACTCTCAAGGTTGATCACCAGGTTTTCTCCCATAACAGCCAAACCAACAACTCCAATATCTGCTTGCAGCATTTTTTAGTTTCTCCAATTGTTTAAAGTACTTTTCTATTCGAACCGATTCTTAAGTGCCCACAATCCCATACCGGGATTGGAAATGAAAAAGATTTCTTCATCGTTGACCGTATTAAAGCCGTCTTTTAGTTTTTTAGGATTATATCGATTCATCATTTCCCTGAGGTCTGCGTATTCGAAGTTGACAGACTCTATTTGTTGTTTTGTCAGGTACCCCGGACAATAGGTAATTTTGAACCGTTCTTCGGATGAGCTGTGAATCAGATGCGCTGCGGCGCAGAGATTATTACGCAGCTCCAGATTTTTTTCCACAAGAACGAGTACTTTTTCGGTACCCACATAGCCGTATTTGCGAATCAGCCGGTTAATCTCGCCGTCTTCGCCGAATTCCTTTACTCCGGGTGCAATTATTATCAGGCTGCTGTTATCAGCCATCGCCATCCTCGTACGGTATATGCCCTTATTTCCAAGCCAGGTGCTCTTGAATTCTTCGGGTTCGAGGTACACAACTACTTTATTAAGCGGCTTATCCAGCAACTGGATATTGACTTTCTGAGAGAGCCTGGCGGCGTTCTCGAAGCATTCAGAGTCGTCGCCGACAAAAATGCCGCGTGTCAGGTATCCTTTATCAGCAGCAGCGACGACGGTTAGAACATACACTATTGGCAAATCTTGTGCGAAATGCTCTGATGCATAGTTCAGTACACGTCTGACAGGTGTGTTTATATGGCCCATAATCCGTTCTAATCCGCAAACGGCGCCGAGGAAATGACTTTTGCTGATTCCTTCGGCACCTCCGGTTCCGATGAATATATTTTTGTTGTAATTGGCCATTCCAATGACCTCGTGAGGTGCTACCTGTCCGATAGATAAAATCAAATCGAATCCCCCTTTGACCAGCAGGCGATTGACCTGTGCAGGCCAGTAGTAATCGGCTTTTCCCTTGCTGACTTCTTTTACAAATTCGGCGGGTACCTTGCCCAATGTTACCACATCACTTCGCCAATCATGGGCACGAAACAGATTTTGCGGGACATCACCGAACATTTGCTTGATTTCCCTGCTGGTCATTGCAAAATGCGTTCCGACAGCGGGCAGGATATCGGTCAATTGTTCGCCGTAATACTGCCAGATGAACTGGGTTAGAGTTCCGGCCTGCGAATGAAAGCGTGTAATATCCGGTGGGATTGCCAGCACCTTTTTTTTGGTTCCTATTTTGTCCAAAGCCGTGTATAGGCCTTGCTTCAGGTCTTCGGCACTAAGATTTTCGTTTTCATTTCCACGTTCGTAGTAAAGCATTTTTATTCCTTAACTTAACCAGGGCGGATTATCGGGAAGGAAACTGTCGAATTCCGCGATTATCATATTCTCATACCGGCCTGCGTATTTGCCTGCGATGAATTTATCGAACGCTTCGTCGTGGAATCGCTTCCAGCTTGCATCTTCTGCGCCGGGATTGACTGCGTAAAACAGGACGCTGTTTTTCTTTGCGGCGTTCCGGTCGCCTGGCGCATCGCCAATCATCAGGATTTTATCCTTATCATATTTGTCACACATAACAGCGAGATGCTCTGCCTTTTTGCCCATTTCCTGGCCTGCAATTGCCTTGGCGAACCTGGATACATTGTGCTCGGCCCATTCGCGCTGCAGAGCTTCTGTGGGGGTCGATGAGCAAACAATGATATCCGCTTTTTGATAAATTTTTTCCAGGCTCTCTTTGACAAACAAAAAAGGCGGTACGTTTTTGACCACTTCTGCAACCATCTCATTGATGCGTTTGCTCCAGCGCAGGGCAAGCTCAAACTCTTTTTTGGCGTCGGTACTGGCGGCTTTAGCGATCGCTTTCTCTAATCCATCGTTACTTAACAAACTTTTCGGGTCATTTACCCAATCGAAATAATACTTAAACCGGGGTACCTTGAAGCCGCGGGCTTTAACCATCGGATGGCTGGGCAGAAGCTCTGTTAAGATGCGCATCAGTGTTTTATGCCGGTTGGCTCCTCGCGTTTTACTGAAAAGGTCTGCGAATTCCTTGCACTCTCTTGCGGCCTGTGCCACCGGCTGCAGGCCGAAATAGGCAATCATCATAGGGCAAAAGCATTCGCGCTGCTTAATGCCCATTGCATCAAAAACGCAGCCGTCCGAATCAATTGCGACCAGAAAATCCCTGGTCGGCTGAACGTCTCTTAATGCCTTTGTATATTCTGCCATATTTTCTCCGTATTACAAAAACTGAATTAAACTCCACTAAAAGCGTTAAAGCCGCCATCTACAGGTACAATAACTCCTGTAATAAATTTCGATGCGTCACTCAGCAGCCAATGAACTGTACCGCAAAGCTCGTTTGCTTCTCCGAAACGTCCCATCGGCGTATGAGCGATAATCGTTTTGCCGCGAGGCGTTAATTTGCCTGTTTTTTCATCGGTTAGCAGGAATCGGTTCTGATTTGTCAAAAAGAACCCGGGGGCAATGGCGTTGACCCGAATATTGGTCGAGTAATTCTGGCACATATGGACGGCCAGCCATTGGGTGAAATTGCTCACGGCGGCTTTGGCGGCTGAATATGCTCCAACTTTGGTTAAGGCTCTGAAAGCACTCATACTGGAGATGTTCAGGATTATTCCTTCGCCGCGCTCAGCCATATGCTTTCCGAAGACCTGGGAGGTGAGAATTGTACCGGTGAGGTTTAAGTCGAGCACCCAGCGGATGGCTTCGGCGGGTATGTCAAAAAAAGAATGGTCTTGTGACGTTGTCGCTTCCTTTTTATTTCCACCGGCTCCGTTGATGAGGACATCGACTTTTCCCATACTTTCGATTGCATGGTTGCAGGCCTGGGCTATTTCTTCATTGTCAAGAACGTTAGCACAGGCCGGTACTGCAAAGCCGCCTTCTGCTTTTATTTCCTTTACGAGCTGGTTCGTATGAGACTTATCATAATCAACGATGCAAATCTTAGCTCCCTGCCGGGCGAGGTACTTTGCAATCGCGCTGCACAGTATTCCTGCGCCGCCGGTTATTACGATGGTCTTGTCCTTAATACAAAATAGCTCATCCATATTTAATCCTGTTCAATAAAAAGAGGTTTGATGTGCCTCTGGTAAATATTTTCAGTTACAGCCGGACTGATATGTTCCTGATATTGCTCAAGGGCATTGGTAAATTCGGCTCCCATTTCGGCTGCGATTTTGTAAGCCAAATGCAAAAGCTGGCGGACGTTCACATTATATTGACTGCAGCTTGGATTATGACGTACGGCACTTACAAAATCGTCACTGCTCCATTTGCCGACGGCTGACGGCGACGGGAGCCTTTCTTTTGCGATATCAATAACCGAGGAATAGGGTGCGCAAAGCTCGTCAAAACGCGAGTAAGCATCCACATATATCCGCCTGGCAATTGAGAGCCCTTCGCCGTCGGCAGAGGCCAGGGCTGTTAATTCTTCGAGCCAGGTTGTACCTGCGGTTTTTATATGCAGGCCTGCATCGTATTTTTTCAAGGCCTTGTTGATAGGCTTATAAAGAGAAAACTTGTCACTGCCTGAATGAATACTGAGCTTTAGGTTCTCAGGCAGGCCGAATTCTTTGACAGCGAAAGATATGATTGCAAGGTGCTGCTCGAACTCTTTTGCAAACTGCTCGATATCGCCGATATAATCGATTCCTTTTAAAAAGCTGCCTGTAAATTTTGGTGCTATCGTTTGAGCGGGTATGTCCTGGTCGGCGATGGCTGCGAGGATGAAAAATAGTTCCGCAGGAGTTTGCGGCGTATCGGTTTCGTCAATCGATACCTCAGTAATAAAATTGTCTTTGCCTTTTACGGATTGGATGTGACGGTAGATGGAGCCGGCCTCTTCGATTGCCTTTAGATATTTATGGGCGATTGAGCTGAGCTGATTCTCATTAACGTTGAGCGGCTCGTCAATTCCCGGGATAGTTAAGCTGCCGAGATATTTGCTGAATTTTTCAAGGAAATCATTAATCTTATCGTCTTCGGCATTTCGGCCGATAGAGTCGGCGATATCAATCGTGAAAAAGTTGCTCGAGGCTATAAATAAATCGACGTTGGTGATTTGAATATGGTCGGCATCGACATAAAATGAATCCTGCCAGCCTAAAGTTTTAACAGCTTCTTCGGCGGCTTTGTATGTTTGTTCCGGCCTTGTGCCCATAATCGTATGCTCACGATGTGATTTGTTCCAGACGGGGACGATGTTAACGCCGTCTGCTTTTGCTGCGAGGAGCGCCTGGAGCTGAGCCTTGCCCTGTCGGCCGAACCTGTCACCAAGACCAAAAGAATATTTTTCCAACTGCATAAGAAAATCCTGCTACATATAGGATGGGAGTTTCTTGTCCACGAGTTTTTTCTCAAAACGCATAAATACCGGCAAACCGTTTTTGCCGATGGGGACGTTCACCTCACCCTGCACGAGAGGCCGGACGTAATCCAGCATCGCATCGGTAACGAAATTAGCTTGCGGATTGATATATTCATCGGGGACAATTTTCTCCGCGGCTGCAACGTCGCTGAGCGGTGCGAGTCCTGTTACACATTTGTATGGTTTGCTGCTTTGGCGAATCAGGGTAATCATTTTTCCGTTTTCGCCCTTCAGGGCAGCTTTTACCGCTTCCCGGCCGCACATATATGCTTCATCGCGGTCTGTCAGGGATGCGAAGTGCATTGCGCTACGTTGATTCGTTCCGAGTTTATTGAAGCGAGCTTTGATGCCAACTTGTTTTTCCACGATGGCCTTTAAGATTTCCGCGACACCGCCCAGTTGGGTATGACCAAAACTATCCTTTGCAAATTCTCCCGTGTCAGCGGTGATGTACTGGCCGGTTTCATCGCGCAGACCTTCACCCGCCACGATGAAGACTCGTTTGAACTCTTTTAAGACGAGTTTGACGTCCTCGACGAATTTATCAGAATTGAAGGGCCTTTCCGGCAGATAAATCAGATGGGGAGCATCTTCTGCGCTGCTTCTGGCCAGACCAGTTGCAGCGGCGATCCAGCCGGCATTGCGTCCCATTACTTCAAGAATGGTACAGGTGTCGGTGGTATAGAGCGCTTCGGTGTCCCTGGCGGCTTCCATTGCACAGGTCGCAATGTATTTTGCAGTGCTGCCGTAACCTGGGCAATGGTCGGTAAAGCCAAGGTCGTTGTCGATGGTCTTTGGTATGCCGATACAGGTCAGCTCATATCTGGAATCGGCTGCCAGTTTGTTGACCTTGTCGGAGGTATCCATTGAGTCGTTGCCGCCGGCGTAGAAAAAATAATGGATATCGTGTGCCCTGAAGACATCCAGGATTCTTTCATAGTCGGCTTTGGAATCCTGCAGGCTTTTGAGCTTATACCTGCAGGAGCCTATCGCTGCCGCAGGTGTTGTTTTTAGAGCTTCGATTGCATCCGGCTTTTCAGCACAGATATCGAACAACTGCTCTTTCAAAACTCCCAGAATTCCGTTAACTGCGCCGTAAATCGTGCCGAACTTTCTGGACTTCATCGCCTGCTGGATGACACCGCAGGCACTGGAATTAATGACTGCGGTCGGTCCCCCGGATTGTGCTATAATCACGTTTTGTTTTTTAGCCATTAGATTTTAACTTCCATAAAAGCTGAGGTTAACTTATTATCTCATATCGTGAGATTATTATAAAGGTTTTTAGAAAAATAGCAAGTATTTTTCTAATTTTTATAAGTACCTTATATATATAGTCTTATATAAAGCACAGTCCTGCATAGACAAGTTAATGCCAAGAATTTTCTTGAAATTGCTCAGAATATGAGCTATTAAAATAGAATAATGATGAAAAATAGTCCCATAGATTCCAAGTGTGCCGGCGAGCGTAACGAGAAGCTGATATTGTCACTCTTACGTAAACATGGCAGACTTTCACAAACTCAGCTCTGTCGTCTTGCAGGTATTGGGAGCTCTACTGCCAGCACCATTGTATTGCGTCTTCGTGAAAAGAACCTTATTTCGGAAAGGCAGGGAGAAAGTGACAAGCGCGGCCCGAAGCCTGTTCTGCTTGAACTGAATCCTAACAGTCGATGTGTAATTGCTATGGAGATAAATCCCAGTTATCTTGTTATCGGCATCTATGATTCTCTTGGTAGCAACATCGATAAAATCAAACTTTTGTTAGGAACAGACCATTCCGTCGAGCATGTGGTGGAATTGGTTTCGGTGAATTTGACGGGGCTGATAAAGCGCTCTGGAATAGAAGAAGAAAAAATCCTCGGTCTTGGCATTACACTAAGCGGTTCGATTTCGCCGGAAGGAGTAATCGAGTTATCCAGCCCGCTTGGCTGGAAAGAGGTTCATCTAAAACAAATACTGCAGGAGCATATTAAATATCCTATCCGGATATACAGTACGAAGGTTCGCATACTGGCTGAAATAGCGATTGAGCCTTCGCTGGCTGCCAAAAATATTCTTTATCTGAACGTTGCCAACGGAGTTGGTTCCACACTATATATGGATGGGCAGATTATGAATGGTACGACCGGCCGGTTTGGGGAGATAGGTCATACGATTGTGGATCCAAACGGGCCCCTTTGCGGATGCGGCCACCACGGCTGCCTGGAGGCTTTTGTTTCCGGCCCGGCAATAGCGAGAAAAATCCTCTGCGATATGAAAGAGGGTGCAAAAAGCGTTTTAGAAGGTTGGCTTGCGGGCGATGATGGTCATGTGGTTCCGGAAGAGGTTATCGAATTCTGGGGCAAAGCGATGCGGCAGGCTGACAGCTATTCACTTAAGATTCGAGAGCAGTTGGGAAAATATCTGAGTCAGGCGGCCGCTCAAGCTATTAACGCGTACGACCCGGATACAGTTGTTCTCGCCGGCTATGTATGCCAGCAGTGCCCAGGGTATTTTGCACAAGCTATACGGGAACGAATAAGAACCGAAGTATATGATTGGTCTCTTCGAAAAGTTGAAATTATTGCTGCGCGCTGCGGCGAGGAGGCCTTAATTAATGGAGTTACAGCGGCTGTTCTGCAGAAACATTACGAATAAGTGTATGTAAGGTTATGTTAAACTTTGTGACCGGCCTGAACTTCAGCAAATGAAAAAGACGATAAACAATTATGTTGTGTTGCTGGCAATTTTGCTGTTATTTTCTGTTGCTGATTTTCTGGAAGGGGGGAGCGGCCAGCCGAGGCTTTTTGTTATAGGTGATTCAACCGCCCGAAACGGTGCCGAGCAGGGCTGGGGCAGTCACCTTGCGGATTTTTTTGACCCGAACAAAATTACAGTAGTCAACCGGGCCCGCGCCGGCAGAAGCAGCAGAACGTTTTTTACAGAAGGACTTTGGGAAAATGTTCTCGCCGATATGAAACAGGGTGACTTCGCACTAATTCAATTCGGTCATAACGACGCAGGGCAAATCAACGACAATCGCCGAGCGCGCGGCTCGCTTGCGGGCCTGGGTGAAGAAACACAGCAAATAGAAAACCTGCTTACCGGAAAGCACGAAATTGTGCATACCTTCGGCTGGTATATGCGCCGATTCATCCAGGATGCCAAAGACAAAGGGGCCTTCCCGATAGTTTTTTCTTTGACCGTCAGGAATATATGGAAAGACGAGCGTGTCGAACGCGGCTCCGGTCATTACAGCCAATGGTCCGAGCAAATCGCGAAGTTGCAATCCGTTCCCTTCGTTGACCTCACCGCCATTATAGCCGACCATTATGAGATGCTCGGCCCCGATAAGGTTAAAGAATTTTTTCCTCAGGATCATACGCATACCAGTGGCGAAGCTGCATATCTTAATGCCTCCCTGGTAGTCTCGGGGCTCAGGGATATTACTGCTTATCCCCTGTCCGGCTATCTGTCGGAAAAAGGCCGGCGGGTCAGACCATACTCGGAATTCCGGATGACACGCACGTGGATACCGGAGGCCCAGCCCGAATCCGACCCGAACCTGCCGACATTGTTTATCATTGGTGATTCTACTGTCAGGAACGGTACAAAAGGTAACGGAGAGAACGGCCAATGGGGCTGGGGTGCTCCCATCGCAGATTTTTTTGACCGCAAGCGGATAAATGTAGAGAATCATGCCCTGGGTGGTACCAGCAGCCGGACATACCGGACACTCGGACTCTGGAGCGATGTGCTGGCCGAGGTCAAACCGGGCGATTATTGTATAATACAGTTCGGACACAACGACAGCGGTCCGCTGAATGACCGCAGACGTGCACGCGGCACCATTAAAGGAAACGGCGACGCAACACAGCAAATCGAAAATCTTCTAACCGGAAAAGATGAAATTGTGCATACATACGGCTGGTATCTGCGCCAGTATATTAAGGAAACCAAGAGTAAGGGAGGCATTGCTATTGTTTGCTCTCCGATTCCCAGGAACCGCTGGACCGATGATGGGAAAGTTATGCGGGCTTGTGATGATTACGGCAGGTGGGCGGCCGAGGCGGCAAGGGACGGCCGAGCTTTCTTTATTGACCTTAACGAGATTATTGCCGCTCGTTACGAAGCCGAAGGACAGCAATTGGTTTCGCAGCTCTATTTTGGCCCGGCAGACCATACACATACGACGGCCGCCGGCGCTCTGCGTAACGCCGCCTCGGTGGCCGAAGGCATTGAAGAGCTGAAGGATTGTCCCTTAAAAACCTACCTTCTGAAAAGCAACATTGCTGCCGACTAAAGTTGAGGAAGAGCGCCGCCTGCAGCCCGGGAAAATTGGAGTCGTCCTGAAAGATTGAAATTATTGCCGTTCAAGTTTCATATCCAGCCATCTCTCCATACTTGAATAGAACAATTCCTTTTGCTCAGGCGAAAAACTGCTGATTTGTGCTCCATGATGGCTGTTGTTGGCGACGATTTTGATTGCATCCGTTCGCCCAATGAGCTGCATCTGGGTTGCAGACCAGGCATCCAGGTCGCCGTAAATGTAAACGACATGATTGGCTTTGTATTGAAGGAAGTTATAGACAAAGGCCATTGTGGCGGGATTATAGACTATCTTTGCGCCGTCCGGACAAATGGAAAGATTCGACGGTTCCTTTAGTGTTTTCATATAAGGCTTGAAGTCCGTAATGTCAAAGTTGTAATAGCCCATTTCGGTGAAGGCCTGGTACATAAACGGCTCAAACTGTTTTTTGCCCTGGTCGGAGTAGTAATAAAGCGTGCCCACCCGGTTGTAATGTGCAGCCAGTGTCTCAGCCGGTGCGTTGGGTTCGGGGATGTCGGCTGGGTTGGTTCCGTATTGCCAGAATGCATTGGGGTATTCCAGCACTCCGTATTCATAAGCGGCCGGCAAGCTCATCGCGAAAGTCCATTGTCTTTTTTCCGCGTGTTCCTTTACCAGCGGCAATATTTCTTCCTGGCGTTTGAACATTGCGATTTGAAAGTCCTTTATTTTTTTCCTGGTTGCAGCATCGCCTGCGGTTTGGAGGAACTGATAAATGCGGGGGTCCTCTTGCGCGATATTAATCGGCGCGACATAAGCAACAGTGGCATCGACATCGTCCGGATAGTAACATTTATAGAACAACGCCGTCTGCCCGCCTTTGCTTACGCCGGTACTGACCCATTTGCCGTTATAGAGCGTTTTCAGTGCTGTAACAACGGCGTGCAGGTCGTCCGCAGATTGTTTGACGGTCAGGTATTCCCACTTGAGGGTCGAAGGAACAGATTTTCCGAAAAAGCGATGTTCGACCGTGACCTGATTGCCCCCTAACATTCGCTGCAGCTCCCCGCGGGAATTGCCCCAGGCAGCATAACCTTCCGTGTTAAGCAGCACGGGTTTGTTATAATCAGCGTGGGATATAAAAACACGCTGCTGGAACTTCTCGCTGTCGGGATTTTTGTGGTCGAGCGGCTGCTTAAACATAAATTCATAAGATTCTTTAAAAAACCTTTCGTTTGAGCGGGTCTCTTTGATATCTGCAACGCCCGGAATGGATTTTAACTTATTAAAAAAATCGGAATTCGGTTCTGCGTCCTGTGCGTAGGCTGAGATACAAAGCAGTGTTAAAGAAAGCAAAAAAGTTGCACAGCACTTTTTGTTTTGCACAATTCACCTCTTTTGAAAAAACGAACCTATTTTTTGAATGAAACGCATTTCTGCATAGCCGAACCATTCATCTCCTTAAAAATACAAAAATATTCTTTGGAGTTCAATAGATTTGGCAGGCTTTTTTCGATTCAATTGTAGCACAGGCGAAATTTTATTTCTTTATGCAGTGATTCGGTCGCCGAGCTTGCGATTCTCAGTATAAGAGTTTGCGATGGCAGTCGAGAAGCAACCTGTTTTTATTTCGCTGAAACTTCGACCTGGTCGATAAAGATGTCATCAGTATTTGATGAAGCAACGCATTCGAATTTAAGAGCCATATTCGGGGGGAAATTGTATTGCCCCGGGCCGGTTCCTTCTTCAAGATAAATTGTTTCGTGGTAGAAATTATTATTTGCGAAATCCGTGCCGGATGTATAGGTTGCGACGGTCTGGTAGGCTGAGCCGTCGTAGAAGTCCACTTTGAAGGATTTGCCTGTCTCCATATCAAGGGCATAGAACCAGAAATCGATTTTCAATTCGGTGTAGGCGGGCGAAGCGACATCGATGCTGTCAGTGTGCCAGAAGGCTGAAGCGTCACCGCTGTCATCCTGGATATCGGCGGCATAGCTGCCCTGATGCGCATAGGTGCCGGTAGTATAAAGAATAGCATCTTCACCTCCCGGGGTATAATTTCCCCAGCCAGCTTCGAAATCATCGTAAGTAAGAATAGTCCATTCGGACTGTGATGGGTTCGGCGCAGCGGGCGTCGGGACAGCCGCCTGCCAGGTTTCTGCCTTGTTCCAGTCTTTGGGATTGGCGGTCGGGTCAATAATCGATAGTGACATTCCGCCGCCGTCAGTACCGGGATACCAGGCGTCATCGTACTCGAATCTTAAGACGGCGGCCAGCATCGGGTCGGCAAGCGTAAGAACTACTTTTTCGCCGCCGTTATCGAGAGCACCGTCATACGGGCCATAAATTAAATTATCGGGGACGAGCGGATACTGGGCCTTAAAGGCAACAGGATTGGCGACAAGAACAATATAACCCGAGGCTGGTATGAAAGTATTGTTCGGGAAAATGTAAGTTATACCGTCGATAAATTTGACACCGGAAATATCCAGTGTTGTCGGGCCGATGTTTTGCAGTTCGATATATTCATCAATATCATTTATATCCGAGGGATTATACATCAGCTCGGTTATCCGAAGGTTATTGAGGATATTGATATTGTTGTTGACGAAGTCGGCGTCCTGGACGTTGCTTCTTTCGGGGGTAGGCAGCTCGAAGAAAACAAAATAAGCGGCGCCGTCGGGATATCTGCCCTGGGAATAATCTGCTGTTTGCGAGTAGTAAATGACCTCGTCGATTTTACTTAGCTCGGCATCAAACAGAGCGATAAGCCCGTCATCGGCGGAGAGCCTGAAATTAAGATGATTCGACCTGCTTAATTCATCGCCGTTAGCATAGAAGAAAGCAAAGCCGTCAGCAGGTGCAAATGTCAGCTGTTTTATTTCGTGCCTGTCCGGTCTTGCAAACGGGTCATCAGTTATATACAGGCCGCCTAAATCAACCGGCAAAGGCGACGGATTATAAATTTCAATTATATCATCTTCGAAGCGAACATCGGTGTTTGCAATCCATTCGTTGATTTTCAGTTTATATGGGCTCGCCATCGGCTGCGGTATATTTTCAGAGCCATAAGTAGGTATTGTAAGATGCCATTTGTCGTCATTGAGCCTGCCTATCGACATATCGTTGAGCTGAATTCCAAATTCGATCGAATCAACAAGATTGCCGTACTGGTCGTATAGATATAGGCCTTCGCCATAGCTGTCGAGCGAGAAGCCCAGGATATCCGGCAGAGCTTCGTTGGTATCTGCATAATAAATCTTGTACTGTCCCGGATTCATAATCGTTGTCGGTGGGAAGACGAACTTCTGCGGATAATCGGGATTGTCTGTGATACTGAAATCGGTGATATCAAGCGGGGTTGGGCCGTCATAATACAGCTCGACTATATCGGGCGCAGTTCCGTGAGAGTGTGCAAGAACTTCATTTATAACAAGCCTGTAGTATGAAGTATCGACGCTGAAAGTTTCAGAGACAGCCGGTTCGGTTTGCCAGACGCCGGCGGCGTTTTTGCCAAGGACATAAACAGTATAGGATTGACCATTGGAAAGACCTGTAAGTAATATAGGCGCAGTAATCAGGCGTTCTGTACTCCAGGCACCTTCGTTTACCTTGTACATATAGTCGGTAATAGCAGAACCCGCAGCAGTCAGCGTGATGGAAGTCTGATAAGTAATACCTCCCACAGGCTCACCGGAAATGCTTGCACCTGCCGGGACGTCGGCACCCATATCGATACCGTTATCACCGGCATCTTTAGCAGGTGACATCGATAAAAGCGATAAGTCGTCATTCGGGTCCGTAAAGAGCGGGTCGGCTGCTATGTTGTTAATACCGAGGTCCATAATTGTCCCCGGCCTCGAACCTACAACGTCATAGGCCCGTTCGAAAGGTACAAGAGTATGGTGCATTTCAAGGTCGGTCGAGAAACTCGGATTATACGGGTCGCTGACATCGACGTTTCCGAAAATACGCTGTGGGATTTGCCAGAAGATGTTGCTGTTCAGGAAAGCTCCTTTGCCCTGAGGCTCTGGTTTTTCCACACAATAGAAATTAATTGCGGAATATTCCACACCATCGGCATCATCTGAAATATCAACAACGGTATTATTTTCAAAATTCATAAAAGTGTTGAACTTGAAAGTAACAACGTAGTCTAAATTATAAAATTTATTTCGCACAACGGTGATAACGGCATCGTCTTCGCCGGACATATCGTCGCCTGTGGACATTGCATTGCTGTTGCCTGCGCTGGTGTTTGAAGCGTCCTTGCGGAAATTCATAAAGAGATTCCCCTCGATGTAAGCGTCGCCTCCGAGGTCAAGGGCTTCGTCACCGCCGCCGGTAAAGACATTGTTGAGCACCTGAACAACAGGCAGTTGATTACAGTGCCCTGTAAAGTCAATAACGTCGTTATGACCTTTGTTTTTGCCGAAGATATTATTCGCTATAATATAATAACCGCCGGGCGGAATACCGCCTGTGGCGTTTATATGCTCGGTGACATTGTCAAGCGGCGGGGTCATAAGATGAGGCCATTGGTCGGGCGTGTACATATCGGGAAAAGTGCAGTTGCTAATAACAGCCGAGGAACTTTCGGTTGATATATTACGGAGATAACTTCCGGCAAATGAAACATTATCGATAAGCGCTTCCGAATTAACCATTCCGATGGCACCGTCGCTGGTCTGGGCATGCTCGATGTCCGTATATGCAATTCTATTTAAAGGTGACATAGTGTCCAGAAGCTGAATGCCGTCCCATTTAGGCGGCCCGTACGGCAGTTCAGGCCTGATATCCTCCACATACGCTGCGCCGGG
The DNA here is from genome assembly GCA_964464635.1 of uncultured Pirellulales bacterium. Lineage (GTDB taxonomy): Bacteria > Planctomycetota > Phycisphaerae > Sedimentisphaerales > Anaerobacaceae > CAYLMG01. The sequence goes on along the minus strand of CAYXGT010000040.1, from coordinate 1,555 downwards.
AACACTCGTCATCCTGATACGCTGATACTCGGTTCCGTTCGCATCGATAATACCGTTAACAATTAACGAAGAATCCTCATCGAAATAAACACTTGTCCCTGGTTCGATGGTCAGGCTGTAAGCGGCGGGGACTGTTAAATCTCCGGTTATATAGTAAGGCCCTTCGGCTGCTGTCCAGGTTGTATCCTCGGTCAGAGTTTCATTGTCATAAACAACAGCTCCCTCATCAGGGTCACCGGAAATTGTACCGGCAATCAATTTTGCGGAAATGATAAAGTCACTGCTGCCCAGGTTGGCATTAAGAGCGTGAATCGCAAGAATATTCTCGCCTACATGAAGGGCGCTGATAAAGCTCGAAGCCGGATATTCTTCAAAATTGCTTGTAGCCTCGTTCAGACCCCCGCCTAAAGTACCGGAATTCCAGGTCAGCGGGTCAGGTTTATATTCGGATGCAATCTCCTGGCCGTTTATATAAGCGACAAAGCCGTCATCGTAGCGCATCTGAAGAATCATAAAGTTCAAGACCGCAAGGTCATCGGCAGTAACGGTGAATGGTATTCGAATCAGACAAGTGTTATTAATGCCGTCCATAGTCGAGGTTACATCATACGAAATATAGGGGTCGTAGTCGCTGCCGTCATCATAGCCTACAGAACCGGTCCTGCCTGAAACAAATACATAATCATTCCAAAGCGAGTCATCAAAACCAGGGTCGGACCTCCAGCTATCGCTTACCGGTCCCGTTGGGATTAGGATATTCTTGGCTGCATCTTCTGTAACCAAATTAACCTCATAAGTAATTTCACCGAAGCTGCCGCCTCCGGTGTCATACCAGATATCGACATAATCCTCATGGAGTTTATTTCCTGCGCCCTCAGGAGCGTCGAACGTTTGAATAACAACACGATTTATCCCCGGATTCAGAGCAACACCGTCATAGGTTTCACCCATAGTGCCTGCAATTAATCTTGCAGAAATTAAAAAGTCGCTGCTTCCGCCTGCGGAAGCATTAAGGCCGTGAATGGCAAGGATATTTACGCCTTCATGCAGCAGGCCTATTTGGTTATTAATGGGAAAGTCATCAAAATACAAACCGGCTTCATGATTGTTGCCGCTTATTGTTGCAGATTGCCAGGTAAGCGGGTCGGGTTCATATACGGAAGCAACCTTCTGACCGTTTATAAAGGCAACGAAGCCGTCATCGTACCGCATCTGCAGGGTTAAAAAGTTAAAGCTTTCCAGTTGTTCGGCGGTTACAACAAAAGGTATTCTTATAAGGCAGGATGCATTTACGCCGTACATATCACTTTCAACATCGTACGAAATATAATCTCTATATCCGGTTCCGGTGCCTCTTTCATAACCAACTGAACCGCTTTTGTCGGAAATAAAGGTGTAATCATTCCAGGTGCTGTCATCGTAATTGGCATCTGACCTCCAGGTATCAGGGACCGGCCCCGAAGGTATAAGTACTGTCTTAGCAGAGCTTTCCTCCACCAAAGTTACCTGGCTTATGATGTCGCCGCCGCCCTCGCCGAAAGACCATTGACCTGTA
>CAYXGT010000039.1:0-24266 GCA_964464635.1 uncultured Pirellulales bacterium | reverse complement strand
GGTTATAAGGTGAATTATGGACTGGAGAATATGGTCATTAAAGAAATCGCCGTGGGTGTTTCACGTTAACGCCGGTGCGTGCAATAATTGCGACATTGAGATCGTTGACCTTTTGACGCCTAAGTTCGACGTAGAGAGACTTGGCATCAAATTAGTAGGCTCACCCCGTCACGCCGACGCCCTGCTTATAACGGGAGTAGGCACGGCCCAGGCGGCGAAGAGAGTACAGGAGGTGTACCGCCAGACACCAAAACCTTGTGTCGTATTCTGCATCGGCACCTGCGCGTGCGATACGGGAATATTCCACAAGGGCTACCATGTTGTCGGTCCAATAGATAAGATAATCAGAGAGGTGGACCCGAATGCGATAATAGCATACGTGCCGGGCTGCCCGCCGAAACCGGAGGCAATGATATCGGGGATAGTGAAGGTACTGTCAGCACTGTAAAAAAGAAGCGAGATTCGAAAAGATGGATGACAAAGAACTAAAAAGTAAACTTGAAAAAATCAAAGATAAACTGACGAAGATAGAGCAGACAAGCGAGAAAAGGATTTTTCTGTACTGCGAGTCAGAAAACAGTCATTCGGTAAACAAATATTTGTTTGAAGAAGTACCGCTTCGATTTGTGATTGCGACTGGTATAGACTCAACGAGCTGTTTCGAGATTCTTTATCATTATTCCTGCGATGAAATCGGCTGGATAGTGACATTGAAGACTTTTATACGAGAACGTGAGAAGCCGACAATCGATTCAATCGCACCGTTTCTGCCCGGCGCAGAATGGATAGAAAGAGAGATACATGACGAGCTGGGCATCGAGTTCAAGGGGCATCCCGATATGAGGCGGCTGATTTTAGCCGACGACTGGCCTGAGGGAGTGTACCCATTGAGAAAAGAGGTACCAAAATGACAAAGAAGATTAATCTTCACAAGCCTGTTCTTGCGGTCGGGCCATTTCACCCGCTGCAGGAAGAGATGGAATATTTTCAACTGACCGTTGACGGCGAAATCGTGACTGATATAGACGTGCGGATATCGTATAATCATCGCGGTATGGAGGGTATTTCCGAGACCCTACAGTTCGACCAGGTGCCTTACCTTGTCTCACGGATATGCGGGATATGCTCGGCATCACATCCTCTTGCGTATGTCCAGGCGGTAGAAGAAATCTGCGGTGTAAAGCCGCCCGAAAGAGCATTGTACGTTCGGACAATCATCAATGAGCTGGAGCGATTGCACAGTCATATTTTGTGGGCAGGTTTGGCAGGACACTTTATCGGTTACGATACGGTCTTTATGTGGTCGTGGAAATACCGCGAGCCGGTTCTTGACCTGCTCGAGGAGATTACCGGCAACAGGAACAATTACGGCAATGTCAAAGTGGGCGGCTGCAGAGAAGATATCCAGGAAGAGTTAAAACCAAAGATATTAGACGAGATGGACAAGCTCGAAAAGAAGATTGAGATGCTGACCAAGGCTGTTTTGGACGACCCGATTTTACATATGAGGCTGAAAGGCGTAGGAATACTCAGCAAAGAAGATGGCATTCGATATGCAATTGCCGGTCCGACAGCGAGAGCCAGCGGTATCGATATCGACATACGTCGCGACGACCCGTATGCCGCATACGGCGAGCTCGACTGGAAGGTAATAAGTGTTCCCGAAGGAGATGTCTTTGCCAAGGTAGTTGTTCGTCTGCTGGAAGTATTGGAATCGATTAAGATGATAAGGCAGGCAGTCAAGAAATTGCCAAAGGGCCCTATTACAGCAGAAGTCAAAGAGATACCGCCGGGCGAAGGATGTGGTCGCGCAGAAGCACCTCGCGGCGAGACATTCCATTACGTTCGCAGCGATGGAGGTAATCGGCCTGTACGACATAAGATGCGGGCGCCGAGCTACGTCAATGTGCCGTCATTCAAAGCATCGTGTATCGGAGAGCATATAGCGGACGTTACAATTACGCTGGCAGCGGTTGACCCTTGCTATAGCTGTACGGAAAGGCTGGCTGTCGTGGACGGACATAAAAATATCATTCACAATTACGAGGCGCTTTTGAAGATGAGCCGCGGTAAAACGGCAAGATTGAAAAAGGAGCTCGGTCTGCGAGAGCTCAAAATGGAGGATTTAAGACTTGAATAACTTTTTTGAGAATCCATTAACCTTATTAGTTTTTGTGCCGCTGATAGCGGGCTTTGTTTGCCTTTTTCTGCCGCGAAGGTTAAGCTTTATCTCAAAGGCGGCGACGCTGGTTATATCAATCGCTGCACTTATCCTTTCGATATACATATTCAAGGCAAGCATAAGCGATTTCAGGTGGTCGCTGCTGCAGATAGGTGATTTTAATTTAGAGCTTTTACTCAGTGCCCGGCCTTTAGGAACATTCATACTGATGTTCGCGATGGGATTCGGCTTTTTGATAACTTTGTATTCGCTGAAATCGACGGCTGACGCAAAAGGGATAAATATATACTTCGGCTCTCTTCTTCTGACGATAGGCGGCTCGGCAGGGATACTGCTTTCAGGGCATCTCTTGTTTCTTCTTATATTCTGGGAGATTGTGACGGTTTCGCTATATCTATTGATAACGACAGGCGGCAAAAACAGCAACTTTGCGGCGACGAAAAGCTTTGCAATGATAGGTGCATCCGATGCAGCGTTTCTGCTGGGAATAGGATTGGTCTGGGCGGCATCGGGGACATTCGAGATATCGAAGATTACGCTATCGACGACAAACGCGGTCACGATAACGGCGTTTTTGCTGCTTATGGTAGCGGCAATAACCAAGGCCGGCGCGATGCCCCTGCATACGTGGCTGCCGACGAGCGGTGAATTTGCACCGCCTTCGGTGATGGCGCTATTGCCGGCGGCTGTGGATAAGCTGCTTGGAATCTACCTGCTGGTGATACTCGTGAAAAAAGGTGGAATGTTCAGTCTTGAGGCGGGTGTATTAAGTATCATTCTGGCAATCATCGGGGCGGCTACGATTATCGTCGCCGTGATGATAGCGATGGTTCAGCACAACCTTAAGAAGCTATTGAGCTTTCACGCCATCAGCCAGGTCGGCTATATGGTTCTCGGTATAGCAACTGGGACAACGGTGGGCATAGCAGGTGGTGTGTTTCATATGCTGAACCACTCGATATACAAAAGCTGTCTGTTTTTGTGCGGGGGAGCGGTCGAGCAGCAAAGCGGGACAGCGGAGCTTGACAGGCTGGGCGGGCTCGGTAAAAAGATGTCAATAACATTTGGGTGCTGTTTGATTGCGGCTTTGAGTATTTCGGGGATACCGCCGTTAAACGGCTTCGTCTCAAAGTGGATGGTTTACCAGGGCATAATTCAGATGGGGACGGCGAGCACGTCTGCGACGGCGAGATTATGGCCTGTATGGCTTGTCGCGGCGATGTTCGGCAGCGCCCTGACACTGGCATCATTTGTAAAACTTATACATTCGCTGTTCCTTTCAAGAATGCCGGACCGGCTGAAAGAAAAAGATATAAAGGAAGTTTCAATTTTGCAGACGCTGCCGATGATAGTCCTTGCGTTTTTATGCGTGCTGTTCGGCGTGTTCTACTATTTACCGCTGAAACAGTTTATCTTCCCGGCACTGGATATACAAACCCAGACGGTGATTACCGGCACGTGGCAGTCGGGGCTGGCGACTATTCTTATAATGGCAGGTATTATTTTGGGGCTGGTGATTTTGATTATCGGTTTCGCGGCCAGAAGTGTCAGGATTGTTCCGACGTGGACGTGCGGCGAGATTCAGGAAAACGACAAGATGATAATACCGGGTACGCATTTCTATAAAACGGTATCATCGATGGGCGGCTTGAAGCAGCTTTATGAGTGTCAGGAAAAAGGCTATTTCGACCCATACAATCAAAGCGGCAATTTAGGTATGGCGCTGACAAGGTTTCTGAGATGGCTTCACAGCGGCGTGCTCCCGATGTATCTGACGTGGATGACTTTAGGATTATTGGTGATTTTATTTGTGGTTTGCAGGATATGGTGAGGCAATTATGGCTATTCTTTATATTTTAATGCTGTTCATTCTGATAGCGGCCTTTATAGCGGTGGAAACGAAGAATCTTTTAAGCTCCGTGATATGTATTGGAGCAATCGGTTTCGGGGCATCGATTATGTTCCTGTTCCTGCGTGCACCCGATATTGCGATTACTCAGATTGTAGTGGAAGTTTTAGGACTGATTATTCTTATACGCGCAACGATTTCACGAGACTTGACCTTTATCAGCGGTGATAGAGAATTTTTTGCAGTAGTTGTTTCGATAGTGGTTGTATTTGTCATATTTCTGGCGGGGATACATGTTTTCGATGATACACTGCATGAGTTCGGCTCTCCGGTTTTTGCCGAGACGGAGGCGGCAGCCTCACAAACATATATCAGGGATGGGTTGAAAAAAACAGGGGCTGCGAACCTCGTGGCGTCGGTGATTCTGGATTTCAGGGCGTATGATACGCTCGGTGAGGCGACGGTGCTGTTCACTTCGATTATCGGCGCGACGGTTGTATTAAGAAGAAAAAGCAGAAAGCTTTTAGAGGAAATCGACAAATGAAGGGAATGACGGTAATAGTTAAGACCATAGCGAGCTGGGTCAAGATTCTGATATTCCTGTTCGGCATTTATATTATCATCACAGGTCATCTGACGCCGGGAGGCGGTTTTGCGGGCGGTGTGATTATTGCGTCATCATATGTTCTGCTTTTACTTGCCTTCGGCAGAGAGTTCGCGGAGGAGAATATGCCCCTTGGAGCGGCTTCGAGAATTGATTGTGTGGGGGCTTTGATGTTCGCTGCGATAGCGGTGATTGGTATAACGACGGGCGGTGTGTTTTTTACGAATTTTTTGTACCAGAAATACCTGCCCGGAAATGCAATGGAGCTTGTAAGCGCAGGGACAATTCCGCTTTCGAATATAGCGATAGGTTTGAAAGTCGGGGCGTCGCTGTTTCTGATAATTCTTGTTCTTTCAATTTTCTGCCAGGATTACAGGTGCAAGGGAAACGTATGCGAGATACCGGGCGGCAAAGAAAAGGAGAATAACTGATGCTTTATTCGTTGTGTTTTTTGCTGTTTATGGTCGGCCTGTACTGTGCCGTTGTCAAAAAGAATATGGTCAAGATAGTGCTCGGCATCCTCGTGATGGAATACGCGGTGAACCTGTTTTTGATAATGCTGGGCTATCGAGCCGGCGGCGTGGCACCGATTGTGTCAAAAGAAGACATAGTTGAGGCAGGCGGGACCTTGAGCAGTATGTTCGTGGCTAAAAGCGTTGACCCTCTGCCGCAGGCCCTTGTGCTAACGGCAATCGTTATCAGCCTGGGCTCATTGGCGCTTATGATTTCGATATGCATCAGGACATACGAGAAATACGAGACCTTCGATATTACAGAAATAAGGAGACTTAAAGGATGAGCTTACCGGCGGTGCCATTGCCTACATTTGTTGCAGTTCCCCTGATTGCTGCATTTGCACTTCCGCTTTTCGGCAAGAGGGGTAAATCCGCTGCAACTTTCCTTGCGAATGCGGTAACGATTTTCCTGCTCTGCTGTGCGGTTGCTTCCATCGGGCGAACTGCCGTTTATGAAATAGGTAGATGGCCTATACCACTCGGAATCAATCTTGTACTCGACGGTCTGAGCTGTTTGATGCTGCTTGCCATATCGACCGTGAGTGCGGCGGCGATGCTCTTCAGTACAAGATATATGGAGCGATATACAGCCAAGTCGAAGTACCTGTGCTTGTTTATGCTTATGGTTGCGGGAATGAACGGTGTGGTGCTGTCAGGCGATATATTTAATATGTTCGTATTCCTCGAGATTGCATCATTAGCCTCTTATGCACTGGTGGCATTCGGCTGTGAGCACGAGGAGCTGGAGGCGGCGTTCAAGTATATGGTTCTGGGCAGCATAGCATCGACGTTTGTCCTGTTCGGTGTCGGGCTTGTTTACGGCAATACAGGGACGTTAAATATGGCTTATATCTCGAAGGCGATTTCGGAGAGCGGTTTGAATTCGGGACTAACTTTTGCATTAGCCCTTTTTATCGCCGGCTTTGGTTTGAAGGCGGCAATAGTGCCGTTCCATGCGTGGCTTCCGGATGCACATCCTTCGGCACCTGCACCGATATCGGCGATGCTGTCAGGCGTGATAATAAAAGCGCTCGGGATTTATGCAATGTCACGGATTGTCTTTAACGTATTCGGTATAACGGTCGAGGTCGGCTGGCTCCTGATGATACTGGGGATTTTAAGTATGATAATCGGGGCCTTTATGGCGATAGGTCAGTGGGATTTGAAACGTCTTATGGCATATTCGAGTATAAGCCAGATAGGCTATGTAGTGCTCGGCATCGGTTTTGGCGGTCTTTTAATAGCTAAGGGTGCAAAAGCACAATGGTCGGCTCTGGCGATTCTGGGCGGGCTGTTCCATCTTGTCAATCACTCAGTTTATAAGTCACTTCTGTTTTTGACGAGCGGCTCGGTCGAGATGTCAACAGGAACCAGGGATATGAAACAATTAGGCGGCCTGGCAGAGAAGATGCCGGTAACACGTGCGGCGGCGACGATTGGCTCGGCAGCGATTGCGGGAGTACCGCCGTTCAGCGGTTTCTGGAGCAAGCTGATTCTGGTGATAGCGGCGGTAGGTTCAGGTTTTTACTGGGTAGCAGCCATAATCGTTTTTGTCAGCCTGTGCACGCTGATAATGTATCTGAAAGTGCAGAGATACGTATTTTTAGGTGAATTACCGGAAGCCCTGAGAGAAACGAAGGAACAAAAGAACAGTATGCTGATAGCTATGGTTTTCCTTGCGTGCTTGTGCGTTTTGATGGGCCTGCTGTTAGTGCCGCCGCTTCGCAGCAGCGTTCTGGAGCCTGCGGTCAGGGTAATTACGGACGGAGTTTCATATTCAACCAATGTAATCGAAATGGTCAGGGAAAGTGTGAAGCTATGAGACGAATAATCTATTTTGTTCTGGCATTTATTACGTGGGTAGTACTGACGTGGTCTGTTGATATTCAATTCATCATAGCAGGCTTAGCAGCTTCGGCAATTGTGTCGATTTTATTTCATGAGATGCTGCCCAAGGAACATCATATATTTATTTCGCCGGTTCGGATTTTCTGGTTTCTGGTTTATGTTCCGGTGTTCTTTTACTATATATTAATGGCCAATTTTGACGTTGTGTACCGCGCATTACATCCCGCGATGCCCATAAAGCCGGGGATTGTAAAAATAAAGACAAAACTGAAAACCGATTCAGGCATTACCGCCCTTGCGAACTCGATTACACTGACACCAGGCACGCTGACAGTAGATTTAACCGACGACGGTTATCTGTATATACACTGGATTAACGTTAAAAGCGACGACGTCGAAGAGGCAACAAAGCACATTGCCAAAAAATTTGAGTGGTTTTTAGAGAAGATTTTCGAATGAGGTAATTATGATAACTTTATTTTATATTGGATTGTTACTTTCCTGCTTTATGTGCCTTTACAGAATCGGCAGGGGCCCGAGCGCCCCCGACAGGACGGTTGCCATAGATATACTCGGAATCATAATCGTCGGCTTCTGCGCTATTCTGGGTTTGACAACAGGAAAAGATTTTTACCTGAACATTGCCCTCGCGTGGGCACTGTTGAGCTTTATAGGAACGATAGCACTGGCGAAATTTTTGGAGGGCAGAAGCTTCGATGAATGAGATAATAGGCTACTTTCTTATAATAATCGGGATACTGTTCGACATTTTCGGCTGTATAGGGCTGGTCAGGTTTCCGGATGTTTACAACCGGCTGCAGGCATCGACGAAATGCGTGACCTTAGGCACGATATTTCTTTTAATCGGCGTTGCCGTGGCCTGCGGTTCGGGAGCAACAAGTGCAAAAGCAATTGTGTGCGCAGTATTTATCCTGATAACGTCGCCCACCGCAGCACACGCGATTGCCAAGGGCGCTCACATCTCAGGTGTGCAGATGTGGGAGCAAAGCGTCGTGGATAAATACGGAGAAGAGGTTGACAGGAACGTATTGGGACAAAAACAACGAAACAAAGGAGATTGAAATTGCGTTGGCCTAAATTAAGAGAATTAAAAGAAGCGGTGACTGCGGTTTTTTCGCCGCGTTTTACGACCAAATTTCCGGCAGTGCCCTGCAAAGTACCTGAAAGATTGCGAGGCAAACCCGAATTTAATACCGACTACTGTATCGGCTGTGGAGCGTGCGTGAACGTTTGCCCGACACGTGCGCTGACTATGGTTGACCATACCGAGGGTGATAACCCGAAAAGAGTTATTACACAGCAAACCGATGCGTGCATATTCTGCGGCAACTGCAGCGAAAACTGTACGACGGAAAAGGGAATAAAGCTGTCACAAATCTGGGACCTGGCCAATATGGACAGGTCAACAATGACCGAGACATTCGAGTTTGAGCTGCAGTTGTGCGAGAAATGCGGTGCGGTAATAGGGACAAAAAAACATTTAGCGTGGCTGTACGAGAAACTCGGGCCTCTGGCATATTCGAATCCGTCGTTGCTCTTCGCCAAAAGCGGAGAGCTGAGCATGGAAGGAGCGGATATCGAACATAAAGCTGTAACAGAAAAGAGTGCTCAGACAAGCGATTTTATGCGTGTGCTCTGCCCGAAGTGTAAATGTGAATTGAATATCCAGCTTTAGACGAGCCGGCGATTAATATTTGATATGTCGTTAATTAACAGAGGTTCATTTTTTCTTCATCCGAACTCACACTTTTTATTATGACCAACGATAAAGAAAGTCTGAAGCCGCTAAGGACGCTGGGCGGGAAAAGGACGGTCATTATTGGGATGGGTAACAGTCTCAAAGGCGATGACGGCGTGGGGCCTTTCGTTTGCGATGAGCTCTCTAAGAAGGCTCTAACAGCAGATATTATAAATGCAGGTACCGTTCCTGAAAATTATATACAGCGTATTATAAAAAAAGAGCCTGATGCCCTGTTAGTTATCGATGCGATAGATTTCGGCGGCGAAGCAGGCCAGATACGGCTGCTGCGGCCTGAGCAATTGAATCGCAGCGTTTTCTCAACGCATACACTGTCGCCGCATCTTTTTATCGAAATGATACAACAAAGTAAAAAGGTTGACGTTTATATTATCGGGATTCAGCCGAAACAAATAAAGCTCGGAGAAGGTATATCAAAAGAGGTAAGGCAACCGGCTGAAGAACTTGTGAGCGAGCTTGCCGAGATATTCGCAGTTGAAGCAAAGAGCTAAAGCAGATGAAAGTTAAACATTTACAAAGGCGAGAAGATTTGATCAGGAGATGCAAATTACTGATTAGCGGCCGGGTCCAGGGAGTCGGCTTTCGCCCTGCCGTTTATCGGCTTGCGAAATCGCTGCATTTGACGGGATTCGTATATAACGACAGCAAAGGAGTCACGATAGAAGTACAGGGAGAAAAAGAAAGAATATCAGAATTTGTCGAGAGAATGCAGGGCAAAGATAAACCAACCCTCTCTCAAATCAAAAATGTCAGTATATCTAACGTGGATTTAAGCGAAGGCGAAGAAGAATTTACAATCAAAGAAAGCAAACAAACCGGAGCAGCCCTTTCTGAAGTGACCGCGGATATAGCGGTCTGCGAGGACTGTTTGTCGGAGATGCTGGACGCGGGCGATTTTCGGTACAGGTATCCTTTTATAAACTGCACGAACTGCGGGCCGAGATACTCAATATTAAAAACGATACCTTACGACCGGTGTAATACGACGATGTCGGTCTTTACGATGTGTGGGAAGTGCGCCAGCCAATACAACGATATGGCGGACAGGCGGTTTCATGCCCAGCCGGTGGCGTGCGGCAGATGCGGGCCAAGTGTGCGGCTAAGCGACAATAAAGGAAAAGTGATTGAAGGCGACAGTAACAAGGTGATAGCTGAAGCAGCAAGGCTGCTTTCGGAGGGAAAGATTCTGGCAATTAAAGGAATCGGCGGATTTCACCTTGCTGCTGACGCACTAAATGAGGCGGCTGTGCAAAAGCTGAGGCAGCGAAAAAAAAGAGACCATAAACCGTTTGCACTTATGGCAGAGACGATAGAGACAATCAGAAAATATGCAGTTGTAAGCAAAGAGGCGAAAAAAATTCTGAAAAGCCCTGAAAGCCCGATTGTTTTATTGCCAAAGAAAAAAGACTCTTTCATAGCACCATCGGTTGCCGAAGGAGTTGATACATTCGGCTTTATGCTGTGCTATGCGCCGCTGCATTACCTGCTTTTTGCAGAAGGTCTGGAAGTTCTGGTTATGACAAGCGGTAATATCTCGGATGAGCCTTTGATATGTAAAGATGAAAAGGCGGCTGAAAAGCTCAGTGACATAGTAGATGCGTTCCTGATACACGACAGGGAAATTTATCGCCAGATTGATGATTCGATTTTGCATTTTATAGAAGATGAGCCTGTACTGCTCAGACGTGCAAGAGGTTATGTGCCGACGCCCTTTGTCAGCGAAAAAACAGCAACGCAGGACATACTGGCAGCCGGTGCTGATATGAAAAATACTTTCTGCCTTGTAAAACAAAATCAGGTTATCTGCAGTGAGCATATAGGTGACCTGGAAGATGCGGACGTTTACCATCATTACATAAATTCAATCGAGCATATGCGCAGGCTCTTCGAGGTCGAACCGAAAGTGATAGCCTGCGATTTGCACCCGGGATACTTTTCATCGCAATACGCACTTACCATTCCAAACGTAAAAAAGATACGGATTCAACATCACTGGGCACATATAGCGTCCGTGCTGGCGGAACATAATACGGACGGGCCTGTAATCGGGCTTTCAGTCGATGGGACAGGTTACGGCAGCGATGGTGCAATCTGGGGCTGTGAGTGCTTAATAGCATCGCTTAAAGGTTTCGAGAGGTTCGGTCATTTAGATTACTACAAGCTGGCCGGTGCCGATAAGGCGAGCAAAGAAGCAATAAGGGCTGTATTGGGGCTGCTGACAAAAACGTACGGCAGTGACTTCGACTTGAAGAGGTTTGGCTGGCTACTTGAGCGAATCGAGCCAGATTACAAAAGAATAAAAATCATCTCAGAGCAAATAGACAAAAAAATAAATACAATTGAGACATCGAGCATGGGCAGAGTTTTCGATGCTGTGGCTGCTATGGCCGGTGTGGGAAACTATAATTATTTCGAAGCACAACTGCCGATGGCACTGGAGGCGATTGCTAAAAAAGATATTGAGCAGGCTTATGACTTCGAGCTTATCGAAAAAAAAGATGAGCCTTTGAAACTGGACTTGCGGGTGATGGTTCGGCAGGTGATTGATGATGTTAAAGCAGGCGTCGAGGCTGGTATCATATCTGCGAAGTTTCATAATTGCATAGCCCATGGCCTTTTAGAAATGGCACTGAGAGCACGGAACAAAACGAAACTTAACACAGCAGCTCTTAGCGGAGGTGTATTTTGTAACCGTTATCTGACGAAGCGTTTGATTAAGCTCTTGAAGAAAAACGATTTTCACGTATTATTCAATAAACAAGTACCTTCCAATGACGGCGGGGTCGCATTGGGACAAGCTGCAATTGCAGCAAGTATTGTAAATGAAGATTGATAGAAAGGTCAGAAGATGTGCCTTGCAATACCGGCGAGAATAGTTGAGCTTGAAGGCGACAGGGCTGTTGTCGATGCTATGGGCAACCGTTATAAGGCCAAGACGACGCTTTTGGAAAATGCAAAGCAGGGAGACCTCGTCCTGGTACATGCCGGCTTTGCCATATCTTTCGTCGATGAAGAAGAGGCGAAAAAAACGTGGAGCCTGATTGCAGAGATAAACGAATTTAACCGTGGTTCAAAAGAGAATTCAGGATAGGCAGAGTCTATGCTTGAAAGAATCTACAGAGCACAAAAACAGATAGCCGAGACCTGCAGGCTTCTGGGACGTACCATAAATATAATGGAGGTATGCGGAACACATACGGTAGCGATTTTTCGAAACGGGATAAAAGCAACACTGCCCAAAGACCTGAAACTTCTATCGGGGCCCGGCTGTCCGGTATGCGTTACCGACCAGGGCTATATCGATTCTATTATAGAACTGGCGCAGCGGGATGATATACTGATAGCAACGTACGGCGATATGGTTCGTGTGCCGGGTAAAGGCGGCTCGCTCGAAACTACGAATACCAATAACAATGTGAAAATTGTTCTTAGCAGTGAGGATGCACTTCAGCTTGCGAGGGAAAATCCGAAGAAAACGGTCGTATTCGCTGCGGTGGGATTCGAGACGACGGCACCGGCAACAGCGGTGGCGGTACAGGAGGCTGAATCGGAAGGCGTTGGTAACTTTTGCATTTTGAGTAACCATAAGCTGGTTGTGCCGGCTATGAGAGAGCTGCTGAGCGGCAGAAATAATAATATCAATGGCTTTTTGTGCCCAGGCCACGTCAGCGTGATAATTGGTTACGGAGCTTTCGAACAGATAGTTACTGATTTTCACCGGCCCTGTGTGGTGGCAGGTTTCGAGCCGATGCAAATTATCGAAGGACTTGCGGAGATATGCAAACAGATAACGGAAGGCAAAGCTGAGGTGAAATCAATATACAGAGCTGTGGTGACTAAGGAAGGTAATAAAAAGGCACAACAGATTACCAGTGATTGTTTCGATGTAAGTGACGGCTGGTGGCGCGGGTTCGGCAAGATTGCCAAGAGCACACTTAAACTGAAGGCAAAGTTCGGCGAATTCGATGCATACAGGCGATTTAATATTGCGGAATCGAAAGGATATGAGCCGGACGGCTGCAGGTGCGGGGAGGTTCTGAGCGGTTTAATAGAGCCGACGGAGTGCGCACTGTTCGGCGAAAGCTGCAGGCCGCAAAAACCGGTTGGGCCCTGTATGGTAAGCAGCGAAGGTGCCTGCTCGGCATATTTTAAGTACGGGCAAAGGTAAAGGTGCGGGTAATGGAAGACAAAGAGAAAGAAAAAATTCTGCTCGCACACGGCGGAGGCGGCCAGCTATCGGATGAGCTTATCAGGGGAACAATCTTAGCGAAACTTCAAGGTCAAAAACAGGTAAAGTTATATGATTCAGCCGACCTTGAAACAAGCTCGAAGTCGATTTGCTTTACTACAGACAGCTACGTCGTAAAGCCCCTATTTTTCAATGGTGGTGACATAGGAAAGCTGGCGGTGTGCGGCACCGTCAATGATTTGTCGGTTTGCGGTGCAAGGCCTGTAGCGTTGTCGCTCTCTTTGATAATTGAGACCGGCCTTGAAATGGAAATACTTGAGAGGATACTTGAAAGTATAAGAAAAGCGGCTGACGAGAACAAGGTGAGCATTGTAACCGGTGATACAAAAACGGTAGAGGCAGGAGGGGCTGATAAAATTTTCATCAATACGGCAGGTATCGGTATCAGATTAGAGGGAGTGGAGTTGGGCTTTGATAAAATCGAAGCCGGCGACAAGGTAATTCTGAGTGGTACGCTCGGCGACCATGGTATGACTGTTATTTCGCAGCGAAAAGGGGTCGCTTTCGAGAGTGAACTGCAAAGCGATTGTGCATCGATAGCTGAGCCGGCGTTAAAACTGCTCGAAAAAACCGACGGCGTAAAATTTATGCGCGACCCGACGCGAGGAGGACTGGCAGCCACGCTGAATGAGATTTCCAGAGAGGCCAGTGTGAGTATTGAGATTCAGCAGAGCAAAATACCGGTAAAGCCTGCGGTACAGGCGGCGGCTGATATGTTCGGCTTCGATGTTTTAAATGTAGCCAACGAGGGTAAATTCGTTGCCGTTGTTTCGGCTCAATCAGCCGAAAAATGTCTGGCGTTTTGCAGAGAACATCCGCTCGCAAGAGATGCAAATATAATAGGCGAGATTGAAAAGGTCAGTGACGTGCCGACAGTGGAAATGGTAACGTCAATCGGCGGGCGAAGGATTGTGCAGATGCCTTACGGCGAGCAGCTTCCGAGGATATGCTGATGCATGAGATGAGCGTGGCACAAAATCTTATGGCGACGATATCGGCTGAGGCGGCGAAGCAGAAGTCGAAGCCGATAAAAGCAAAGATAAGCTGCGGAATACTGAATGTAATCAATGATGAGCTGCTTGCCGAAGCGTTCAGTGCAATCAGCAAAGGTACAAGCTGTGAAAGTATAAGGCTTGAGATAGAGCATAAACCTATGCGGGGACTGTGCAAAAAATGTGGCAGGGAATTCGAAGTTGATTTTTCAAAAGGCCGCTGTACATGCTGCGACAGTGCAGATTTCGAGCTTTTGGAAGATGCGCCATTAATTCTGGAAGAGATAGAATTCGAGACGGGATAAATATGAAAGTCAAGATTGGTAAAAAGATTCTAAGTGCAAATGAGCAGTATGCCGAACAGAACAGAAAATATTTTGCAGAACGTAAGATTTTGTGTCTTAATATGATATCGTCACCGGGCTCGGGCAAGACAAGCATTTTGACAAGAACGATAAACGAGCTTAAAGACAGGTTGAAAATCGGTGTTATCGAAGGTGACATTCAGACCGACTACGACGCACAGAGGATAGAGGCGACGGGAGCGGACGTTGTGCAGATAAATACCGAGGGAGCCTGTCATTTGTCCGCTGCGCAGGTCAGCGGTGCCCTTGAGAAACTCTCGGCTTCGAAGCTGGAGGTGATTATCATTGAGAACGTCGGCAATTTAGTATGTCCGTCAGCTTTCGAGCTCGGGGAAAATGCAAAAACAGCAGTACTCTCCGTAGCAGAAGGTGACGACAAGCCGGCCAAGTATCCCGCCCTGTTTGCCAAGTCGAAGGCTCTTTTGATAAATAAGATTGATTTGCTCTCATTGGGAGCGGCTATCGACTTCGATATCGAAAAGGTCAAAAGCGATGTTCACAGGCTGAATAAAACGATAGAGATTTTCAATGTATCAGCGAAAACCGGAGAAGGATTCGACAGATGGTGTGATTGGCTTTTCGAGCAGGCCAAAAAACAAGCGTGACTAAACTCAGGTTAATAATCATTTGAAAAGATTAAGTAAAACAGTTATTATGCCTTTTGATTTGCGCTCGTAGCTCAGTAGGATAGAGCATCGGTTTCCTAAACCGGAGGTCACAGGTTCGAATCCTGTCGGGCGTATTCGCTTTTTGTCAGTGACACGTGGTGACATTCCATCACTTTTGTTGTCTAACTTCCCGTTCTGTAAAGTGTTGTGATTTTCCACTTTTTCTCTATCTCTTGACAACGAGGTGACAACCACTGCCGGTCGATTACAACCAGAGTAAGCTGTAAGTGTCGATTTAGGTGTCAACTGAGGTGTCAACTTTTCAGAGAAGTTTTGAACAGCACTTACCAACTGATTATCAGTGCCGGTTACAATTTGTTTTTGACTGCTTGGCAATGATAAATCTGGCAATTTTGAGACTGCTTCTGATTCTTGCCCCATAAGGGTATGTGTATATCTTGACATCGTAAGGTTTATATCACTATGCCTCATAATCGACTGAGCAACCTTCGGATGGACATTATTTGCAGCAAGCCAGCTTCCGGTAGTATGTCGGAAACTATGGAAATCAGCATACCGCCCAGCATTGTCAACGTAAGGGATATTTGCTTGTGCTAAATCAGCACGCAACATCTTTGCCGGTTTCTTTGGCATATTGAACACCTGAACATCAGGCATTTTGTTAGCTAAGAAGCTCTGTAGCTCTACCGCCGTGCCTGGCCGTAATGGTAACACATCTTCTCGCCTATGCTTGCTATATGCTGCTTCAATCCTAACCGTGCACTTGTCAAAATCAAACGATGTTACTGTCAGGCTTTGCAATTCTGAGGCTCTCAGGCCGGTTTCTATGGCCAAACGGTAAAGCATAGCCCTCTGGCATCCTGTCATACCAAAACGCTCCGGTGCAGCTCGTGTGGCCTCTAATAAACGCCTTACTTCGTCTGGCTCAAGTGCCCGCCGGTCGTGTCGCCTGTCTGTTCGGACGTTTAGACCCTTCAAATGTTGAAGCGGTGATTCGCTTGCTCTGCCATCCTGAACCATCCACTTGCAGAACTGTTTTATATTTTGCAAATAAAAATTAAATGTTTGAGCAGATATACCCTCATTACCGTTTCGCAGGTCAGCCAAATAACACTGCACTTTACTTGCCGATATATCCGTCCACGTCCTGAATTTACAGCCCTTAATGATTTTCCCTGCCCTTGATATAACCTGTTCGATGTGCTTGGAGGTGTTGCCTTTTGCCGATAGGGATTGTTCAAAATCTGTTAGGTGTTCAACAAGCGGTCTTGTGCGGTGTTCTTTATAGCGGTCAACGACACCGGCCTTTGCCAGTTCAGCTTCTTTCTCAAGTTTGGCTGCAAGCTGCTGACTGGCTGTTTTATCCTTAAACGCCTTCACTCTCCGCTCGATACTATCTGCATCTCGATATTTGATATACCAGCACTGAGATTGTCTTTTTACTCTCCTATCGTCAATAACCTTTGTGTATTTTCGTTTGAATACGCTTGCCATAATATCACCTCGATTTCTTGCTTTTCTTTTTGGTAATTGTCAACCCAAAATAATTGAGCAAAGTATCAGCAGTTTCAGCTTTGCAGCTTCCGCCCTGCATTATCCGGCTAAGCGCGGCTTTGTCTATACCTGTTTCTCTGCCGATTTGATTCATACTTTTGCCAGAAGTCTTTATTCTCTTTCTTATTTCCTCGATTATCATATACTACATTATAACAACCTGTTGACGCTCGTCAACAAGAAAATGAGATTTTTCTAAAATTTTTTTCGCAACGCATTCGCTTCCTCACCCGCGTCCCCAACTTCCTTCCACTTCGCCACACGTTAAAAGCTTGGTGGTCTGGCAATCTTTGGCGATGTTGGGTTTTTATTGTAACAATGGGTTGGTGATGTTGCGATTTTAGCGTAAAATCGCAAGGTTGCCAAACATCGCCAACTTTCGCCACTATGTCAAGCATGGCAACCTTCATTGTTCTGTCTCCCAAAACCATACCTTTTTGCCTTCCACTGACAGCGGGTAGCTAACTATGTGAAGCTCTCTTTTTGCCCGTTCTAAAGTCCGTTTGCTTATCCCAAGCTCGTCCGCCAGTCGGTAAACCTCTGTTGCGGACATCGACTTGCCCGGCGTCAACTGTTCGGACAACCATTGCTTTGCCTGATTCAGTGCCGGGGCCTCGATTGTGCTGGTCGTTCCAAGAGCTTCATCAGCGGTTATATCAAGCGGCTCATTCTCAAAAACCACCTTGCTGTCAACAATCTCAAAAGCTAAACCTGTCGGTTCGATAAGAACATTATGTTTTGCGGGAGTAAGAAGTCGGCGTTTGCTGTCCTGGTCATTTGGGTCAGTAGTTACAAGCCAACACGTCCTCGCAGCAGCTAAGAAGGCCAGTGAACCCATTGCCCGATACAATGCTTTACCGCTTGCATTTTTATTCAAGTGCGACACGCAGATAACGGCCACGCCGCATTGTTCTGCCAGTTCGACCAGCGGGTGCAGGACGCTGCGAACATCCGCGTCTTTGTGTGAATCAATCCTTCCGCCCAAATACGCGCTCAAAGGGTCTATGACAACCAGTTTTGTATCCCTTTGGCTTCTGACGGCTTGTTGGAGTGCTGACAGGTCTCGTTGCAGATTAAAGTATTCGCAGTGTTCGCGGTCCTTCTCATCTTTTATCTTCACACCCTCAATCGCGACAATCTTGGTCGCGTCTGCTCCCAGAGCATCGAGCCGAGGACGGACAACGTGTGCTAAATCATCTTCGGCGGTAAGTATGACAACTGAACCCTTCGGCGCACAATTGTCCGGTATCCCATCTCTATCCGGCCATGCTCCGCCGGTCGATACCCTCGACGCCATATAAAGCGTCAAGAAACTCTTGCCAAGTCCGGGGTCACCCAAAACAAGTGTCAACATACCCAGCGGTATCCTATTGAACCAAAGCCAGTCAATCGGCAATGGTTTAACGTCAGCAAGAAACACCACAATCGGACGTGAGGCATCTGTTAAGTCTGGCTCAAACGGTTTTGTCTGGTCGATTAGCCTTATTAGCTCAGCTTTATCGTGTCCTGTGTCAAACCAGTCGCTTATATCGCCCTTATCCGGTAGCCCTTGCAGTTCGACAATTCTCACCTCACCCGCTGTACCATATAGAGAGTTTGCAACCTGCTCAGCCTGCTTTTTGCCAGCACTATCGTTATCGGGAATAATAACGACAAGTCGGCCTTCAAAATACTTATTGTATTCGTTTAGCCACTTACCAGCTCCCATCGGACAGGTAGTTGCGATAAACCCTAATTCATAGAGTCGGTCGCAATCTTTTTCTCCCTCTGCAATTACGATCCATTCCTGCATCGAAAACTCTGTCAGTTCTGGCAGCCGATAAGGCACACGCCGAACACCGTTCAGATTCCATATCCAACCGTCCTTACCATCAGGTCTCCGCTGACTGAAGTCTTTAGGTTCAAATCGAACAACCTGAAACAATAACCGGCCTTGCTCATCCCTGTAATCATAATTCTTTACAATTTTGCTCATCGCAGCCTACCCCCTGCCAAGTCTTGCGATTCTGGCGCAGAACCAGGCCGATTATCGCTATGGTTTGCACCTTCCTGATAAGGTCTTAAAGCATATAGGGCGCAGCCAAAATCGCTGCACCTTCTGACTTCTTCTTTCTGCCAGCAGACGCATTCAAGGCAAAAGGCGTGGATAGCAGCCTTTCGGCTCTTACCTTTTACCGCCTGTTCATAGATACGCCGGTAGATTTTGGGTATATCCGCTAACCTTTTGGCAATCTGTTCCTGGCGTTTTGATATTGACTTCGAGGTTTCTGTGCGATATTCTTGTTGTTGTGTAATTTGCGTTTTGGCCATTGCCTTTGGGGAGGCAGTGGTCTCTCTTGTTTTTGTGGTCATTTATAAACCTCCTGCATTGCTTCAAAAGTCTTCCTATCGGGTGCGCCAACCTTGAGCCAAGCCGCAATTGTGCTTTCTGCCCAGCGGACAGAACCGCCGATGCGAATGGGCGCAGGAATCTTCCCACAACCGTTGAGTCTGAAGACTTGACGTTTGCTCAAGCTCAACATCTGGCCTAATGCTTTAGCTGTCAGTAATTTTTCTGTTTGTGTTTGTAACATTTCAAAAACTCCTTGCTTAAAAACACCTTGTTTCAAAATAGGCATAACAAGCTCTAATAAGTGCTTGTTGAGGTCATTACGTAACCTTCATAGCCTTACACCCTCTAATGGCGAAATTTCATCGTTTTCGGCAGATAATATAAAAATAAAGTAAATAAAGGTGACATCTATTAGCAGTTGGGATTGCTCCGAATGGCGCAAGTTATTGTTTTGCTTAGGAAAACAGCAAATCTAATGAATGACACCTGTTGAACAAATATATTCTTTTAAGAAGTGTTATTTTAGGAGTGGCAAAACGAAATTTCGTTTTAGGAATCTTTTGAATCCTGTGACTTGAATGTAAGCCTGAACGCAATATTCCAGATTTTGTTTTTCTTGTTGTAACGTATAGGTCTATCCTGTGGCCCAAAGAACGCTTTCAGTGTTCCGCAGATTCGGTCGATGTCCTTGCTGATGTTCTTAGCTGTTCTGAACTCAATAACCTGGTCCTTGCAGTTTTCCGCCAATGTCTTGAATATCCCCCAGAGCTTGTTTGGCAGACCTTTTAGTTTGTTCTTAAAGCCAAGTTCTGCATAGTTGGCTCTCTGCCAGTTGTCCTTGCCAATTTTATATCTTACGGTTTCATCGTCTATAATATCAAGAGATACTTCAGACCACTCCTGTGTTTTCGCCTGCGGTTTCTGTTCTGTTTCTGCGCCCTCTCGTGCTATCGCTCCTGAAAGAAGCTTTTCAAGAAAAAGCTGATAAGTCTGAAAGTTCAGAGATGAGGTAAAAGATGTCTGGACAACTCTCTCACGATCTAATTCCCTCTTTAGGGATACATCCTCAATTACCGAGACCGGGCTGAAAACGACGAGGAAATCATCATCTGCGCAAAAACGTTTCAAGCCGGTAAGCTCCAACACGCTCTTGCGAGTAATTGTGAAACCGAAGATAAAATCCACCCGATGACCTTTGTATGTCATGTAACCAAAGTACAAGTAGTCCTTATCTATCCTATGAAGTACTCCACCAAGCTTATTGGCCATGCGCACCTGTTCCAAGAACTTCTCTATACAAAATGCGTATTTATCCAGTTCGTTCCTATCTAATGGAATTGGACTTATTTCGCTGTCCCGTGGACAAATAGCGAAAAGCTTTCCCTCCATTGGAACAACTTCCATAGGGCAGGCATTGGGGCAGGGAAGATTACATGGATACGTTTCGTGGCTGTCAGAAGTCTGGTAATAAGTCAGAAATCCTTTTTGCTTTAGTTTCTCAAATCGTGCCTTTGATTTCTTGAGCAAATCAGCTTTGCGGAAAAGGCTTGTGGGATTCTTTTCTAACTCTTTCAATAACCAAGCAATCAAAACAGTTTAACCCCCTGCTCTTTGAGATAGTCTGAGATTATTTCGGAGTGTTTCTTTTGGGCCAAATCGCTCACATCTGGCGGAGCAATCATAAAGGATACTTTTGGCCTCTTGCCGTTAATATCAAGAATAAAACGAAAATGGACATAAGTAAGTTCCCCTGAATCGAGACCGATACCAGACACACTCTCAGCTAAAGTTATCCTCACATTCCCAGAGCTTATCTTAATAACTGGCTCGGTGCTGCCTGGAAGTCTGAGCTTAACCTCCGTCAGTATTATCTGTTTTATGCTCTCGTTTCCCTCCCAGTTAAAAGAACCATCCTGTAATGGCTTCAATGTGTAAATAGTATCTCGTTCTTCGCTCTCAGCCAGGGATTCATCGCCCATTATGCAACTGCAGAACGACTTAATGTATTGCTCTCGGTCTTTTGGGAAGGAAGCCTTTACTGAGAGAATGCCCATCTCCATATTATATAAAAGAATATCTTCGCTGGCCGGGCGGAAGGACTGTATCTCAATCTTGTCTTCTTTCCAATAGGCTACTGTCCGGACATAGCTGCCGTGCTTAATAAGGATAACAGTTGAATCTTCCTCAATGTAATGCGAAATCACGCACTCTGGACCTTTGGCAAGTCCTCTGAACCATGTTTTAGTTTGCGCGAGGAAAGATTCAAGTTTTTTCTCTGTAATTTTAAAGTCACCAGGAATTAGATGATGACTCATTTTACCGGAGGCATGGTAGTAGCAAAACCACGTGTAGGCATAGTCAAAAGCATCTGGGTAGTCAAGAAAGAGTTTCATAGCCATATTTTCAGGCGTTTCTCTTTCTTTCAAAGTTATCTGAAACTGCCGGTATGCCTTGACTACATGATTTTTGGCCTTCTCACAAATGTCATTTATCTTTTGGAAGTCCTCCAAGAGCAAGGCTTTGGCCTCAGTATTTCGAGCGTCAGTCATAAAAACTTCAAACGTCGTCGGACTCATGGTAAAACGCTGGGGTAATTTTGTATCCTTCGGAAGCTTCTCTGTAAAATATCGCTCCAACAATTCAGGGTCTATGGCACTGACAAACTTGTGCAACGTCAAACCACGATGTCGAGGCATTTTAATAATCCCATAAATTCATTTTATTGGCCAGCCGCCGTGGGTGTCGATTGTTTCGTCGATTTGTTTCATGATTTTTATAGTTTCGTTAATAGCTACAACGATTTTGTGATAATGCTCAATATCATCGTTAGAAAGCTTTCGGCCGGCTTTTTTGCGGTCATAAAGCCATTTATAACAGACCTGATAGCCGCCAATGTGAAAATTCCATACCTCTTCGGGCAATTTGTCAAAATACTGGGTTTTGTTGATATATAGTTTGCCTTTGCCGTCTTTCACTTCAGTTAAGGTTCTCCCCTTTTCGCCTACCTTTGTTACCAAATTATTGCCCTTTACCGGAAAAGCAGTTATATAATTATTTAGCTTATCAGATTCCAGTAGATGCAAGCTAATAAGTTCACCGCCCAAGCTGACAAGTTTCCGGAATAAATCGACATTGGCTGTGATTGGGATACGTGGAAAATCAATTTTAAGAAACTCTGCGTATCGGCTGCGATAGGTCGGGCTGTGCAAAATTGCATATATGTAATTGAAAATATCCTCCGGCCCGAAGGTCTTTTTTAGATTACCATTGCCGTCAGAGACAAATTCAAAACCAGTATTTTCAGCAAACTGCTCGACAAATTTTGGCTCAAGATTAGGTGTTCTGCCGTTCTTACCTGCCTGCCAGTTTCTATCTGGCAAATGACCTTCCTCAGGGTAAAGATAAAGAGGAAACACATATCCCCTTTCCCTTGACTTATTTGATAAACAAGAATCGTCTACTAATCCTATGGCACAAAAAACATGGCAAAATGGCAAGCTCACTTCTTGTCTGCAAGTTATTAAAGAAACATTCTCATTAAATAGATGTTTTTGAGTTTCTTCTCGTGTTCTGTGAATTACATATCTAGAATAATAGATGTATTTCTTATCAAACTGACGATAATTACACTTTACCAATAAATCAACGTCAAATTTTGATTGCCTTCGCCCTAACGATAATGAGACTGTTATATTATCTCTAATTTGGTATCTATTGCATAGCTCTTTATCGCTTATTGAAAGATTATAAAAATCCTTAATACGTTGTTCTAAAGCATTTTCATCGTAATCTGTAACATATTCATCTCGACTGGTTAATATACCGACACTATTTTGTGGAAAAATATCTTGAACTTTCTGAAACAAAGAATATTCAGCCTCCAAACTTGAATCCTTCTCAATGAAAAACCAATTTGGTTCTGATGGCGAAAATCTCCTCCATTTTAAACTATTAAAGTTTTTACTCATAAGAGTTGAAAATTTATATTTCCGGGATCCCCATAAATCACAATATCTTAATGTCGGAACTTTTGGATTCATAGTGTATTTCGCAAAGACATTTATTGACACACCTTGTAAGATATCAAAAACGTTTTCGTCTTTGCCGCCATCTGGATCGGTTTCACCTCTGCGGTATGAGCCATGAAGATTATAAATCGATAATTCTTGAAGAGTTTTTAACAAAGAGCAACGCATTTGACGATGTGTTATACCATCAATAAAAGTATTACTTGTAATCATTGCAAAAATACCTTGCTTGGCTTTGTCTAACTTCCAATGCCCAAAACGGATGAATTTAATAAAGTCATCATCTATATTGATTTTTCTCTCTTTTAATCCTTTTTTATAATCCTCCAAAAGATTTGAAATCCATTTTCCCCGATTCATTTGACCAAAGCTTGCATATGGTGGATTACCGATGATTACGGTAATAGAATTTTTCTTTTTGATTTCATTTGCCTTTTTGGTTTCTGCAGCCATTGCTGGGTCGAGGGTGTCAAGATATCCAGAAGTATCAACTGCTTCTTCAAGGGTGTTTGTAAGATAGACCTGAACACGCTTTTTATCTCTCTCAAAGTTTTTATAACCTGTTTCATACAGCTTAATGCCGATTTTCATATGTGCAATGGCGTAAGGAGCCATCATCAGTTCAAAGCCGTAAAGCCTTGGAAGCAAACATTCGGGCACATAACGATTCCAGAGCTTTTTGATTTCATTATCGCCTTTACCCTGCTTCTGCCAATAGCCTTCCATTGTTTTGTGGATTAAATCAATTGTTTCGACAAGAAAAGTACCTGTCCCTAAAGCAGGATCGAGAACCTGCACAAAAAAATCATCATCATTTACGCCGTCAGGGATTTTAATGTCAGGTTTATTTTTGTGCATCTGTCCCCATGTCGTGGTATCTGCAAGGCCGAGTGGCAGCTTGAAATCACGTTTTAACACCTCGTCCACACTTCGAACGATAAAACTGACCACCGGCCGT
Organism: uncultured Pirellulales bacterium; assembly: GCA_964464635.1. Lineage (GTDB taxonomy): Bacteria > Planctomycetota > Phycisphaerae > Sedimentisphaerales > Anaerobacaceae > CAYLMG01. The sequence goes on along the minus strand of CAYXGT010000039.1, from coordinate 381 downwards.
GGAGTATAATAAACGCCTCTGGATTTACGCTTGAGGGCATCATATTCCTTCAGAAAAAGCTCATAGAAATGAATAACAGGGTCTTCATTTGGATTTTTATTGCCGAAATCCCGCAGGATAGCATCAAAGTCTGTTCTTTCATCTTTTAAGGTTGTGATGATTTCATTGATGCCAAACTCATCAAAATCGATGCCGGTTATCATCTCCTTTTCACTATCCCATTTACGGGCACCAATATTGAAAAAATTCTCCATCACTTCTTTTAGAAAAGGATTAGTTGGCAGAACAAGCTGTTGAACCTGCTCGGCTGAGACTCTGTTTCCCTCACCACTCACATGACTTCTTATAGCAGTGTAGAGGAGGCCGTATGCGATAGTTTGG
>CAYXGT010000038.1:0-24418 GCA_964464635.1 uncultured Pirellulales bacterium | reverse complement strand
TTCTCCTTTCAAATCCACCTTCGCTAAAGCTATGGTGGACAAGTTTTGTGTGATTTAAAAATATAAGATTATTACGTCTTACAGCTTTAACTTTACAGATAGGGATTATTCCGCTTGTGATGTCTCCTGCCCTCATCTCTTTATACCCTTCAATCCTCATATAAATCTCTCGAAGTCCAGTATTAATTATACCGAAATAGTATGTTTATTTCAAGAAAATTCCGTTTTTTCAGCAAAATACCAGATATTAGGACTATACTAAAACAGAATAGCAAAACAAACTTTTTACGGCAGATGGGTTTGTGATATGAAAAAAAGCTAAATTATGATGACTTTTTAAGTTATAATAAATTCTATATAATCCGTCTGTCTCTAACCATAATAATAAAACAACAAACCTGTTTTGTCAATAGAAAAAGACAATATTTTACGAATTTTTATGAAAATTTATAAAACCATCAATATCCCAATTTTTGCTGCGTTATGCGTACATCATATTGCGAGATTCCCTCGCCGCGAATCTAATCAAAATTGGGGTTCTATTATCCTCCGTAATCCCATAATGGATGCTGTGCAGGAGTCCCAAGGACTGTCTGAAAAAAATCTCAAGGCAAAGTTAAAAATCTTGATTTTACGGCACAGACTCGATATTCTACCCGTAAATAAGGCTCTTCGGCCCGTTCGATGAGCTTATGTGGAAAACTTTTTATAGGAGTGTTTGGAAATGTTAGGTTGTCATATTGGACGATTGTTTCAGGTAACTGTTGCAGGAGGCTCTTATCAGGAGGGATTGGCCGCTATAGTACAGGGCCATCCGCCGGGTATGTTAATAACCGAGCAGGAAATCTACGGCGACCTGCTTTTGCGAAAGCCCGGCTCTGATGAACTGTCGAGCCCGAGAAAAGAGCCGGACCTGCCCATAATCTATTCAGGTCTGAACTCGGCGGATACAATAGAAAATGCCGGTAACAAAAACCATACAAACGGCACACCGCTTACGATTCTGCTCCCCAACCTTGACCGTCACTTCATCCACATAAAACAATACCAGGACACAAACCGCACGCCCCGCCCGGGCCACGCGTCTTATGCCACATTCATCAAATACGGCCACGATGATGATGCCATCGGTGCAGGAATTTTCTCCGGCAGATACACCTCCACAATCGTCGCCGCAGGATACGTCGCAAAAAAGATACTTAAAAAACTTGGTATAAAAGTCTTCTCTTATGTAAAAGAGCTGGCTTCGGTCAGATGTCCTGATTTCGAAAACGCCCCTGCCTACGAATATACCGAACGCTACAAAAAAATGCGTCACGATTACGACCCGTTCTATCAGCAGATTTACATCAGCGGGCGCATAAATCCCGATATGAGATTCCTCGAAAAAACCAAAATACTCACTGAAGTCGAGCAGCAAATTGACGAAATCCGCTCCAAGGCCGCTAAAATGGACCCCGCTGAAATTAAGGAAAAGTACGGCGTCCATCATATACTGAACTGCCCGGATATAGACGTTGCCGATGAAATGGTCAAGGCATCGAACAAAATAAGCAAAACAGGTGACTCTTGCGGCGGTATGGTCGAGGTGGTAGTAACAGGTGTTCCAACCGGCCTCGGTGAGCCGGTCTTTTGCAAACTCGACGCAGAATTAGGCAAAATGCTCGGCATAGGTGCCGTAAAGGCCGTTGAGGTCGGTGCGGGCCTGGCTGTAAAGGATATGACTGGAAGCCGGAACAACGACCAGATGCACGCCGAAAACGGCAAGGTAATCTTCGACTCGAACAACGCAGGCGGAATAACAGGAGGCATTTCCACAGGCCAGCCGATAATTGTGCGCCTCGCTGTAAAACCGACCCCGACGATAGACAAGCCGCAGCAGACAATCGATAAATACACACTCGAAAATAAACAGCTCGCCGCCATCACACGCCGCGATGCCACAATCGTTGCACGCATCTGGCCGGTTGCTGAAAACTACACATCTATGATAATTCTCGACAACCTGCTCGCACACTATGGTTATCAGCAGCTAAAAAAGAAGATATCCGGCTGATGAAAAATTGAATTTTTCCAATAAAAAAGCCCCGATACAATATCATCGGGGCTTTAATTTTCAAAAATCCTAAGCTTTTAATCAGGGGGAATTACTATTATCTCCGAGCACGATTCTCCACTGCCGTCCGCGTTATAGCTCGCACAAATCCTCCAGTGATGAGACACACCCCACGGACCTCCTTCTCCAACCGCTACTGTATAACTTACGATGGTGCCTTCGAGAGTTATAACAACATCCGGGAAACCGGGATTGATAGGATGCGGCAGTACCATCGGGAAGACCGCCGTGGAATCAATCCAGTCGCTGCTGAACTGCCATCCTGAACCATCCGTACATTCAAACCTGAACCAGAGCGGAACTCCATCCGCCAAATCAATAATTTCTCCGGCAACCAGATGGTACCAGTAGATATCATCAGTATATTGCGTGCTGTTCGGGTCATCATCGCCGATTATCATATTCGGCTCGTTCGGCTCGTAAACTATGAACGTCGTTGCCGATGCCTCATTGGAGTAACCCGAATCACCACCTTCATTATATGCGCGGACCCGATAGTAATATGTTGTCGAGTGCTCCAAACCCGTATCCGGATAAGTAGTTACATTCTCACCAACCGTAGCTATTTGGGCATACGGATTAGCTCCGGTTCTTCTCTCTATCTTGAATACGTCCTCATCGATAGAATTATCTGTCCAGGCCAGGTTAATCTGACTTGTCGATACAGCCTGCGCCGAAAGATTACTCGGCGCGTATGGAGGCGACTGCTCACCGACAGTTACATATCCTATAACCGACCATCCGGTTTCATTGCCTCTTTGGTCGCGGGCTTTAACGCGGTAGCCGTATGTCTGGTCAACGACAAGGCCTTCATTTACGTCCGTCCGATTCGGGTTCCAATCTCGGAAATGCTCATCAGGAACACCGTATTCATCGGTCCGCTGTATGTAATACTCGATAATCCCGCCGTAATTGTCTGTTGCCTTCGTCGCAATCATTTCCGCCCAATCGGCTTCCGGCTCCGAGGCCGGATAAAGCTCCCAGGTCATCGGGTTAGGCTCAGGCGGTACTGTCTCCTTCTTGCCAAAATTATTCGCAAAAATTGCATAGTCTTTATTATTTACCGTACCATCTTTATTCAGGTCGGTGCCGTGACACCAATCCGGAAAATCACAGCCTACCTCGAGCCAGTGCCGAAGCATCCTTAATAAGAAATCATCTATATTAACCTGGCCGTCAAAATTTAAATCGCCCTTAAATTCTGTCGTCCTGATATAGTGATAACCCATATCAACAGGCGAATCGAGGTCTTCAACCACCAAATCGGTCCGGGTCGTATGTCTGTACTTACCTGCTGTGTGGGCATCGGTGCTGCCGGCATCAACACAACTGCTGTTAACATCCTGACCCGACGCAACTTGGCTGAGATAGTAACCCTCGACAAAAAGCGGGTCGTCATCGATAGCAATGTTATAACTGCAAGGATCCCACGTCAAATTATCGGCGTCCCACCAGCCGTATCTGATTTCGCTGTTTTCCCCGATATAAATCGGCCCGGAAAACAGAGAATTTATCGCGTTGCCGAGATTAACACGAGGCTTGGTTATTGCAATCTTCGTATCTGTAACAGGGTTACCGCTGGCAATCAGCACGGTCCTTACCTGTGACGGGGTTAATGTAATACCCATCGTCTCCATAGCTGCCGATTGCAATCCGGCCACTACGCCGGCTGCGAAAGGACACGCAGATGATGTGCCGCCAAAAAACGGGTAATAATCACCCGCGTCATAACCGGCGGCACCAACAATATCGGTCGTATATATCGGGTCGCCCGGTGCCAGTATATCAAGTATCAGGGCTGTATTGGAATATGGCGCCACCTGGTCGCTTATATCATAAACAGCTCCGACACTGACAACATTAGAAATCGCAGCCGGGGCAGATATGCCGTCACCTGCATAACCTTCATTTCCAGAGGCCGACAGAATAGTTACACGAGCATTGGTAAGATTTTCAGCCATAGTGGCAAATGCCGGAAAATCCTGGTCGGCATCCTGCGCATTATCATAAACTCCACCACCCAGACTGTTGTTTATAATCAGAATAGGATTATCCGGGTCATCAAGCCGATGCGTCAGGCACCAGTCCCAGGCCGCAAGAACTGTGTCCTCTGCAATTGTCTCGGCACCGTCAAGGATTACTTTTAGCGCATACAGCTTGGCATTAAAGGCAACGCCGCCGATATAGTCACCTATATTATAGAGACCACCTGCTGCAATCCCCGCACAGCAGGTGCCGTGTGCATCATTACCGTAGGGAATCGGGTCATCATCGTCTTCAGCAACATCATAACCGCCTATCACTTTCTCGTTAGGGAAGCCGCCTCCACCAAGCATCGGATGACGGTAATCAATTCCTGTATCAACTATAGCAATCGCAACGCCGGTACCATCATATTCCTGACGGGCCGTCGAAGCATTAGCCAATGGTATTGACTGACGAAGCATTTTACAAAAATGCCTGACAGGCTCGATGTGTTTGACCTGCGGATTCGCAATCAGTTTACTGAGCCCTTCTGCTGTTACAATGCCGGAAAACGCCGCTATATTATCGTATCGATGGCGCAAGGTAAACTCGCCTGATGTAAGCTGCGATAGTACCGCCTGCTGCCGTCTGCTTACCTCTTCCTGCAGCTCCTCTACCCACTCAGGCGAATCCCAGTCGGCACTTTCCTTTAAGGTAACAGGCTCAGCGAGAGTAACAACGGTTTCAGCCCAGCCTGAACTGTCAATCTGGTCATCAATACTCTGACCTTCGATAATCTTACTGCCGGCACCGCTGCCGCCGCCGTCCTCTTCAATAAGCTCGCCTAAAGCATATCGAGGCCCAACACTGCTGTAAGAAATCTCAACAACCGAAGGCTCAGGATAGTATTCGTCATCACTTTCTATGGCAATCTGGTGACCATTAACTGCAAAATTGCCCCAGATAATACTGTCAATTATGTACGTATAGCTGTTGTAACCACAGAAAAGGCCTCCGCCGAATTTGCCGCCAACATTATCAGCTATTGTGGTATTTATAATATTGCAGTCCGAAAAAACGTTGGCCGAAACACCTCCGCCGTCTCTGCCTGAAATATTATCAGTTATCAGACAGTTCCACAGCATACCATTACTGTCCGAAAGAAATAATCCGCCGCCTGAAGCTATCGCCTCATTAGCTGTGATAGAGCTGTCGGCAATTTCTACAGAACCATTAAATACAAATATTGCTCCTCCCTCCCCAACTTCGCTTGTTGAAGTATTATTGCTAAAGGTACTTTCGAAAATCCGGGTCTTACCGTTAACAGAATATATCGCCCCGCCGTGATATGCCGTATTATCTTCGAATGTGCTTTCTTGAATCAATATTTCTGAACCGCTGTCCTCGCCGAACTGATTATGCAAACCGCCGCCATTACCGTTAGGCGCCAGGTTGCCGTTAAATGTACAATTCTCAAAGTACACCTTTGATGCTCCATACACCGCCGGCACGCCCTCAAAAGTCTCTATTTTACCTTCAACCGCTACTGCCCCACCAAAGCCAAAATATTTATCCGCTATTTGAACAACCTCATTAGCCGCTGATTTCCATCGCCACAGCGGTATCAAACCATTTGCGTCCACTGTGTTATCAATAAATTGACAGTTTATAAAGTTAGGCTCACTCGCCGCGGCACAAAAAACAGCCCCTCCGTAACTGTCTATCCTCCAGTGCGGCCAGCCGTATTGCAGAGACGCTCCTGAAGCTCCACCATCGGCTATGTTATCCTGAAAGGTACAATCTATAAACTCAGGGTTACTTTTTATATCGCAGTAAGCACCTCCCCCATGACCGCTGTACTTCCATTCCTCATCAAAAGGCCCCACGAACCACTCCCATCCTGCCTCTCCGTAGTCCACATCAGGGTCACCCCAGGAACCGCCGTGTCCGCACCCGTTGCCGCCATCGCCGCCGATTACACTGTTGTTTCGTATAATGCAATTCTTGAACACGGGATTACAGCCAGGTCCTACATAAATAGCTCCGCCATATGCAGCTCCACCCCATCCGCCATCCGCGTCTACGTTCGGACATCCACACGGTGTATCCTGGCCATCACCACCCAAAATAGTCAAATTCTCAAATACACAATTTACTATCGTAGGCGATGCTTCAATCGCCGTGAACAATTCTGGAAATGGCGCAAGACTCCGGTTAGTCACGCCAATTTGTAAAGCCCCTCCGAATACAGAAGAGCCCGGCCCTCCATCACAGTTAGCGTCACCAGGCTGGTATATAGTCGTAGCTCCAAGATAAGTGGCATCTCTAAAAGTAATGCCGGCAACAACCATATTTCGGCTGACATCTTCCATTGTTAAACGGTTCAGGAAAACTGTGCTGGCTACAACATCCGGGTCATCAGGATTGGTACTCCTTATGGTTATATCCTTGCCGATAATATCCCAGTCAACATCGGCCCAGGTCCATTGCCACTCACCTTCATGAACCTCAATAATATCGCCATCATCTGCGTCTTCAAGGGCCTCCTCAAACTCGGTATAAGCTCCCGGCAGCCCGCCGCCGCCGAGAATAAGGGTACGAGGCTCTTCAAGCCAGACGTATATCTCTTTATCCTCGTTTAATGTCACTTCATTGTAGAACTGCCTCGAAGTATCGTCATCAGTGCCGAGCCACGTAATCCTGTGTGAAGGATTAAGCGGCAATATCGTTATATCTACAACCCTGCCGCGCTTATATAAGTCACGACGCTCATCATCGGGCGGCGGGCTCAGCTCATACGTTCCATTGGATGTTACTATTATAACAGTCAGCGAAACCAGCCGTGTCTCAAATTCCGCCAAAACGCTCCTGTCGGAATTCATCGTCACGACATTGTACTGCGTATTATACGGGTCGCCGTCCTCATTCACATCTTTCCTGCTGTCATCATCCGTGCCGTACCAGGCCTTGAATTGATAAGACGAGTCACCCTCCACAGATGCCTCCAGAACAACACTCCTGTATTGTGTGTACAAATGAGGCACACCATCCACAGGGTCTATTGAACCCTCTCCTTCCGGGTATACAAATGTCCACAATGTGAACATAACAGGCGCACAAGGGTCGTTGTAATGGAAACCCATATCAACTATCCCGCTGTCCGCAACGTTGTCGGTACGAGTCGAATATATATCCATTCCAAGACTCGCCGCCGTATCACTGCCCGCATCCAGAGCGACTGAGTCATCCATCTGCCCCGCGGCTATCTGGCTCAGATAATAATCACCCAGCCTGCCTGTTACGTAAATCGGGTCACCGTCAATATTGTCACTGGCCTCAGCCAGAGAGTTAATCTCATCTGCTCCTGTTTTTATTCTTTCGTCTATGTCTAACGTATCAGCATCGTAATAATCGCCGTCGGGATTTCCATAAAATAGACAATAAGATACAGCCGGGTCTGAATCCGTATCCTCCTCGAAAATCGCATAACCGGGATTGCCGCTGATTATACAGTCGGTAATATCCGGGTCGATATACCAATAGCAGTAAACTCCGCCGCCAAGACCATCCACAACGTTTACAGAATTATCTGCTATAGTACAGTTCCTGACCAGCGGCTCTTGCGACGACAATGTGCCGTTGAAATAGATTCCGCCGCCGTCCCTGTTGGCCTTGTTATGAGCTATAAGGCAGTTGATAATCCTCGGACTCGAATCATAGCAATAAATCCCGCCGCCGTCATTACCTACCGCCGTATTGTTAATAATCGTACAATTGACAATATCAGGGTCACCGCCGTCCTCACAGTGAATACCGCCGCCGTCACGTAATGCAGAATTGTTGGTGATTATACAGTCCGAAATCGTCGGAGTAGAGCCCTCACAATATATGCCTCCGCCGCTCTTATCCTGTATGGTAGAGCCTGTAGCATAACCCTCGGTGATTGTAAAACCCTTGAGAACCGTACTGCTGTCCTGCCCGCCGTCGATTGTCACCGTATGCATATTTCTGAAGCGTCCGCTGATAATCACACTCTCAGGATATACCGTTTCATCAAGAGGACTGTCAACATCCCCGCTGCGAAGAACTAAATTCTTGTTCCTGAAATCTATCGTCTCGAAATAATAAATCCTGTTTACATAACTCGCTCCTCTATGCGCTATCAGGGTATGGCCGCTTAAAGTTTGCGGGGCATCTATAGCCTGCTGAATCCTGTCATACATCAGCCCTGTATCTTTATTCAAAACCTTCGTATTAAAGGCCAGAAGCATAGACAATAAATTAAGCCGCCCTTCTGTTGCACTCAGCCCGTCAAGAGAGACAAGAGGGTCGGCCGAGCTAAGAATTGAATCCCGGACTATCTCGTAGTCGAGCTCCGGTATAAGTGACCAGCCCAGTGCCGCAGCACCAGCCACATGAGGTGCCGCCATCGATGTACCGCTGATTATCCCGTAATTTACATCTAAAGCTGCCAAGTTCATATCATTGGTTTCATAAGTCGGAAATGTGCTCAGAATATCCACGCCGGGAGCTCCGATATCAACTGTCGTTGCTCCATAGTTGGAAAATATAGCTATCTTGTCATCATCATCGGTCGCCAGCACAGATATTATATTATCAAGGTCATAACTGGCTGGATATTCCGGAAGAACTTCATTATTAACGCCATCGTTGCCCGCAGCCGCAACAAACAAGACCCCCGCGTCCCTCGCAGCTTCTATTGCATCATATAACGGCTGGCTGTATCCATATCCGCCCCAGGAGGCATTTATTACTTTCGCACCATTCAAAACCGCGTACTCAATACCTGCTATCTCCAGAGCATCATCGGTATAACTATAAATATCAAAATCATCAGAAAATATCTTCACCGCCATTATTCTCACATCCCAGCAGACACCTGTAACACCCACCGCGTTATCACCTACCGCACCTATCGTACCTGCTACATGGGTGCCGTGATACATTGAATCAAGGGGGTCACCGTCATAATCCACCGGGTCAACATAGCTTGCCCCTGCCGCATCCCAGCCGTAAATGTCATCCACATAACCGTTTCCATCATCATCATATTCAACTAATCCACCCAGCTCTAACTCATTAACCCACATATTATCTATCAGGTCCGGATGGTTATAATCAACTCCCGTATCAACTACCGCCACGATAATACTTTCATTTCCCGTATGAATATCCCAGGCCTCCGGAGCATCAATATCAGCATCAACTGTTCCCCCCGTTTGACCTGTATTATTCATCCCCCACAATTGCGGAAAATTCGGGTCATTCGGAATCACTGCAAGCTTACGTTGATAAACAGGTTCTGCATATAAAATTAACGGCGAGCTTAAAAAAGAACTCGTCGCATCAGGCACAGTTATGCCTTCCGGTAATTTCACGAGACTCAGACCGGGCACTAACTTATATGTTTTTTTAATGGTACTGCCTGTTACTCTGGCATTTAGTATTGAAGATTTTTGATTAAAGCTTAAAGTCTGACCATCAACATCTGCAAAACGTACTAGAACCTGGCCTGATTTGTATTGTTCCCCCACTGCTGACGTGTAACATCCCAAAAACAATAAAATAAGGAATGCGGCCGATATTTGACGCTTCATTATTCTGCTCCATAAAGATTTAAACACTTCTTAGCCCAATTATCGTCCAAAAAAGCCCATAAGGTGACTACTTAACCTAAATAACCTAACTTAAATAACCACCTATGTACCATTATAAGACATTAGTACTTTTATACAAGCAAATTATACAATGGACACTTAGTTAATGAGACTATAGAGGCCCTCACCTGCCCTTAATAGCACATCAGGTTATAAGGAAAAGTCAACTAAATATAAAAAACCGACTTATTTATGCTTACAACTCAACACAGTTGCCCTTTTTACAACCGCTGAGCTTTGTGTATTGAGCTTCTTTCTACTTTCAGAAAGCAATTTCTGTCGCAGCTATTGCTTCCTCGTCTTTTTCTACCTGCAAAATTATAGTAGGCTTCACTAATATCAGCAGTATCTTATTATCCTTTACCTTGCTTCGATTACTGAATGCCCTGCCTATCACCGGTATCTTGCTCAGAACAGGAACGCCCACTTCGGTTTCTTCTTCTGCTGTTATCTTCAAACCGCCCAGAAGCAATGTGCCGCCATCAGGAACACTTACTCGTGTCTGTACACTCGACCACTCCGTCTTCGGCAAATCTACAGTATACTCCTGCACTGAAACCTCCCCGCCATCGGTACCCAAAGGCACCTCAACGGAGTATGTCTCAAAGCCAAGCAGGTCCTGAAGCTGAGTTGTAATATTCAGAAGAACATGCTTTTTATCCCGCGTAATAATCGGAGTAACGGTCATAGTCGGACCGGTAAATATCGAACTAAAATTCTGCGATATCTGACTTGTACCGGTATAACCACCGCCATAACCACCGCCATAGGACGTTGCGCCTACATCAGGCGGAAGTGCATATACGGTTTCCGTCTGAACCTCAAGAGAAGCCGTCTCCCCGCTCAGGACCGTTACCTTCGGTGCAGTTAATATCTTCGAATCTCTATGAGCCTGCGTCGCCCTTATTACAAAATTAACCTGTAAATCATCAAGAAATACATCGCCATAACCACCGGTTATCACAGCCGCAATGGCTGATGCCGCAAAACTGCCCGGAACCTTGGTCGCACTAGGTGCTGCCCAATTATAAGAACCTTGGTCAATTTCTATCCTGTCTTTCAGCTTCTCACCCGGGTCATATATAATGTCCAAATCGAGACCGATATCTTCAAGAAAGTTCTCGCCGACAACAAGGAACATCGCTTCTATTGAAACCTGCTCTCCGAGGGATTTGCGCATCTGATTAAGAAGCTCTTCAATCTGTCTGTGAACCTCAAGAGTATGTCTGACTACCATATACTTATTCTGGTAGAACTCTATTGTTCCATTTCCCGGCTCATATTGCACCTCCTCACCTAAACCTGCAGGACCGGCTTGTTGTGCTCCAGTCCCAACACCTAACTGCATCTGCTGTATCGGCTGCCAGGCGTCCGGGGCAATTGTCTGCTGAATAAGTTGTCGCAGAAGGTTCATCCTGTATTGTCTGGCAGCTGGGGTATCTATCATCTGGCCGCCGCCGTAGCCGCCGCCCATGCCGCCGCCGCCGTAGCCGCCGCCGCCGTAGCCGCCGCCACCATAGCCACCGCCGCCCATACCGCCACCGCCATAGCCACCGCCGCCCATACCGCCGCCGCCATAACCGCCGCCACCCATGCCGCCGCCGCCGTAGCCGCCAATGCCGCCGCCGCCGTAGCCGCCGCCACCATAACTGCCGCCGCCATAACCGCCGCTGGTGCCGCCATAACCGCCGCCGCCCTGGCCGTAACCGCCGCCGCCCTGGCCGTAACCGCCGCCGCCGTAGCCGCCGCCTGCACCAGTAGCAATATAATCCGCAGGTTGGCCTACGAGGTCGGTAACATCATAAATCAAAGGTATAAGCTCAAGCGGAAGTGAATCCTCAGTCGCTATCGTTACAACTCCATTGTCCACTATATAACTGACTCTTGTGCCGAAAGGAGAAACTGCTTCAAGCAAAAGCTTCAGCACCGCTTTCAATGGAACGCCCGTTATTGCATCCATATTTATACCGCTGAATCTATCAATACCGGCACTTTCCAAATCACTCCAATTAACAAATATCTTCAAAGGCGGGTAAACCGAATTACGTAATTCTCCTATCGCCGCCTCCAGTGTCATCTCAGGATACAGAGTCGGCAAATCAACCGTTTTATCTAATTGTTCATAAGTTGCCTCATTGGCAGGGTCCTGACCAATAGGACCTTCAGGCTTACGATGGGGCTTTTCAAGAATTTCCGCCCAGACTTTAGGATATGTAATCTCATCTCTATAAGGAATACTCGTTTCATCCGCCGAGAGTAGAGTACCTACTCTCTCTCTTTCGGATTCTCTCTGCACTTCAAGCTGCTTGCGCAAGCTTATCATATCTTCCAGCATCTGCTTCATCCGCAGCGCCTCATCATTCAACCGGTCAACGACAAGAAGACTATCAAGCTGACCAAGGGCCTCTTCGTATCGCTGCTGGTCCTGATACATCTTTGCCGTTTCCAATAACTCTTTTACAGTGGCCTTTCTTTCCTCCGCCATCCTTTCACGAAATTCCCTCTGTGCCTCTGCAGCTTCTATACCACGCTGTTCGGCAATATTTATCTCCCAGTCCTGTTGTCTGTTTTTAATCATCTCGCTTAATGCGTTAAGCTTATCATTATATTCCTTATAAATCTCTTTACCGAGGTGGAACTGATTTTCGTTGATAATCCTTTGCCCCTTTTCAATCTCGGTCCGGGCCATATCAAACTCATTGTTGTCTATGTATTTCATTGCCTTATCGTTAACATCGTTAATAACCGCTTTAGTGTGGCCGCGTATAATGCTAACCTTTTGGTTAACCGTTTCGATATAGCTTTCCGTCTCCACTCCAACTCTCTGGTCTCCGCTTTCAACATCGATATTACGCATAAAATCTGACAAATCTTCACCAGTGCGGTCTATTTGCTCGATTCTCTCTATCGGCAGTGTTCCTTCTTTTTTAGCCAGAGCCTCGTCTATCTTGGCAATATAGTCCTCCGGCCTTTGGCCTTCGGGCGGAACCAATAATTTATTGCCAGCAATCCTCTTGAATCCTTCCCTCGCTATCTCGAGCCGGCCGGCACGATAGTACTCCACGCTGCGGTTAAAAATCTGAGCAATTTCTTTTCGCCTGTCAATTATCTGGGCATCGATGCTCTTGATGCCTTCTGCTATGAGGTTGCGCTCCTCGACCGTCATAAACTCACTGTATCGTACCCTTTCGAGGTTCGCTCGCGCATCGACAAGATTGCCTTCAGTGACAAGCTTGTCTGCCTCCCGAATTATCCCGAGAATCCGCTCTCGCTCACTCCTGGCTGTACGTGACATCTTAAGTAACTCATCCAGCCGTCTCTGAGAGTCCGCGCTGAGATATTGACGGTACTCCGCCGCCTTGAGAAATGTCTCTTCGGCCTTTTCATAATAGCCCTGACGATAGTCTTCAAGTCCCGCCTGCATAAAATATTCGGCCAGGTTTTGTGCTGTTTTCTGCTTATCTAATTCTGTCGAAGAACCCTCAGACTCTCCAGGCTGACAGAAAGCCGGAACTGAAAACAACAGAAAAAAAGCCAACAGGATTAACAGGGACATTTTTCCGACCGGTTTAATGGAATATCGTGACCTTTTCAAAATCAACCTCCTGCCTAAAATAGGTGAACTTTACTTAAATTAACACATAAAATACCCTCAGCTTCAAGATGGGACGCCTATGATTGTGCAGTTTACTAAGAAATTGCCCTTCTTGCAAGCAAAAAATTGGTTTATGCACAACTGCCCGATAATATTAAAAAACTACGATGTTAAAATAGGAAAACTCTGACTTAAAAAAAACTTTTTTTCAGGCCAAAATAGGCTATGTTGATACCAAAAAATGCATTTTTCAGCGCTCTCAAATAAAAAAATACAATACAAACCGGCACACGCAAAACAGTGCTTTTTACCGGGTAAAATACTTCCATCAATACAGAATTTGAAGATTTCCAAAGACCTGATTATCAAACACACAATTACATCGTATAGATGAACTTGAAAATAACAACAGATTTGAAATCGAGGATACTGCTGAAGATAAAAAAAGAAAGACTATGACAAAACTTAAAAAATCATCACCCTAAAAACCAGCTCAAAAAATCCGCTGTAACGGCACTATTGTAATTCAAGTGACCTGTCACCATTAAAGCCGCCCAGCCATTTTTTTCTCCCCTCCGTTATCTGCTGCTCAAGTTTTAACAACTGGGAATTGTACTGCATAAAAACATCATCTCCCAGATACAACCGGTTCTCCTCCAGAGTCTTTTGAGCGTACTCTATCTCTTGCTGGGCCTTGTAAAACTTGCCTATATCCAGGTAATCCTTGGCCTTGGTCATAGAATCTGTCACCACCGCTCTTGTATAACCTTCGACGAGTTTTCTTTTCCGGCTTATGGCCTCCATATAAGCTTCTTCAGGCCGCTGAAATCCTTTTATTCTTGACTCCGCCCTGCCGCCGAGCAAACCCTCTTTAACGGTCAAACCGCTTTGGAGTTCGCTTTGTCTCTCAAACAATTCAACATCGGTTACTCTGCTAAAAGCCCCATCACTTTTACCCACAAGCAAATCTATCTTATGAATATAATCTTCCGGAGTCTCACCTTCCAGCTTGGCCAAAAGCCCGCTGCGGGCGACCTTGATAAAACCGGCACGGGCATTCTCGAGCTGGCCGGTATCATAAAGCTCAACACTGCGGCTATAAAGCTCCTCGGTCTGCTTTTGATATTCGGCAAGCCACTGGTTTATCTTCTTAAGTGCTTCTTTTATAAACGTCTTTTCCCTTTCGGTCAGCAGCTCGCTGCCTTTTATCTCCTTAAGATGAGCCCTGGCTCTTATTATCTTTCCTTCTCTGACCAGTTTATCGGCGGCTCTTATATGTTCCAAAACGCCTTTACGCCTGACCGCTGCTTCCGATGCGCTTTTCAGATACCTGTTCAGATGGCTTCGTTCCTGGCCGCTAAGATAACTCTTATATTCCTTTGCTTTAAGAAGGCTCTCTTCCGCTGAACCGAATAAAGACCGCTTATACTCTTCTATGCCAACCTCAAGAAGCTCGCTCGCCACGCTGCGTATAGACTCTCTTTTGCCGATTCCGCCTATCTCGATGCCATATACGCTGCTGTCAAACGCCATAGACTCGCTAAAAGCAATATCCGGACAAAAAAGCAGAAACAGTAACGCCGCCGCCAATAAAAACTTACTCAAAATTCTCACCTCTTTCAAAACCACGCTCCTTCTCAAAAAAACGTAGATATATTTGATTTATTCCTGTTTCAATAGTAATATCTTACGACGTTTTTGACTTTTGACTTCGCATAGTCTCAAATTGTTTTATCGGCATAAAAAACCGTCTGTTATGAGCAAAATTACTAATAAAAAGCCATTAATTATCGCCGTTGAGACCTCCGGGCGAATCGGCTCTGTCGCCCTCGCCCAGGCTGGCAGCCTGCTCTCCCAGACCACATTCCAGACCCCTGTAAAGCACAGCAGTGAGCTTTTTCCAGCAATCTCAGGGCTGTTAAGCCGTTTTGAGTTAAAACCGCCTCAAATCGACCATATTTACATATCGCTCGGCCCGGGCAGCTTTACAGGCCTTAGAATCGCTGCCACACTCGCAAAAATCCTCTATCTCGCAAACAACAAAATCAAAATCGTTACCGTGGACAGCCTCGACGCGACAGCCGCAAATGCAACCGGGTACATAAAACAAAATCATACCCAAATTGACAAAATAGCAGCCGTTACAGACGCAAAAAGAGGACAGTTCTTCATCGCCGCTTACAAATTCGAACCGGAAATGGACACAGTCTTTCCCTGGAGCAAAATCCTCGACGATTGTTTAATGTCACCGCAGCAGTTTACAGAAAAGTTCGCCGGCCGCGGCGAACCCATCTGGCTGCTCGGTGAGGGGCTTGTTTACTATAAAGAAAATTTCGAAGCCGATGGTATAAAATTCCTCGATGAAAAATACTGGCCGCCCAAAGCATCGAATATCCACCTTTTAGGCTATCAACTTGCCTCGCAGGGAAAATTCGCCGATGCGCTGACAGTCCAGCCGAAATACCTCCGCCGACCCGATATTCGTATTAAGTAGCTCTTATCTTGTGAATGCCTATTGAGTGATTTTTCAAAATTCCAAATATTTTACCTTTGACTTGTGACTTATATCTTTCTACTTCTTTTGACTTTCAGGGTACACGCCAGAATACCGGCAGCACGCCCGAATCCTGAAGCAATTCGACAAAGTGCATCAGGATAAATGCCCAGATAAACAGCATCGCTTCAGCGAAGTTTTTGACAAGCTTTTTGACCGTGATATTATAAGAGTGCGGCTCTCTGTATAGTGAAAACTTCGCTAAAAGTCTCGGCGTCCTATTCATATATTCAACATAGTCCTGTCCGAATTTCGCCGTCAGCTTCTCTTCTTCCGCTAAAATAGCAAACGGATAGTAAAAAATATAAAAGACTACTATAAGAACAAGCACCAGTACATTTTCAGACGCCAGACCCAGTCCGAATGCCCCTATGAGACTGAAAAAATAAAGAGGATGACGAATTATTGAATACGGCCCTTCCGTAATAAGAACATCACTTTTATAGCCGCTTATGAATATAAGAGCCCATAAACGACCGAAACTGCATATCGAAAGCAAAAGCAGCCCGGACATCTCAAATACAATATCCACAACCTTGCCCTGCTCAAAGGAGTGACCAGTAAACAGTATAAGGAAAATAATTAATAAACCAAAAATGCGCGAAACAAGCAGACGTTTTTTAGCGATTCTGACCAACATTTTTTCTTATCTATTTAAATCCTTATGTGTTTACCAGCACTGATACGTGACAGACTTATCTGTTCTCATCATTTAGAACGCCAGCCTTCTTAAAACTTACCAGTACTATATATGTAATCAAACCTGATGCAAACAATATTATCCACTCCCGGTCAACCTGCAATTTGCCCAAATAGAACAAGTCTGCCGCTATCTCCAGGCAGGTAAATACAGCTATTATTGCAAAGAAGCCTGAGTGTTCTCTTTTAAGTACCATTTTCCACGAAAACTTCAGTTCAGGCCTGCTCCAGTTCTTAAAGCGAGGTATCAACAAAGGAGTTCTCTTTTCCCATTCACTGAACTCCAGGCCGAATTTGTCCTGAAGAAAACTCTCCTCTGCAAATATTATTCGCTCGTAGTACAGAAAAAACAATAAAACCGCCGACAGGCTGAAAAACAATGAACGGGGAAACATTGAAATGCCCAGCCATATGAAAAAGTTGCCAAAATACAAAGGATGCCTGACTATCGAATACATCCCTGTCGTATTTAATACGTTGGCCTTTGGATTGCTGGTCGTCCTGCCCGATGTCCCCCTCGGAACATAACCGACTGTTATAATACGAATAACCAATCCTAAAAAAGCAACGCCCAAAGATATGCTATCCCAGATACGGTCAAGATAGCGGCTGCCGTAAGGGTATGAAAAATCCCTCAGCGCAACTAAAAACAAACCCACCGTTACAAGAGGCAAAAAGCTTCTCCATCTGAAAAGCCACCTGCCGATATGTTCGAATCTTTTTGTTAGAATTACAAAATCCTCTCAACAAAAAAGCGAGTTTTACCCCTTTCGTTCGTTGCAGTCCATAACATTTATGCACTTAATTCGCTGCTCGTATTTCATATCGTGTGAATGCGTATTGAGTGACTTTTCTAAATTATGACTTGTTACTTTTTGCCCAGCGCTCTTCAGGGCTTAAAACTCTTCTAAATTCCTTGTTCGTCATTCGGTTCTCCAAGTTCAATGTTCGATGTTCTATGTTGAACGTTCTGTCCTCCGTCCTCTGTCCTCCGTTTTCTGTCCTCCGTTTTCTGTCCTCCGTTTTCTCAGCCTTTGTCCACAGGCATATTAGGTTCCGGCAGGTTTTTTATAAACTGCACCGACCACTTCTGTATCTGCTCAGACCATTTAGGCCTGTCTTGCGGTATCTCCATCCGGCATAACAGCTCCAACAGGCTGTTCGCATCATCGATCGCCGAAGGATTGATAAGGTGGAACTCAATCGTATTAATAAACTGACTTCCAGGCTCAAGGTCTCCTGCAAGAACACGATTATTTATCAATTGCTCGGCCTGCTCTATGTTAGGCCAGCTAAGATAAACATCAAGCAATTCTGCTAAAAGAACTTCTTTTTCTTTCTCATCCGGCTCCGGATTACTGTTCAGCAATATGCCATAATACTGCGCCGCACGCTCGTAATTACCGCTGCTCTCATAAAGGCCGGCCATCCTGCCCCGAATGTCCCTGAGCATCTGTGCATTCTTCTCAGCCGCCGTCTTTGCCTCCGCTGTCTCGAGGAACAAAAGCATCTGCTCGGCCAGCAGCTTGCCTTCCTTCTGCCTGGCATCAAGCCTGTCAATCCAGCTTCCCAGTGTCTCTATATCGGTACGCTTAAATATCTTCAGCATCGCTTGCCAGGCTGGTTTGCTCTCCGAGTTGGAACCAATTTTTTCCGAAAGCCAGACCAAATCCTCCCTGCCGCCAATCTCTTCCGCAAGCGTTATGATTTTCTTTCTTATCGCGGGATTCTCATCGTTATTAAATCCCCGGCCCAGCCTGGCAAGTGCGGCAGGTTTGTTAATATAAATAAGCCCGTCAACCGCAGCCTGTCGAAGCGTATCCGACTCACTCTTAAGGGCATCCTCGAATAAAGGCCTGAAAACATCCGCTGCTCTTTCCTTGTTGACCCCTTTGCTGCAAAGTCGCGACATCACGCCAAGAAGCTCGCCGCAAAGCTCATTAACTCCTTTGTTGTTTTGCTCTATATATCTGCTCGCAAGCAAACCGAGATATTGTGTAACCTCCGTCTCGCTCAAATTAGCATTTTCCAGAAGCTTTCCTATAACCTCCGAACCCCTTATCGCCTTTTTACTATTGCTGCCGGCAAGAAACTCCTGCGCCCATTGAAGCGTTTGCCTTATTAATTCACCAGACACTTTAATCGAAGCATTCGGCAAAGAGCCATAGTAGCATGCCCACCCGAGAGCCGTCAGAATCTCTTCCTTAACCTCCGGGTCGGTTTCAATCTTGAACTGCTCAGCCAGCGGGCCTGCTGAATCCAGTTCACCTATCACAGGCAATAATATGGCCGTCTTCAGACGAACTGCCCTGTCGGCATCCGATATCAGCTTTATCAGCGAAGGGCCTAACTCAGCCGGTATGTTCGATTTCGGACCCGTACCTGCCCGCCATTTGCTCACCTTATCGAGCGCCCACAGTTTAACTGCAGCCTCCGCGTCACCCAGATGCATCGATAAAAACCTGCCCCTCTCCGTATCCTCGGTAATAGCACCGTAGCTGGTATCAAGAAGGGCAAGATAACGCTCCCGCCAGAACCTGATTTTAACTTCCAGGTTGTCCATATTCAATTTCTGCTGGACGAGCCTTTCCTGCAGAAACTTCTCTTTGCCCTTGCTCTGAAGCTCCTGTATGATTCTTTCACGAGACTCGGCGTCCCTTCCGACGGATATGCCCACTGACTGCAGTGCCTTTTCAGCTTCCGCGGCAACACTCGGCTCGGCGTCACCCGCAAGCCGGATAAGCTGTATTATCGCATCAATATCCGACCGCAACCTCAATGCATATATGGCATTTAAACGTGCATTAAGCGGTGAGGAGGCATCTGCAGCTATCATATTAAGCTTTGTTGATATCTGGCTGTAATCGAATATCAAAAGGGCCTCCGCCGCTAATTTTACCTCGCTGGTTTCCTGCGATGTTACGAGAATCGATAATAAAGGAATAACAAAGTCTTCCTTTTTTTTGATTTCTCTTTTCTCAGTGCGGCTTTTGCTCAGCGCGCGGCAAACCGCTATCCGGGCGGCTGTGTTCTTTTCCATTTTCAGCGTTTCAAGAAGGATTCCTCTCGCAGCCTCTGAGTCGTCTTCCAATATCAACGATGCCGCCTGAAGTCTGATATTTTCATCCTTGTTCTCCTGAAGAGCCAGCCTGTTAATGTTTAGCTGCCCTTCTGATAGCTGCTGCGTGCCGGCCTGTGCAACCGGCTGCTTAGTTTTTTCCTCACTTGGGCAAATTGGTCCGAAAATCAGAAAAATTATCAATATTGCGAACAGGTTAATCCTTTTTATATGCATTACTGCCCATCCCGATAATATGGCTTGACTCTTTATTTATTCGTCATTTCCATCCCCAAACTTCATTTAAGTTGACCTCCCTGCCGCCTTTTTTTCTTATAACAAATTTTATCAAAAAAGTCACCTCTGTTTTCTCTTTGCCCTGTAAAAAAATGCTTCAGTTATCTTTTCAGTTTGAGCCTTTCAAAAATTTCAGCTTCGTTTAAAACAATACTAATCCAATAATCGTCTTACGGCCTCGGGTGAAATTGCTTATGTATTTTTCTCAGCCTTTCCTGGTCAACATGTGTATAAATTTGCGTTGTAGCTATATCAACATGCCCGAGCATCTCCTGTATGCTTCGCAGGTCGGCTCCACCTGCCAATAGATGAGTCGCAAAGCAATGCCTCAGCGTGTGGACCGTAAGCTTTTCCGGCATACCCGCACGAGCTGCATATTTCTTTATCAGCCGCCAGACTTCAATACGCCCTAAAGGCCTGCCTGTTCGTGAAAGGAACAGAAAATCAGCTCTATAATCCCGTTTTTCAGGTTTTGCCTGATTTTTCACTATCGACGATTCATAATTATAGTCGCTTTTACCCGCTAAAGATTTCACCTGAACTGAACGAGAATCCGATTTTTGTTTCTCTTTTCTTCCTTTTGCAACTGGTCCTTTATCGTCAGGGGCCTGATTTTTATACCCTGCCTTGCCAGTAGCGAGTTTAGGCCTGAGGTTCAAAAGATAATCATTTATTGCTGCTATAGCTGTTTTGCCCAAGGGGATTACCCGCTCTCTGCGGCCCTTGCCTATACAGCGGATATAGCCGATATCGAGATTCAAATCGGAGATTTTCAGCCCGGCTACCTCGCTTGCCCTCACGCCTGTGGCATACAGCAATTCTAATAAAGCCTTGTCCCGCCAGTAGTAAGCCTCTTTGGGGTCAGGAGTATCCAAAAACTCGAAAATTTTGGCCTTATTGATTACTGTGGGCAATCTCTGCCATAATTTTGGTCCGTCAAGGATAGACTTAAAATCGTCATCAATAAGCTTATTGAGCCGGCAGAAGCGTAAAAACATCCTTATGGCTACCAGAGAACGCTTTATCGTGGTTTCGCAGCGTTCGTGCTTCGTTAAGGCCATTTGATAACTTTGTATAAGCCTGGGATTGATTTGCTGTAAGTTCTTTATTTTAGGGTCGTTACAGAATTCAAGGAAGTTTTTCAGGTCCCTGCCGTACGCCAAAATCGTATTCTGTGATAGGCCGGCTTCGACGTAAAGGTATGTAAGAAAAGCATTTACGTGCTTTCCGATGGCAAAGGACGATAATTTCTTGCTGATAGCCGCTGTCTGATTACCAGACATAACAATCGCCTACAAAGTCCTATAATTATTTTGTTTATAACAAGCTGCGCAACTTCTGTTTCATTGCCCTGTATGTATTTCATCGGAAAAAAATATATAAAATCTTTAACTGAAGTAATGGTACCGATTCTTCTCAGACCGTCCTTGGGACTCCTTATGGAGGATAACATGATTCCAATTTTTGGTTAGCCTCGCCGCTTGCGGTGAGGGTCCTGTCATTCCCGTGAAAACGGGAATCCATTGTCTTTTTCGGTTAGCCCCGCACCTATTTGCTTCGCATCAATTTCGACAAATGCTGCAAATTACCAATTGCTCATTTCTCTTTTTATTTACCCTGGAATGAGTCAAATAGGTGCGGGGTTGTATTTATTCGCCGATTTCCTTTTCTAAAAAAATAAAACAATTGCCGATATGTCGAAAAATCAATATAATCATCAGTCAAAGAGAGAAAATCATCGGATTTTGAAAAATATGGAAGACAACACAACTTTTAAAATACCTGCAAATCGTACACAAATGTGGATTGCACGAGTTTTAATAGCAACATGCATCATTCTCTTCCTCTTAATCAAAATAATCGGTTCAGGCGAAATCCTTATGACTAAGGATGGGAACAGTACTGTGTATCACCAATCTTTATTTTTTTCTATAATTCCGTGTGCTTTAGGTGTCATTATCTTCGTCGCTGGCATTGTATGCTTAATGCAACCGGGACGGTTCTTCAAATTTATAAGTGTTGTACTCTTCGCATTGACGATAGTCATTTTTTTCACTGCTCCGACTTCTTTTACTCATCGATTGGTTGTGACGCCTTATAATTTTTATAATCGAACCGGCTTTTGGCTTTCACCAACTGAAACAAGAGTGGATTTCGATTCGCTCGCTTATATTACAATCGCTGAGACGGGAAAAGACAGGCATGGTTTCCCTGAATATGAGCTTCAATGTTTTACCAAACCCGAAGGAGATTTGATACGCATACCGGTAAACGATATGGTAGAAAAGGCATTGTCGGAAATAATACATAGAGCATCGGAACACGGTGTGGCAACCGATGATAATATCATAATTCCATAGAAATATATGAAATATATATATTAAATACCAACAGCATTTAACCGCAAGGAGACAACGTAATGTCAAAAATCAGTTATGCCCTGGAAAAAGGCGGGCCGAAGAGACTCACAATTTCCTGGAAAGGAAATTTCAAAGAGACCGTGGTTCGGCTGGATGATAATGAAATCGGCAGGATAGATGGCTACGAACAACTCAGGGAAGGAAAGGAATTTAATCTTGAAGATGGAAGTAGTTTGAAGGTCCAACTGGAACGGAAAAAGACATTGCCGTTTCCAAGTGTTCTCAAAGATGGCCGGCCTTTAACAATACCAGGCCTTGAGCCGGAAAAACGATTAAGTATGGCTTACAAAATCACATTTTTTATTGCAGGTGCGAATATTGTATTTGGATTAACGGGTTCATTATTAAAAACTACATCATTTAACCTACCTACAGGTGGGATATGGTCTGTTGTGATAGGATGTGTTTTTTTTGTGCTTGCAATTTTCATAATGCGAAAGTCAATGACAGCCTTGTCAATCGCTGTCGGAATGGTTATTATAGATTTGTTATTGGCAATTATATTCCGTGGCAATATACCAACTGTGTTGTTGATAGCTATTATTGTCTTTAGAATACTGATACTGTTTGTAATGATTCAGGGATTCGTTGCGATAAAAGTCCTGAAAGAGGAGCAGGCAAAGACATCAGACACACCAAATCTCCAGTGAAACAAAAATAGTGAAGATAATCTTTAAGAAATAGGAGTATATCTATGCTGCCAACTTCGCTACAAGAAATAAATGAATACTTATTCTACGAATTCGGAAAAGACTTGGAGGAAGACGAAAGTAAAATCTCCCAAAATTGGCCTTTCGTGCTAAAAGATAAAGGTAGTTTCCATGCCAACGAACGTGAATTTTATGTTTACGAATTTTCCGACGAGGATGATGAATACTACGTTATTGATGGAGAATCCCTGACTTACGTAGATAAAAGCGATTTATCATTGGAAGAGCTGCGTTTGGAGCAAATAGGTTATTGCTGGATCAAACGAAGAGAACCTATTGACATCGATACAGTTATACTCGGCGAAGAAAAAATACCAGGCACAACACAGAGAAAAAATGAAATTGAAATGTTGGCAAAAGAAGCAATCGGGGGCGAAGAAAAGTTTAGTATTCTTGAAGGTTTATACCTTAAGGACAATGGTTCGTATCTTGCAATAGTAGAAAGAAAATCAGACAAGCAGGCTGACATTATTGGAACAGAGATTAAGGCTGAGCCGGCGCCTTGTTCGAAGGCTTCAGCTTACCGCCGCCTCGCTATAGCTATCGGGGCAATGGTTGAGACTAACAGGTTGTGAATACAGTCCAGAATTTGACGTGTCACATTATTGAACTAAGAATATAATAAAATTAATATCAAAAGATCAAATACACCTTACTGTAAAAGGAAAGAAAGGATTTTTAATGAATATATTTGAAAAGCTGGTTTTGGTTGTGATTTTGGGGGTTTGTGTTGGCTGCGCCTGTCAGTGCGAAAGGCCGATAGTTGTAATGAAAACCGAATTCGGTGATATAAAAGCACAGCTTTTCACCGATAAGGCACCGGTAACTGCAGGCAACTTCTTACGATATGTACAAGAAAACAGATTCGACGGCGCAGTATTCTACCGAACTGTGCGAATGGATAATCAGCCAAATGATAAGGTCAAAATACAGGTCCTGCAGGGCGGCCTGTATGAAGATAACCATCCCGCGAAGCTGCCAATGATAAGACACGAAACGACAAAAGAAACCGGCGTAAAACACCTTAACGGGACACTTTCGATGGCACGATGGGGGCCGGGAACAGCGGATTCGGAATTTTCGATAT
Source organism: uncultured Pirellulales bacterium (assembly GCA_964464635.1). GTDB lineage: Bacteria > Planctomycetota > Phycisphaerae > Sedimentisphaerales > Anaerobacaceae > CAYLMG01. The sequence goes on along the minus strand of CAYXGT010000038.1, from coordinate 239 downwards.
GCGTGGGGGACCAGCCGGAACTTGATTTCGCAGGAAAAAGAAATCCCGATGGCCAGGGTTTCGCAGCCTTCGGCAAAGTAATCTCGGGGATGGACGTCGTGCGAGTAATACATAAGCAGCCGGTGGATGGACAAACACTGACGCCGTACGTGAAGATAACAGAGATGAAACTCGAAGAAAAAAATAATTAGCCACAGAGCGGCTGTGTTAGATTTCAAGTATTTTTTAGAATTTTTCTT
>CAYXGT010000037.1:0-25180 GCA_964464635.1 uncultured Pirellulales bacterium | reverse complement strand
GCGGTTAGTGTTCATAGATATTGGGCCTGTCTCACTATAGAGACAGGCCCTTTTTTTATTTCTTAGTCATAGAAAATTATTTACATTTATAAATGAGCTTAAATTAACCGTCGTCATGGTTGTTATTTCAAGTAAGGCAATGAAAATCGACATTTATAACTAAATACAAAATATTGGCTTATGATAATTACGCGGTATGGAAGTTAATATATAATTTTCCTCTATTCGTAACTTAGAACATTTGTGTTGAAAATCTGCTTAACTTGTGCCTTGGGTAATCTGCGCTATAGGTCCCGCCTAACCAGGTGTTCATTTACTCCCTTCTGGCGCTATCAAAAATGAGGTTTCTCTTGTTATTGAACTAAAGATAAGGGCAGGTTTTTAAAAATTTTCACTTCGCATTTTACATTTCTAAACAGGCGAAATTAAAGTTTTGGTTTTATCAACAAATAATTTATAATACTTTTTATCGGCCATTTTATTGTTATTTGCTATTGTTAGACGATGTATATAGTAGGAAGCGTTGATTTTAAGATTCATAAAGCTGGCTTATGAAATCAGTTATAAACAATCAGAATGATGCTGACCTTTACGCACGGTTCACTGCCGGCGATGATGCCGCTTTTCGTACAATCATAAGACGCTACAAAAACGGTCTTTATGCATTCCTTAGGCGGTTTTTGAACGACCAGAGCCTGATAGAAGACATATTTCAGGAAACTTTTTTGCAGATTTTTACCAGCAGGGAAAACTTCGATACCTCAAGGCCTTTAAGGCCCTGGCTGTTCACAATAGCCGCTAATAAGGCAAAAGACGCACTCAGAAAGCAGCAGAGAAGTACTGCATTAACAATAGGAACCGTAGCCGACAGTGAACAAATGTCTTTCGACGACGTATTAAATTCGATTACCTCGGACAAGGTAGTTCCATATGACCATATGGCAAGAAATGAAACCGCAACAAGGGTTAGACAGGTTATAGCAAATATGCCGGAAAACCTTCGAGAAATACTGATTTTGTCCTATTTTAATAAATTTTCATACAAACAAATGGCATCCATTCTTAGTATACCTATCGGTACTGTTAAAAGCAGGCTCCATACAGCAGTTCACCGTTTTACTAAAGACTGGAAGGCATCAATCGGGAGTACGAAGACCAAATGACAGAATTGACAATTGAGCAAAAACAACAGCTATTTGACTATTGCATAGGCATCAGCACAAAACAGGAGGCCGCAGAAGCCCAACAATTGGTTTTTTCAAATCCGCAGGCCGCTGAGCTTGTTGAACAAATCAAGACTGCAATTTCACCCCTCAATACCCTTCAGGAAGAAATCTGTCCGGAAGAATTAGAAGAAATCACGATTTCAAGGCTAAAAGACACTGCCCGCTCGAGCCAGCTCCGGCTGGAACAGCTTATAGCCGAAGAACAGGCACGTAAAGCAGCACAGCCGAGAACCTTCTGGCGAAACTTTGCCCGCGTACTGTCAACAGCGGCTGTAATCGTACTGGTTGCCGGCATCTATTTTTCACCCCTTCAATACGCCCGCAATAAGGCCAACTGCCAGTCTCAGTTGTACCGCATAGGCCAGGCAATGATGAGCTACCAGAACGATAACGATGGCCAAATGCCTTTGGTAGCTGCCATAGACGGTGCACCGTGGTGGAAGGTCGGCTCGAATCCCAAAAGCCCGGAATACCAGTCAAATACGCGGCATATTTGGCTCCTTGTAAAAGGCGGCTATATCGAGAAGCCTGCTGACTTCGTATGCCCGGGTAGCAAACAATCAAAAAAGGTAGTTTACGAAACGACAAAGGTCGAGCAATATTACGATTTTCCATCAAGAAACCATATAAGCTACAGCTTCAGGATCAGATGCCATAAAACGCCGGCCCAGACCAACCAGAGCAGCAAGCCTATGCTTTCCGATATGAATCCGCTATTCGAAAACCTGCCCGAAGACCTTGAGCAGTTTGCAATTCAGGTTGATAAAGAACTTGAAAATCTTAACAGCAACAATCATCGCCGTCGCGGCCAGAATATTCTGTTTTGTGATGGCCATGTCGAATTTGTAAAGACCCGTTTCATCGGGGTAGAAAAGGACGATATCTTTACACTTCAAAATATCCTTTCCTATAGCGGCTGTGAAACTCCCTCCTGTGAAGCAGACGCATTTCTCGCACCGTAAGTTAGTAGCTCATATCTGGTAAATCAAAAAGAACTAATCGCTGATTTCGCTGATTGTACTGATTATTTCACCGCAAAGTGCGCAAAGAACGCTGAGAAATTTCACGCCTTTGCCATTCAAATGCAAAATCTGCTGCTTTAATTTTTAAGCACCTTTGACAAAATGAAATATTAACGACTTTTTTAACCGCAGACTTGTCCGCCTATGGCGGATTCGTCCCTTCTGGTTACTTGACTTTTCATATTCTCACGCCTGTTCTCCGAACCGCCCAGTGCCCTTCATCTGTGACAGATAACGCTTCATCCGTCGCATATCACGCTTCATCTTTCGCAGATAACACTTCACCTACCATACATTACGCTTCATCTGGCTCAAGTCACGCTTACTTTGCCACGATGTAGGCTTATAGTGCCTTGTTGTAAATATATAAATAGCTGTTTTTGACTTAAAAACGGCGTTTTAAGCCCGTGAAGTGCTCGCCTGCAGGTTCATCGATGGATTCTTATTGCTATTTCACCGGAAAAAAGAGAGGGACTAACGTTCTGAATAATAGTTTTTCCAAAGCAAGCGAATCGCGGCTTTGAAAAATACTTGTCCATTCAATTGTTGGCGGTTCCTATTTCTTGGGTGATAGCTTCTTGTCATTGAACTCTGGCAACTTACCAAAGTGTTCCACGAAGACAGCAAAACACTCGTATTCAAACTTAACAACATCTCCCATGATGCGAAGATCCATTGGGGCATTCGATTGGACGTTGCATTTGCGAGGACAGACAGAAACATAAAGAGTTGAAACAAGTTTGCTATAGTCTTGATGTTTGAAGCGGACACGGCAGGCGCCACCGTGTCCCTCTTTGCCAATGATCGTGTTTTCAAATTGACCAAGACGTGACTTCAGACCACCTTTAGCGTTTGTCATACCGATATAGATTATTTCGGAACACCATGAAAAGGGTGTCCCAGAAATATCTTTTTCTGACAGGGCAATTGCATAGACCCCCGGATATTGAAGTTGCAGGAGATCATTTCTTTTCGTCCATTTTATCCACTGAGAGAATGATGTCATCATATCCTTTGTATCGCCAACAACGATTATACAGTCTATATAAAACGCCAAACACAGACTTCACTCATCGCACACCTGCTTCTTGAGATATTGTAATTGCTTGCCGATCGGAAGCCCTTTAAGATGAATTTCATAAGACTCTAAGTGAGGAAGTAGGTACTGCCGATAACGTTCTCCAGCCAAGACAATAAAATGATCATGCTGCAAATCAGCGTGTAATCGAAGTTGCTCTATTGTTTTATTGGCCCATACTTTTCTTTCATCAGCTTTCGTCTTATTCAGAGTCACATCATACGGCGCGATTTCATCATCGAGAGCAACCAATCCGTGCTTTGCAGACAATATGAAAATAGCATCGGGTTTGAGTTTCCTGGCATACTGTAAATTAAGTTTGAAGAGTGTACTGGTATACAGTTCGGCGGCTCTGGATTTAACCGCTCGTTTCTTGCTCACACATGATATGAGTACTATTTTCTTCACCGAAAACCCTTTCGCTGTATCGCGGCATAACGCTTGAGCTAAGGGTGCCCACGAGGCGGGCGTCCTGCTTGAGCGCCTTGTTAGCGGTTGCTTCTTTTACTACCATTCCCACGAACTTCCAGAGAAATCCATTCTAATATGCCGGACTCGAGGGTCATCCTCATATCTTTTTCTATATTTTTGCCCCATTTTCCAACCATCAATCGCCCGCTTTTGGTTGGCGCGATATTCATTGTCATAATTTTCGAGACTGAGCAAAAATAGATCGGCACAGTAGGAAGACTCTACATAGATTGCTATCCACGGTTCGGCTTCGAATGCCTTGCAGGCATCAATGACCTTTTGCCTATCGTTCTTCCCTTTCTGATACGAGAATATATTAACAGAGGTGGCCTCGGTACCTTTTACCCTTGTTCTATACTTCACCGAAATACCGAGTCGATTCCTTGTCTCTGAATTGTAGGCAAGTACATCAATCCCAGTGTGATCAACTATAGTGACCTCGAAACCTGACCGTGACAGCCAATTGCATACGAGAGCCTCACCAAAATCACCGATGATCTTGGCGTGACGAGTGCTCTTGTTGATCTTCATCTTTTTCGCCCAACAATAATTATACAGTCTGCATAAAACGGGAAACACAGACTGTTTCTGCCAGTATAAGAAGTTCCCGCTGCTTCTTCAATCGTCTGCCAGACAGCAATGTTGACGGACAAAAGGGTGATTATCTCCGACCTTAGGGAAATATTGTATCGTTAAATAATGAAAGAAGACAATCTATTTTTGTTTAAATCCGTGAAAATCTGCGCAAATCCGCGGTTAAAAAACAGTCGCTTATCGGTCTCGATTTTAATATATTATCGCAATGCGAATTATAGCCGGCACAAAAAAAGGGATGAAGCTTTTCAGCCCTAAAGGCGAAGCCTCAAGACCGATTCTCGACAGGGTCAAGGAATCAATTTTCAGCGTTCTTTACAAATACGATTTGCCGGCGGGAAGAATTGTAGCCGACCTTTTTTGCGGCGTCGGCTCACTCGGACTCGAAGCCCTCAGCAGGGGAGCCGATTTTGTCTGCTTCGTTGAAAAAGATAAGGAAATAGTGACTCAGCTTAAAAGAAATATTGCGAAGGTTGGCTTTGAAAAAGAATCGAAAGTTATCACGGCAAATGCCTTTAAGATTGGTGCCGTTACCGGCTCGAAGAAAAAACTCTACGACCTTGTTTTTATTGACCCGCCTTACAGGCTAACAGATGACGTTGGTGCGAAATCGCAGCTTGCAGCCCTTTTTAACTTATTGGAGCAGCAGGCGGCCGGCAATGCTGCTATCGTGGTAAGAACAAATAAAAAAACAGAGCTGCTGCAAAGGTACGGCTCTTTTAAGGTAGCCAAACGACGGATATGGGGTAAAATGGCTGTCACGATTTTGGTGCGTTCGAAAGATGACAAATAAACAGGCTGCAATAAAGATAATAAAAACGTTACACCGCAACGGTTTTGAGGCGTTGCTGGCCGGCGGCTGTGTGCGCGATATGCTCTTAGGCAGGTCGGCAAAGGATTATGATATTGCAACAAATGCAAGGCCGCAGCAAATCATAAAATTGTTCGAAAGGACACTGAAGGTCGGTGCAAAATTCGGAGTCGTTATTGTTCTGTTCGGTGATAAACAAATTGAAGTTGCAACGTACAGGGCCGAAGCAGATTATGAGGACGGCAGACATCCAGAAGCTGTCAGATTTACAGATGCCGCTGAGGATGCAGCGCGAAGGGATTTTACGATAAACGGGATGTTTTATGAGCCGCTGGAAAAAAAGGTCATTGATTTCGTTGACGGGCAGGCTGACCTGAAAAGGAAAATTGTGCGAACAATCGGCAGGTCGGAGGAACGATTTGCCGAGGATTATTTGCGGATGCTGCGGGCGGTCCGCTTTGCGACCCAGCTCGATTTCGAAATAGAACCCGGTACACTCTCTGCCATTTGCAAATACGCAGATAGAATTTGCAAAATCAGCGGTGAACGTATATGTATGGAATTGGAGGCCATACTGACCGACCCAAACAGGGCCGACGGCTTATGGCTGATGGAAAAAGCAGGTCTGGTTAAGCAAATCTTCCCCGGCCTTACCCCGGAACAAATAAGCCTGGCTATTAAGGTTCTGAACAGATTAAAGAAGAAAATCAATTTCGCCATTGCCCTGTCGGCTTTGTTCGTCGGATGTTCGACGGAGTTTGCAATTGAAAGAATAAAGATTCTCAAACTGAGCAGAAATCAGACAAAGCACATAAGATTTCTGCTTACTAACAGAGGCAAATTGCTTGACGATAAAATGTCACTTGCACAATTAAAGCTCATACTTTCAGAGCCGTATTTTCGAGACCTTTACGAGCTGCAGCGGGCAGTACAGAGGGCGGAGAATAAGAGTATCAGTTCTCTTGTTAAGCTGAGAAGAAGAATCAGAAAATTAGGTGACGTCGAATTAAGGCCCAAGCCTTTATTAGACGGCCACGAGCTAATCAAATCAGGTGCCTGTCCGGGACCTTTGCTTGGCCGGCTGGCTGAGGAAATGTACATAGCCCAGCTCGAAAATACTCTGCAGACAAAGCAGCAGGCCATAAAATGGGTCACAAGCTGGCTTGAGAAGCACAAAATTAATGAAGGCTAAGTGAATGTCCTATAATGTTATTATTGTCTGCTAAAGAAGAATTCTCTGTATTTCAAGTCATTTGCCTATAATTCCCAGCCGCTCTATTTTGTGATGAGCGTTTTTTTATTGACAGAATAGGTATTTTTCTATAGTATATAAGCATCTAAGACGACAATAAACTTGGTAATAAGTTATACTCGTGTTCGATAAAAACCGCTCATAGACACCATTTTTGAGGGTTAGGGTCGGCTGAAATGCTGAAATTTATTTATTTCGGCCGGGTTATGGTTCTGGAAATGCAAAGACTTTTGGAGAGTTTTTAATGCTTGGTAGAAAATCCTTTGTTTATGTTTTCGTGTTATTTTTCGTATGCTTATCACCGCTTTTCGCTGAAACCGCAAACAATCAAAATGTTGACGAGCAATTCGGAGACTTTTTACATTATTTGAGGATAGGCCGTCTCGACCTGGCGAAAGGCACAGCGAGAATGATAATCGCGAGTAATCCAGACCCCGTTCAACTGCTTGAGAGCAGCTCAGCCATTCAGCAGAGCGATATTATCCTGCGCAAGGCAAAAGAGAATGAGCATGACAGCCAGCTCGCTGAGCTCAGTTCACAGATAGTCGCAATGATTGAAAAGGGAAGATTCATCCGCAGACGCGACCCGAAGATTATCGTAGAGGAGATAAAAAGGCTGAGCAGCGGCAGCAGAGGCTGGCTTAACGGGGTAATGAGATTGCAGGACGCCGGTGAGTACTCGATAATGTATATGATAGATGCGCTGACCGACCCATCCAGAGAAGCGGAATGGCCAGATATAATCAGGGCTCTTCCCAAAATCGGCAGAGATGCTATCAGGCCGCTTGGCACAGCTTTACAGATTGATAATGTTACCGTCAAGGCAACAATAATAGAGACTCTCGGGCAGATTGAGTATCCCCAGTCTCTGGCGTATTTGAAATATGTTGTCGAAAATGATAAAGCAGCTCAGCTAAGAGAGCTCGCGAGGGAAAGCATAAAACGAATAGACCCATCCGCTCTCGCAGTGCCTGCTGCTGTGCTTTTCTACAATCTTGGCGAGAATTATTACTATCATGCAGATTCCCTCAGCCCTGTAATAGAAGCGGAATTCGCAAATATCTGGTTCTGGGATTCCGGCAAAAACAGGCTCGTGAGGGTTGAGGTTGACAAGAGTTATTTTTTTGAGCTGATGGTTATGCGATGCTGTGAATGGTCGTTGAGGGCGGATGCCTCTTTCGGGCAGGCTATCGGCCTGTGGATTGCCGCCTTCTTCAAAGCAGAATCAACAGGCGTTGCAATGCCGAGTTATTTCGGCGCAGAGCATCCGGACGCTATGACTTATGCGACGACGGCAGGGCCGGAATATCTTCATCAGGCGCTGGCAAGAGCATTAGAGGACAAAGACAACTATGTCGCGCTCGGAGCAATCGAGGCCCTTGCAAAAATTGCCGGTGAGAAGTCACTGCTTTATCATCTCGGTATAGCCCAGCCGCTGATTCAGGCCCTTTCCTATAATGACAGGGCCGTAAGATACAGCGCAGCTATTGCCATAGCAACCGCAGGGCCGACTATCGAGTTCGCTGAGAGTAAGCTCGTTACAGAGAACCTTGCCGAAGCTCTTGACCAAAGTGAAAGAAGAATAGAAGATTTGCAGGACTGGCCGCAGCAGCTTGCAGACAGCTATGCACTCCGTGCGGCTGCTGCTATGCTTAACATAGCTGGTAGCCGCAACAAAGTCATCAGCCTGGCAGGTGCACAAAGCGCACTGATAAGCGCGACAAAAGACAATCGCCAGCAGCTTCAAATCCTTGCGGGACAGGTCCTGGCATATCTGAACAGCGCTGATGCACAGAGGACAATAGCGGCAATGGCGCTTGATGAGAGAAACTCTATGGAAGTTCGCATAGCAGCTTTCAATTCCCTTGCCACGTCAGCCAAAGTTAATGCTAATCTGCTTAACGTCGAACTGATAGATGCTATTTACTCACTTGTAAGCTCTCAGGATACCGAAGGCGATTTGAGAGGTGCCGCCGCTGCCGCTTATGGTGCCTTTAATCTGCCGAGCAGGAAGGTCAAGGACCTTATCCTCGACCAGGCAAAAAGCTAAGCTTCATTCCAGCTCGTCTTCGACCGACATTTCATTTTTCCCGGTGCTCAGAGAGTTCTGGTCTGCGATATCGGGACAGGTTATAATCTCTTTCCGGCCGGTCAAATCTGCAGGCTCATTGGGTTCCGCCGGTTCGGGTATTTTCAGCGGTATCTTTTTTGGCTTCCTCTGTTCAGCCCTCTGGTAAATCTCGTCTAACAGTTCTTCCGTGGACAGGTAATTGCTTTCGAACGAAACGAGATTGTTAACCTTATTGGTCCACCAGCTCATATATGAGACGTTTGTCTGTTGAAATTGCTTTGTAAAGCCGACTGTTTGCAAAAGGCTGTTTCCGGATATCGGCATAACAGATATTATGACAATAACGAAGCTCCATATAAGCAGGCCTGCCCAGAAGCCTAAAAATCCGGAGCCGACCACATCGAGTATCCGCGGAACCGGCACATTGAACTGGCTTGAAAAGAATACGTAAGATATACCGTACAAAAGCACGAAGACACCAATCGCAACAGCCAGCATAATCAGGGAATCACCGTAACTCGTGTCAGTGGCAGGGGGTATGAAGTGCTCGATTACGGGCCTTAAAAAAACGGCAAGATAAATCGATATCACAAGATTAAACAGCAGCACCCACGTCTCATAGAAGCCGATTTTCACCCCTATGTACACAAATAGTGCACCGAATAATATGCCTATCCAGAAAATACAATTTACCATATTTATCCTGCCTGCACGCTCTGGTGTCCAACCTTCATAAACCTGTATAGATACTGCTATCCCAGTACTCTGTCTATTTCTTCCATACTCGTTATGCCCGAGAATACCTTTCTAAGGGCTTCTTTGCGCAAATTGGACTTTCCCCTCTGGTCGCCCTGATTTCTCATCTCGGTTAAAGGCAGCCTGTTGTTCGAGAGCGAATCTTTCAAGTTATTGTCGAGAATAAGCATATCGAAAATAGCTGTCCTTCCACGATAGCCGGAATTCGCGCATTGTTCACAGCCTGCGGCTTTATATATGTGGGTGTAGTCCAGGCTTCTTTGCCGAAAACTTTCCATCTGGCTGTGGCTCAGCTTTGCAGGGATTTTGCAGTTATTACAGAGGATGCGTATCAATCTCTGCGAAACCATAATGCTGAGTCCCGAAGCTATCAAAAGAGGTGATACACCCAGGTCAATCAGGCGAACCAGCGTTGATGCGTTGCTGTGGCTGTGTATCGTCGCCAGAACAAGATGCCCTGTCTGCGAGGCCCGAAGCGCTATCGATGCCGTCTCATCATCTCTTATCTCGCCTACACAAATCACATCGGGGTCCTGCCTTAATATGCTCCGCAGACTCTTGGCGAATGTAATGTCAGCCTTGGGGTTGATTTCAATCTGGCTGGCATTTGGCATGACACATTCTATCGGGTCTTCGACCGTGATAACATTCCGGGTGAAAAGGTCTATCTGGTTTAGCATCGCATACAGCGTTGTTGTCTTTCCGCTGCCTGTCGGACCGCACATCAGAATCATTCCAGAAGGTTTAGCTATGTACTCTTTAATTATTGCAGCCTGTTTTTGTACCAGGCCGATGTCTTTGAGCTTGAATGTACCTGCGTTGTAGTTGAGGACTCTTATCGACAGTTTCTCGCCGTTGACGACCCCGGCGGTTGCGACCCTGAAAGAGTAAATCCGCTCAGCCACCTGGGCGGAAAACGCCCCATCCTGAGGCCTTCTTTTCTCGGCAATATCCATTCCGGAAACAGCCTTAATGCTGTTAATGACCGCCTGGCACTTGTCCGACTCAAGCTCGTTAATCAGTCTCAGCATGCCGTCAACTCGCATCCGGACCGAATAAGTGGAATCGTTCTTCGGGTCTATAAGAATGTCGCTTGCCTTTTCGGAGAGGGCACCAAAAACAATCTCCTCGGTCAGATTCAGGATATGACGGTCCTGCTTTTTGCCTCGGCCGTGGCCGAATACCTCTTTGAGGTCCTTGCCCGACGAGCTCATCAGCGTTATCTCGGAATCGACAGAAGGGCTGAAATCCATAGACTGCAGTTTCGTGAACGTGTTGTGCAGCTTCTCTTTTAATCTTCCCGTGGTCCCGATGTTTGTGCCGCTATAGTTAAAAATGACATCCGCTGTTACGAGAACGGCGAAAAAGAACGGGCCGAAAAAAAGAGCGACTAAATTAGCAGCCGTTTTATAATTTTTGGGCACAAGCCGGCTGAATTGAAGACGCTGGACAATATAAAGACACAGATACACATATCCAATGAGCAATATCAGCTTTATAGGGTTAAAAGCCAGGATTGTTGCGGTTATTGCGCTGCTGTTTGAGGCAGCCGCTGAAAAAGCTGAGTTAGGCAGCAAAAAAACCAACATTTTTAAGACCGCTGCTGTTTGCACTCGTAACTTTATCTCCGCAAATAGCCAAAAATTAAAAAAATCTTAATATTAATAATAACACATTTTATTTTTGCTGGCAACCGGTTTTTCTATGAAAAACTAAATTTTACATACATCCTCAGGGAACCAATTCTTATAATAGTATTGACAATAAGCTCGTATCTGGATAAATTACCGGAGCTGGCGATTAATTGAGTAACTGATATCGGATAAAGATTTATGGTGAAAATAACACTGCCCGACAGCAGTATATTGGAAGTGAAAGATAAGACGACACCAAAGCAAATTGCCGAAAAATTCGGGCCTGCCCCTCTGGAAAAGGTCATCGCAGCCAAAATAAATGGTAAAATTTCCGACCTGAATACCCCCATCGATAACGATGCTGAGCTGCAAATCATCACAACAGACGACCCCGAAGCTGTTGACGTTATGCGGCATAGTTGTGCCCATATAATGGCTGATGCCATATGCCGAATCTGGCCCGGCACAAAGCTTGTTTATGGGCCAGCCGTTGAAGATGGTTTCTATTACGATATCGACCTTGATGAGCCTATTCGTCCCGATGATTTCGAGAGAATAGAACAGAAGATGCACAAAATAGTCGATGCCGACACTCCTTTCGTCAGAAAAGAGATGACCCGAAAGCAGGCACTGGCCAAAATGGCCTCCGACAAATATAAGACAGACAATATAAACCGCGCCGACGGTGACGTTATAAGCTTTTACACACACGGTGACGGCTTTGAGGATATGTGTCGGGGCCCGCATATATCCAGCACGGCAAGGGTGGGCAGCTTTAAGATTATGTCAGTAGCCGGTGCCTATTGGCACGGTGACCCGACTCAAAAAATGCTGCAGAGGGTTTACGGCACGTGCTGGCCTACACAGAAAGAGCTCGACGAGTACATCAACAGACTTCAGGAGGCCAGAAAGCGGGACCACAGGGTCCTCGGCAAACAGCTCGACCTTTTCAGCTTCAATGAGGCCGGCCCCGGCTTCGCTTTCATCCACCCCAAAGGTATGGTTATATGGAACGAAGTTGTGGATTACTGGAGGAGTGTACACAATAAATACGAATACGAGGAAATAAGAACACCCATCATCCTGAACGAAAAGCTCTGGCATAAAAGCGGGCACTGGGACAATTACAAGGAAAATATGTATTTCAGTGAAATCGACGGCACCAGCTATGCGATAAAACCGATGAACTGTCCGGGCGGGTGCCTCGTTTATAAATCGAGAAAGCATTCGTATCGCGAGTTTCCAAAGCGCGTTGCCGAGCTCGGTCTCGTTCATCGTCACGAGGCAAGCGGTGTTATGCACGGCCTGTTCAGGGTAAGGCAGTTTACACAGGATGATGCCCATATCTTCTGCACACCACAGCAGATTGAATCTGAGATAATCGGCGTCATTGACCTTACCTTTGAGATTTACAGGGCCTTTGGTTTCGAGGATTTCAATATCGAGCTTTCCACGATGCCGCTGAAGCATATCGGCTCGGAGCAAATCTGGCAGACCTCGACAGATTCCCTCAAGGCTGCACTCGAACATCGCAATATTGACTACAAGGTAAACGAGGGCGACGGAGCTTTTTACGGGCCAAAAATAGATTTCCACATAAGAGATTGTCTCAAGCGCTCCTGGCAGCTCGGCACTATTCAGCTCGATTTCTCTATGCCGGAGCGTTTCGGCCTGGTCTATACCGACACCGACAACACCGAGAAGACGCCCGTTATGATTCACAGGGCCGTTCTCGGCTCTTTCGAACGTTTCATCGGTATCTTAATAGAGCATTATGCTGCGAAGTTTCCATTGTGGCTGTCGCCTGAGCAGGTAAGGTTGCTGACCATCAGCGAGAAAACCAACGATTATGCAAAACAGATTCACAACAGCCTGAAAGAGGCGCAGCTTCGTTGCGGCATTGACCTGACAGATGAAAAAATAGGGGCAAAAATTATTAAAGCTCACAACGAAAGGCTACCCCTTATGCTCGTTGTCGGCCCGAAAGAGCAGCAGCAGGGAACCGTCAACGTCAGATTCAGGGGCAGCAAAGAGACCGGAACGGAGCATTTGGATAAATTTATTAAAATCGTTAAACAAAAAATTGCCGATAAAAGTATGGATTTGTCATTTTAGCTCTGGAAGGTATTTAACTGTATATGGTAATTCATTGCCGATTCTTTAAGAAAGGTAAGGTGGTTCACAATTAGCAAGCAGGGTTTAAAAATAAACGGGCAGATACGTGCCGGCGTGGTTCGTCTTATTGACGAATCGAACAATCAGGTGGGGATTGTTGACAGAAATGAGGCAATCAGCAAAGCACGCGAGGCGGGCTTGGACCTTGTAGAGGTCGCGCCGAAAAGCGAGCCGCCTGTATGCCGAATAATTGACTATGGAAAATGGATCTACGAGCAAAAAAGAAAACAGCGGGAAAGCAGAAAAAAAAGTCGTCACCACGCCTCAATCCTTAAGGAAATCAGGCTCAAACCAGAGACGGATAAGCACGACCTCGATATCAAGGTAAACCATGCAAAAGAGTTTCTGGGAAAAAGCTACCGTGTGCAGTTTACGATGATGTTCAGAGGCAGGCAAATCCTCCACCAGGACAGGGGCTATGAAATATTGGAGCAGATTGCCAAGTCCCTTGAGGACCTTGCCAAGGTTGAAAGGCTGGCAAAAATGACTAACAGGAGAATGACTTTGGTGCTCGTGCCGAAAAAATGACGTTGAGCTCCGGGAATTATTGAAAAATATAAAACAAAGCGGTACAGGGGACCTTAAGGCAATCCTTTGCATATTTATAAGGGGCGTGGCTCTTTACTTTTTTAGGCCTGTAGGAACGGTCGATACAGGCAGACACCCTTGAAACCTTATTTAGCCAATCTTTTTTACAATAATTTGTATTACCGCTATTGACTCTTAATCGTGAATTTTATAGACTAATCCGCTCGTATCGTAGTTTGGAATTGGGAATTGAATCTGGATTTGAAGGAATTGCGTAAATGCCGAAGCAGAAAACCCATAAAGGCCTGAAAAAAAGGGTAAAAATTACCGCCTCAGGACTCATCAAACACCAAAAAGCAGGTAAAGGCCATCTTATGAGCTCCAAAAACGCCAAACGCAAAAGACACCTCTCAACTCCAACGATTTTGAATTCGGTTGTGGCCCGGAAAATGAAGGCGAAACTGCCGAATTAGCTTCTTTCGAAACAAAAGCCTGCTTCTCGGCTATCAAATGGTGAGCCTGTCGAACCATTCATCAGCTGCCGCCAGCAGGCATTATTTCAAAAATTCTTTTAAGGAAAGCTGATATGCCAAGAGTCAGAAAAGCTGCTGCAAGACGCAAGGCGAAAAAGAGAATCTTCAAAGCTGTAAAAGGTCACCGCGGTGCCGGCGGCCGCCAGTACCGGCTTGCAAAGGAGGGGCTCGTAAGAGCAACTGTTTATGCCCGCGTCGGCCGAAAACTTCGCAAACGCGATTTCAGGGCGCTCTGGATTACACGCCTCAGCGCCGCCTGCCGCCAGAGAGACATAAGCTACAGCAAATTTATCGACGGCTGTAAAAAAGCGAAAATCGCAATCAATCGAAAAATGCTCAGCGAAATTGCGATAGCCGACCCCGCAGGCTTCGATAAAATAGTCGAAGCCGCAAAAGCGGCCCTCGCTTAACCGATACGCTATTACGCAATACGCATAACGCACGACGCGATACGAGATATGATTGACCAGTTTGAAAAAATTCGTTCCGAGGCAGTTGAAGCCCTCAAAAAGGTCAAAGACCTTGCCGGCCTCGAGCAGTTCCGCATAAAGTACCTCGCCCGTAAAGGCCAGATTACCGATATGCTGAGCCGAATCGGCTCTCTCGCCGCCGAACAGAAACCCAAAGCCGGACAGCTCGCAAACAAAATCAAAAAAGAGGTTACCGAAAGCTTCGAGCAATTGAAAAAGAGCCTTTCGCAAAGTCAGCCGAAAACCGAACCTGCTGTTGATGTTACATTGCCGGGCATACGTCCCGAAATTGGCAAGGCTCATATCATAACGCAGACGATAGACGAGCTTCTCGAAATCTTCGGCAGGATGGGTTTCTCCGTTGCTTACGGGCCGGAAGTCGAGGATGGATGGCATAACTTCGTTGCCCTCAATATAGGCCCGGACCATCCAGCCAGGGACCCGGTGGATAATTTCTATATCGACGATAATACTCTTTTGCGAAGCCAGACCTCGACGATTCAGATTCGGGTTATGGAAAAGCACAAACCGCCTATCCGCGTCGTCGCTCCGGGCAGGGTCTATAGGCCGGATACCGTCGATGCAACGCATATGTTTATGTTCCATCAGCTCGAAGCCCTTGTCGTCGATGAGGGAATAAGTATGGTCGATATGAAAACGACCATTGACCAGTTCATTCACGCCTTTTTCGGAGCGGATACCAAGTGGCGGTTTCGGCCGAGCTTCTTCCCGTTCACCGAGCCGAGCGGCGAGGTCGATTTGCAACTGCTCGACAAATCCGGAAAAGAGGACTGGGTTGAGATGGGCGGCTGTGGTATGGTTGACCCGAACGTCTTTGACGCCGTCGGTATTGACAGCGAGAGATATACCGGCTGGGCCTTCGGATTTGGTATTGAGCGTCTCGCTATGCGCAAATACGGAATAACCGATATCCGCCTTTTCTTCGAAAATGACCTCCGCTTCCTTAGACAATTTTGAACCGGTGAGATATGAAATTATCTCACGGGTTAAACCGCTGAGTTCGCAAAGACCTCAGAGATTTTTAACCGCAGATTTATCTTATTAATACCTTTTTAGCTAAAATCTTTAATTGTTTCCCTCTTGACTAATTATTTATTATGCATATCATAAAGTTATGACAATATCCAAGCAGACATTGAATAAAAAGCAAAAGATGCTATTTGAAGAGATAGATTTTGTTGGTTCTGACAAGATGATTATCCTCAATAAAGCAAAGCTTCTTGAACTGATAGATGAAGCTCGCAACCAGACATCAATAGTATCATTGCACGATAAAATCTTTGAGTTGAGAAGATATTTATCGACTTTCAAGGCCGATACGAAGGGTCTACTTAATATCGGTGCTAATGGTGATACAGTTCAGATAAACCAAAAATATTTGTTCGGAGAATTAAGACAAATTGTTGAAACGCGGACATTAGACAGAAGCAAATATTATTTGCATCGCTTAGCAAAGGCCGTAGCCGAACAAAAGACCAACAAAATCAACGATCTTAACCTCAACAGATGGAAGGAATACGAAGATATAATTACTGATAGTTTATGGATCCTTGAAAAGCGAGATAGTTCAGGAGTTCACAAAGCCGATTATTGGGGTAATTTCGTCCCTCAGATACCAAACCAGTTAATAAAAAGGTACACAAAGAAAGGTGAATGGATTCTTGATACCTTCGCCGGATGCGGAACGACTTTAATTGAGGCCCAACGGCTGGGCAGAAATTCTCTTGGTATTGAACTTCAACCGAAAGTGGTAGAAATAGCCAATAATCTCATAAAGTCAGAACAAAATAATTTTGAAACAGCAAATGAGGTCATTGAAGGAGATAGCAAAGAGGTTGACTATAAAGAAGTATTGACAAGATACCGCCAGAATTCGGTGCAATTGTTGATTATGCACCCGCCATACTTTGACATTATCAAGTTCAGTAATGACCCACGCGACTTGTCTAATGCTGGTTCCGTCAATGATTTCCTTTCTATGATGAGCGTTGTTGTTCATAAAGCATCAGAGGTTCTTGATAAAGGTCGATATTTTGGGCTTGTTATCGGTGACAAATATAGCAAAGGAGAATGGATACCATTGGGCTTTCTGACGATGCAGGAGGTTCTTAAGTGTGGATTTACTTTGAAAAGTATAATCGTCAAAAACTTTGAAGAAACATTTGGCAAACGCAACCAAAAAGACCTTTGGCGATACCGTGCTATTGTTGGCGGTTTCTATATCTTCAAGCATGAGTACATTTTTTTATTCAAAAAGAAATAAGAGGATTCTTAGCGTGGGTCTATTAAGTCAAACTGAAGTATTGCGATTTAAGCTATCTACTATCCCGGCGCCACTTTTAAATAAATTGGCCCTAAAAACTGGCGTGGTTGGCAAAGGTGTTGGTGAATTAATAAAAAGCATAATTGCATCCAATATAAATGAACGAGTGCTGGATGAATTTATCAAACAAGAGTATTCGAAGAAGGCAAAAGAAAGACGTTCTATCATATCTGATGCGGACCTGCTTTCCGAGCTTAATAGAGTGCAGCATTTCAAATGGGGAATTGAGCAGGGGCAGTTAGATAACAAAATCCAGGTCCAATTTGTTCGTCAATTTCCCCGATATGATGACCTTGTCAGTAATGTTGAAAAAATCCTCTATACGTCTGTTAAAGATTACGTTATTTGTAGTTGGTATAATTTTTGGTCCACCGTAATTATCGAAGACATAATTAGCACTCATCCACGGGTCGTTCCTACCTTAAAGAACGTCAAAGGCGTTGATTTGTTCTTTGACGGCCAGCCGTTTGATTTGAAGATAACTTATATGCCTAAAGGGTTTTCCAATCCAGAAGAAGCAATTAGCGAGCCTAGTAAATTAGCAATATGGTTGTATGAGAACCAAGGGGCACAGCGTTTTGGTGCTGATAACAGGTTATTCGTAGTTCTACACGACACCAAAAACACAGATGAAAGTTGGCGCATTAAACGTGACATTGATTTTGTAAAAAATAACATAAATAGGTTTTTCGATACAGAAACCGTCTCTAAAAAAGATGAGATAGTATTCACCTTCCAAAAACATACATATACGGCAATCTCCAAGATATTGCTTTTAGCAAAATAGAATTGGTGAATAATAGCCATTGTTTTCTGACAGTTTTTTTCTTCCTTTTTTTTCCTACTTAAAATATATTACTTACAATTAATCCTGAAAATAATCGGGATAAGTAATGAAAAGATCAATCAGAGAATTCAAAAGAGCTAAAACAAACCAAAGTAACCAAAATTTTAATCCTATTATGCTCGTAACAAAATATACTCCAGAGAATATCAAATTACTGATAGCCCATATCTTTATATACGTTATCTTCTCATTCTTGAGCCGAAACCATATCGTGAATAACCACGACGAGTTTACAAACAGCAGTATAAAGAAATATAGATAAAATATTTCAATTTCTTGTATTTTGAGGCACATACAATAATAAATAAATGAATGAGTTATTAAAATTAGAACATCATACGGCATGATTGACCACTTCCAGCCTATCCCTTTCTTAACAAGGATCTTAATGTTCTTTGATGGAGCGAAGAAAAACCTGATAAGAACAAAAACAGCGATTAATATTGAAAGCCAACGGTCGAGCGGAATGTCCCATTGAAAAACTTCAACTATTTTAACAACTCCACAAGCTAAAATTATGGCATAAATGATTTCCATTATTTCAATAAATTTTTCTCCAATCTCTTGTCTCTCTTTCTTTTTATATATTTCTTTTATTGTGATTAGTGGATTTTTCATATCTTTTTCTGTCTCCCCTTTTTCACTTCTTTGTTACTGAATATTTTTGACTATGTTGTATCTCTATCTCTTGGTTTCTTCTTTAAGCAGAGAATTATATCACCTTAAACTATATCATTCCTTCTATTTCCACATTTCCACCATACAAGAAATTTTATCTGGTATTTAACTGACACGAATTTGTCTTTTAGCTGCTTAATTATTTTAAGTCGTATGACATTCATATGAACAGTAGTAGCAACCGTTAGACTGAGGGTAATGTTCTTTTGCTTTTTTCACAGCATCGTGGCAATTTGAAAAATCACCTAAATACAGCCTGTTTTCTGGGCTTGGTAAATATTCGCAGTCTGATTTGTGAACTTCATGGTCCCCATTAGCTTGTTCTTTTTTATTTACATAGTAAAGAGCCATAACATCCCTCGCTTTCTTTTTTTTGCCCCTTTTTATATATGATTTGACCGTTCATTATATACTATTTCGACAAAACAACAATACTATATTTTATAGAATATGTATTATAAGTCAGTGTAATCCGCGGTTAAATAAATTATTATTTTTTTATTGATAAAACGTCCTTAATTAGTATAATACCTCTGTGTGTTAGAAAACACCATGTCCGTCGTAGCATGGGCGAAGACGGAACGTAACGCGGAGGAAACCGCAAGATAGAACAGCTTGTCTCGCCGAAGTCTTGACGTAGGCGGACAGTTCACGTCAATTATTATTCATAACTTCTTTTCTATTAAGGAGTTACTTAACAATCATAAATCATAAGTAATAAATAATAATCAAGGACTAACAAATGTCAAATAACCACGAGCATGGGGAATCCGGTTTCGATCATGGAGTATATAAAATCGAGAATCCATCCTCATTTCCCTGTTTTTTATTGAAAGTTGGGTGTTCGACGTTCTATGTTGGACGTTTATTCTCTGTCCTCGGCCCTCTACATTTGTCGAGAGAAATCTACAAATCACACCTTTTTATGCAAAACAAAGCCAATTTGTACCACGGGCTTCCAGCCCGTGGACTTTTGCTAAGTCCTTTACATATAGAGTGTTATATAAATATTTATCCTGTCATCCTGTCTGGAAATGACCCAAAAAACAAAGCCAAACAAAGCCAATTCAAACCCAATTTTAGCCCAATATTGGCTTTGTTTTTACTGAACGAACCCAATTTCAAAGCCAATTATGTTAAAATAGGTAAATTCGATTCGCCGTTAAGGAATGAAATTTTAACTTCGGAGCACATCCTGAGAGGATGGTGTGCAGCCAGCAGCGTTAACTGCTGTGTAAATCTGTGTGAATCAGTGGCTAAAATATTCTCTGTACCAAAAAGCATAATCAGCGATAATCTGCGTAAATCCGCGGTTAACAATATTTCGTGTTTTGCTGACTTACAAACTAAGAATGCAGATCATTCTCGTGGTCGAGGAAGATTTTGCTGTAACATTGTTTTTCTGCTGACTTTAACAAAAAGAATGCGCAAGCGTTCTTGTGGACGAGTGAAATTGGCGTGTAATGCTCGCATTAAAGAGCAAATTTATATGAGTACACCAAAGTCAGCAGAATATCCTGTCATCCTGTCTGAAAATCTCTGCGTCCTCCGCGGTCTCTGTGGTGAAATCTATCTACCGATGACGGCGATGCTAAATGCTTTTTCGGAGTTTGGGGGCTACGTCGGTTTTTTCCCAGGTGAAGTTTGGCAGGTTTCGGCCGAAATGGCCGCCATGAGCAGTGTCAAAATAAATGGGTCTGTCCAGCTTCAAATAATCAATCATCGCTCTCGGCGTGAGCGGGAAAAACTTCCGTACAAGCTGACTTATCTTTTTCTCGCTTACCTTCGCGGTCCTTTCGGTATCAATCAGCACAGATATGGGCTCAGCGACACCGATTGCGTAAGAGAGCTGGATTTCGCAGGCGTCTGCAAGGCCGGCAGCGACGATATTCTTCGCGATGTGGCGGGCCATATAGCTCGCGGTCCTGTCAACCTTCGAGGGGTCTTTTCCGCTGAAACAGCCGCCGCCATGGCTTCCTCTGCCGCCGTAGGTATCGACGATGATTTTCCTTCCTGTCAGGCCGCAATCGGCATACGGGCCGCCATAGACGAACCGGCCGGTCGGGTTTATGTGGTAAATGATTTTTTTATCGACGAGTTTTTTCGGCAGAACGGGCAGAATGACTTTTTCGATGATTTGTTTTCTCAGGTCTTTGTACTTTATAGAAGGGTCGTGCTGAGCCGCAATGACGACTGTGTGGATACGCTTCGGTTTTCCATTTTCATATTCCACGGTTACCTGGCTTTTACCATCCGGTCTGAGCCAGGCAAGCTTTTTAGAAAGCCTTGTCTTTTCGAGTCTCAGCGTAAGGGCCTGTGCGAGAGAGATAGGAAGCGGCATAAGAGAAGGGGTTTCTCTGCAGGCGTAACCGAACATAATACCCTGGTCACCGGCACCCTGTTCTTTGTGCAGGCCGGCGCCTTCGTCGACGCCCTGAGCGATGTCGAGGCTTTGCTTTTCGATGTTGACGAGGACTGTGCAGCTTTTATAGTCGAAACCAATCTCCGGGCTGGTGTAACCGATTTTTCTGATTGTATCGCGGACGACATCGGGAATGTTGACGGTTGACCTGGAGGTTATTTCGCCGGCGACGAGGACCATTGATGTTTTGACCATTGTTTCGCAGGCGACCCTGCTTTTCTTGTCATGGGCGAGCATTGCATCAAGAATCGAGTCGGATATGCAGTCGGCGATTTTGTCGGGGTGGCCCATAGTAACCGATTCGCTCGTGAACAGATATTTGTGCATATCACAATGTGGATTGGTATGAATATATTTTTTCGTCATTTTCGATTCGACCTTTCAAAAAAACGGCTAATTGCCTGGATAAAACAGTGATTTTAGTGAATTATCAGCTTCTGTCAAACTGAAAATCGCGAGAGAATAATTATATTAATATTATGATTGGCCGGGCTATCTTCTCTCGTTCAGTCTCCAGTTATAGGGGGAGAACTTGACAGTGTAATTTTCAAATTTAAGGTAGTTAACCTGCTGTTCGGTAAGATATTCCGTGAGGAAATTTATAACCGCCCTGACCTCTGGCGTCTGGTCTTTGAACCATTTTTCAATTTTATATTTATCGAGAAAATAATTTCCGTACCAGCTTTCCGGCTGGAGTATGGAATGCAGATATACAATATGTTTGTCGGAGTCGATTGTAAAGGATTCGGAGTGTAAGAGTGTTTTCTTGATTTGCTCTTCCAGTTGCTGATAAAGGGTTTTACCATAGTAAGGTTTATTAAGCAGAGACGGGCCCGACAGGCCGCCGTGGAACAGTGCTAAAAATGCCTTTGGCTCGTTGAACTGCTCGTGGAAAAAACGCCTCTCGATGCGCTCAAGAGTAAATTCTTCATTCATAATATTAAACTTTTGCTTTTCGATACCGCTGAGTTTTCTATCGATATATCTTACGCTGTCCGGCGGCCATTTGAAAATTCTTGAAAAGGGGTCAGATTCTATGGGGTAATTTTCGATGATGATATTAAGAAGCTGTATGTTATAAGCGTTAATCCAAAAGGCGATTTTATCTTCTCTCGGCCAGGATTTATATTTGTTTTGGTCAAGGTTTTTAAATTCCTGGAGCAAATCTCTTAATTCGACTCTTCTTCTTTTCAGATTCGGGTAGTCAACCATTCCTGTAGTGTCCACATAAGTGGTCAGGATTGGAGCACACTTTTCGTGGAAGTCAACCTGCGGCGGAAAATTCGAGTCGTCAGGCTCGTTGGGGTCTGCCTTTGAGATTTGCGGCTCATTCGGTTCGTCAGGTTCTGTTTTAATAATTACAGGTTCGTTTGGCTCTTGTTTGGACTCGGCAGGGTGGTTTGGCTCTTGTTTAGCCTCGGCAGGGTGGTTTGGCTCTTGTTTAGCCTCGGCAGGGTGGTTTGGCTCTTGTTTGGACTCGGCAGGGTGGTTTGGCTCTTGTTTGGACTCGGCAGGGTGGTTTGGCTCAGGAACTGCGGTTTGTATATCCTGTGCAGGATTTTGGTTGGATTCAGCCTTCTCAGTCTGAATACTATACTGTGGTTTTTTGGTGCTTTCTGTCGGCGGGATGTTTTGAGTTTTGTGTTCGGTAGATGTGCAGCCGATGATGCAGGCCAGGCCTACTGAAACCAACACAACAATAACAACAAACTTATTCATTTTACGATATCCGTTTATCCAACGACGTTTTTATAAAGAATCCTGCCGGGTCGCTGTAATCGAATTCAATAGAATATCATCATTACTTTTATTTTAACAGAGAGAAGTATATTTTTCAAAAAGTTTTATACTTCGTGATGACATTTCAGCTTATTTTACGGTGCTCTGTAAATAAAGCCGGCTTTTAGATTTTCCCGATTGCGAGGCAGGCGTTGTGTCCGCCAAAACCGAGAGAATTGCTTATGGCGATATCCACCTTCCTTTGCTTTGCTTTCCAGGGCACATAGTCAATCTTAGGGTCGCATTTCGGCTCAATATTATCAAGGTTTATAGTAGGGGGGATAATGGATTTTTCGATTACCTTGCAGCAGACAATAAGCTCAATCGCACCGGTAGCTCCGAGAGAATGGCCGAGACAGCTTTTGGTCGAGCTTATTAATAAATTGTAAGTGTAATCACCGAAGAAGGATTTTACCGCAGCGATTTCAGCAATATCGTTTAATTGCGTGCCTGTGCCGTGAGCGTTTATATAGTCGACTTTTTGTTTTTCAATGCAGCCGGCTTCAAGTGCCAGTTCCATTGCCTTTGCGGCACCTTCGCCGTTTTCGAGAGGTGCGGTGATATGATAGCCGTCGTCGGTAGCACCGTAGCCGAGAAATTCCGCATATATTTTTGCGTTTCGTTTTTTTGCGTGCTCATATTCTTCGAGAATCAGGATACCGGCACCTTCAGCGAGGACGAAGCCGTCACGGTCCCTATCAAAAGGTCTTGAGGCAGCCTGTGGATTATCGTTACGGGTACTAAGCGACTTTGCTGCACAGAATGAGGCAAGCCCAATTGGAGTGAGAGCAGCTTCGGAGCCGCCGGTAACCATTATATCACTTCTTCCGGAAACGATATTGCAAAACGCCTCGCCTATTGCGTGAGAGCCGGAGGCACAGGCGCTCGATATGGCCATATTCGGGCCTTTGAGGCCGTAATAGATAGCAATGCTACCGCTGGCAGCATTGCTCATAAGCCTTGGAACGCAGAAGGGTGATAACTTTCTGGGTCCTTTTTCAAGAAGCCTTACGTGCTGTTCCTCGATTTCCTTGATGCCTCCGATTCCGGTTCCGACGATGACGCCGCATCGGAAGGGCTCTTCTTTCGAGAAATCAAGTCCGCTGTCGTTGACCGCTTGTATTGCAGCAGCAACTGCAAGCCGGGTAAAGCGGTCCATTCTCTTTGCTTCTCTTGTGTTGACGTACTCGGTTATGTCAAAATCTTTTATTTCACCGCCGAAAGTTACCGTAAACCGGCTGGCATCGAAATGTTCAATATAAGAGATGCCGCTTTTCCCCTCGCAAAGAGAGTCAAAAAGCAGATTAACCGACTGTCCCAAGGCGGTAACACAGCCCAAGCCTGTAATAACAACCCGTCGTTTAGTCATCTTGAAATAATCTTTTACTGCTCGCTTTTTTTAGACTGCAGAACTTTGGCAACGTAATCGATGGCGGCGCCTACGGTCTGTATTTTTTCGGCGTCTTCGTCAGGTATGCTTGTATCGAATTCATCCTCGAATTCCATAACGAGCTCGACAGTATCGAGTGAATCGGCATTTAAGTCGTTAATGAAAGAGGTTTCCCGTGTTACTTCGGACCTGTCAACACCCATCTGCTCACAAATAATATCGATTACTTTTTCCTCAATCACCTTGATATTTACTTCTTCAGGACTCACTTTATTTCTCTCCTTAGTCAAACAGGACTTAAAATCTTTTCTATTACAATCGTCTTAACTTCGCATTGGGCGGTAATATACCGATAAAGAAATTGATTTACAAATGTTTTTTTAAATTTTTTACCGCCGCAAACAAACTAATTTTCATCTTTACATAGCCATCCCTCCATCTATACAAAGAACCTGACCTGTAATATAGCCTGCGTCATCGGATGCAAGAAAAGCAACCGCACAAGCCACGTCTTCAACTGTCCCGAATCTTCTTAATGGTATCAGCTTTTTCGCTGCTTCTTTAACCATATCGGGGAGTTTATCGGTCATTTCGGTGACAATAAAACCCGGAGCTATACAGTTTGCAGTGATGTTTTTCGAGGCAAACTCACGAGCGACGGTCTTGGTCAGGCCGATGAGGCCGGCCTTGCTGGCTGCGTAGTTTGCCTGTCCCGCGTTGCCCATAATGCCGGAAACAGAGCTGAGTGAAATAATACGGCCGAACTTAGCTCGCATCATTGACCTCACTGCGGTTCTTACAGCAACAAACGCCGCTCTCAGATTTACCTTTATGACCGCGTCGAATTCCTCATCGCTCATCCGTAAAATAAGATTGTCACGTGTAATGCCTGCATTGTTCACGAGGATGCCTATGCCGCTGTGCTCACCGGCTAATTGCTCAAGTGTCGATTCGAACTGTTCCGTATTCGTGATATCGACGCACTTTGTTATGACGTCAAAGCCGGCGTCACCGACAATCTTTTGCAGCTCGGCTAACTGGTCGGTGTTTATGTCAAGACCGGCGACAATCCGTCCCTGCTTTAATAATTCCAGCACAA
>CAYXGT010000036.1:0-25373 GCA_964464635.1 uncultured Pirellulales bacterium | reverse complement strand
ATCTCACCGAAACGTTCCTTGCTGGTTGTTAAAGGGATATAGATATTTCCCTGTTTTGCGCCGCCCTTTTTTGCACCTGCCTGCGGCTGCTCTGCTTCAAAGGCGCTTGAGGACGACGTTCGAACCTCAGCATGTTCTGTAACGACACCGACAACACGGTAATAATCGCTTGCAATTTTGACAGACTGTCCTAACGGGTCGTCAAAAGCAAAAAGGTCATTGACAACCTTCTCATCAACAATACAAACGCCCTGCTTGTAGTGCATATCCGTGCTGGTTATAAACCTGCCGAATTTCACCCTTACCGGTGATATATCCTGATACCAGGGTACCGTACCAACCACTTCGATGGAAACCCTTCGAGTCCGATACTGCGCCTGCTGTGAAATAAGGCGGTTCGGCACAATAACGCGAACATCCGGTATGCTGTTCCGGAAGCGCTCGGCATCATCGTAAGTAAGACCATATTCTTTTAGCATTTGCTGCTGGCCCATAGCAGACTGGTCTTCGGGCGGCTGGACAGTTTTTATGATAATATTTCTACTGCCAAGCTGAGAGATTTTTTCCTGTGCATTTCGACTTGCACCTTCGCCAATGGCCAGCATTGCGATGACCGAAGAAACGCCGAAAATAATACCCAGCATCGTCAGAGTCGAGCGCAGCCGATGCATCCAAAGGCTTTTTACTCCGAGCTTAACCGTTCTTTTAAGGCGAAATAAAATCATAAGACACTATTAATTTTGTTCCTTATACACTTCTCTGTCAATCTGGCCATCAAAAAGGTGAATGCACCTTTGGGCGTGCGAACCGATATGTTCGTCGTGCGTTACAACGATAAGCGTTTTGCCCTGCTCGTGAAGACGGTCGAGTAAATCGAGGATGTCTCTACCGCTTTGGGAGTCGAGATTTCCTGTGGGTTCGTCAGCGAGCACAAGCAATGGGTCATTTGACAGTGCCCGTGCAATAGCGACCCTCTGCTGCTGACCACCGGACAGCTCTGTTGGTCGATGTTTTACTCTGTCTCCGAGTCCAACCATATCAGCCAGCTTTTTGGCCCTGGCCACACTTTCATGCTCGGAAATACCCTGATAAAAAATCGGGACCTCAATATTTTCGATTATATTGAGCTGACTTATAAGATTAAAAGACTGGAATACAAAACCTATTCGCGAGCCCCTGATTGTTGAGAGGCTGTCATCATCGAGCTGTCCGACCTCTTTGTCACCGAGGTAATATTTTCCACTGGTAGGTCGGTCGAGACATCCAATCATATTCAGAAGAGTTGATTTACCGGAGCCGCTCGGCCCCATAATCGCAACGTACTCGCCCTTTTTGACTACGAGATTTATGTTTTTCAGCACCTTAAGCTCAGTGAGGCCTAACTGATAGCTTTTGCATAAATCCTCAAATACCAAAATCGGGCCGCTACCCGTGAAATCCATATTGTCAGTTGAAGTCGTCATCTCGTTATTCACCCCTGATTATCGGTGTCACTCCGGCTCTGAGATTCCTGCTGTTGGCCGTCCTGTCGCCGAGACCTTCTCTGCTGCTGGCCATCCTGTCCGGGGGGGGAGCCACCCTGCTGGAAACCGCCCTGCTGAAATCTTCTCATTGCATTCTGCATCTCTTTCTGGAGCTCAGCTTTAAATTTTGCCTCATCTTCAGAGCGGAGCTTTACAAGCTCCTGATGTTTTTCCGGGTTATTTTGCGACATCATTGACATTACCCTGTCGATCATTTCGGCAGGCATATCATTTATATCCGGCATTGCCATACCCATACCCATTTGTCCTCTTTGGCGTCCCGTTCTTCTCTGGTCTGCGGATTCAACTTCAACAGCCGGGTTAAGCCCGCTTTGGCTCTGGTTCTGAGCGGCACTTGCCAAAAGCTCCTGCTGCTCAGCGGACATAGCAACCTCAGACGACGGACCGCTGAACAACGGCGGATTCATCATAACGTTCTCTCCTTCTTCGAGGCCGCTCGCGATCTGGACAAACATATCGTTAAAAATTCCTGTTTTAACCTGCCTTTCCTCAGGTCCGTTCGGCGTCATAACATAACAGACTTTTCCCCCGCCGCGATTGGCCACTACCTGAATCGGCACAGTCAGCACGTTCTTGAGCTGCTCGACAAATACAGTGACCCTGCACGACATTCTTGTTCTAAGAAAATCATGAGTGCCCTCTATCAGGACAAGCGTTTTATAGACCTTAAGGTCGGGATTCAACCAACCTCTCTGCTCATCCGGCAGCGGAGCGACTTCAATGACTTTTCCCCGCAATATTGTGTCCGGGAAAGCATCCATAACTATAGTTGCGGGCTGGCCCAGGCGAACCTTGTCAACCTCTGTTTCGTGGACACCGATTTCAGCAACCATTTCAGCCGTATTAGGCATTGAAATAAGAGTCTGACCTTCTGAAACCTGCTCACCCTCAGCAATTATTCCGCTTGTGGTGCCCCTGCCCCTCATTGCTCTAAACATATCGCCGCTTCCGCCTTCACCATAAATGACAAGGCCCGGCGCTTTTGCTTTTATTGTGCAATACTCAATCTGTTTATTCAGGTCATCCACATATTCCTGCTGTCTTTTAAGTCTTTGTTCTGCCATACTAAGCGTTGCCTGAGCCTGGGCGAGTCTTGAACGGCACTCTGCGTAGGTTCTGTCGAGGGAGCGCCTTGTCTCAATATAGTTACTCAAGTACTGCTCAGCGTCTTTAGGCAAATCATATCGAAGAAACAAATCGAGAGCTACTTCAGAACTTTCCGCAGAAAAACGCCTATTCATTACGGTGAGCTTGTCCCTTTCGAGGTCAAGGTCAGAAACATAATTTGAATCATGAAGCTTGATGGTTCCTGCGAGGGTAGCCTCGGCGTTTGCGAGGTTACCTCTGGCCAGGACTATATCATCCTGCAGTCTTTTGAGCTGCTGAGAAGCAGCAGAGCCCAATAACACGTTCGGGTCATCTCTGACTTTTCCAATAATAGGAGCGATATATTCCGACAGATTTGAAGCCTGATTGACATCCCTGATGAGCCTTTCTGATATTTCCGAGCCGAGATACTTCTGGAGGTCCATATTTGCAAACCTTACTCTCATCTCGGCGTCAGCAATATCGCTTTCATTTTGTTTTACCCTTATCTGATAACCTTCTTTTGCCGCGGTATAGGATTCCTCGTCGCCCGAAAGCTCCATTTCCTGCCGGGACAAATCGTCTTTCAACGTCGAAGAGTCCAGATCTATCAGAACCATACCGTTATCCACGTCCTGCTGGGTCACATAAGTACCGGCAGGCACAATTTTGAGTATCATTGTCTGGGACCTTCGCTCTACCTGGCATTTATATTCAATTGAATTTCGTGCCCGGATGCTTCCGCCCTCGGCAACCGTAACGGTTAAATCACCGAGCCTGGCTGTATATGTACTGCCGGCATCAGAAGCGACTGATTTTGTATTTATGGTCGTCGCCATCAGCCCCAGTGCCGTCAGAGCAATTGCCGTAAAAATCAGAATAATAAAAATCCGTTTTTTATTAAGTATAAATCCCGGCAGATTCCTGCATTGAATTTTCAAATTTTTATTTTTGGTTTTTTTCTGCTTATTCATAATATTTTTCCTTACTCCCACATCCCGTCAGGCTTTACCTGTAATACACCAATATCGCGGAAAAAGTTCAGTTTTGCAATCGTGTGGTCAACCAAAGCAGTAGTCACACTATTTTGAGCAGATACGATAGCATCTTCCGATTCAAGCAAAAGACGCACAGTTCCCTGACCATATTCCAGCAAGAGTTTCTCTCGGTCAAGCCGCTTCAAGGCCAATTCGAGGCCGATTTTTTGAATCCTGTAGCTCTCTGCGGTTTCGGCGAGGTCTCGATAAGCCTGCCTGACAGAGAGCTTGATCTGGTCAATAGATTCTGCATAGCTTCTTTTATCCCGCTGCACATCTATCAAAGCTCTTCTATAGGCATTGCGCTCGGCTTTCTGGTCAAAGGGCAAATCTGCTTCAAGTGCAAGGGTAAACTCACTTTCATGAAACTGCAATCTTGTAAAATCAGTACCCTCCGGCGACTCGGTATTTACGCCGGCGGTCAAATTCAACTGTGTTCCGAGGCCGTCAGCGGCCAAGACGAGCTTGCGAGCTGAATCATCAAGCCTGTCTCTGGTATTGACAAGGTCAAGACGATGCTCCAACGCCACTTCAATTGCATCCTCTTCGGTATAATCAGGCTGGCTTATCCCCACGTTTTCCAGTGCTACCAGCTCATTCTGGTTTAGAGTTATGCTTGCATCGGTGGGCAGAGCCAACCTTATTTTGAAGCTGTCGAGTGCCCGTTCATAATTTTGCCGAGAAGAAACCAAGCTGTTTTCCGAGCTAAGCAATCTCTGCTCTGCTTCGTCGGCATCGTATTGGGGCCTTTGACCAACATCAACCTCCATTCTCAACTGTTCGGTCGATTGTATGAGTCGTCTATAACTGGCTTCATTAATGTTAACCCGCTCCTTTTGCAGTAAAACATTATAATATGCATCAACGATTGAAGTTACAAAGGTCTGTCGATAACGGTTAAATGTGCGTATATCGTATAAAACGTTCCTCTCGGCCTGTGTGAGGTTTTCCACAGCGGCCTTGCCCGCACCCGCACCGAGTATGGGAGCAGTAATAGTTGCATATAAAACCGAAGCCAATGAAGTCTGCGGGTCACCGGTAAGAAATCTGGCCCAATCAACAGCCAGGCCTGTGCTGATTTGTATTCCGTCTGCGAGCAAGGTATTCTTTTCAAGACTATACGACGAACTGATTGTGGCATCGTCCTCCGATTTTGTCGTATCATTATATGTTCTCGCATATTCAAGGTCAACCGTCCCGAGCCACTTCCAGGCGTATTCATGGCGGGTAAGTGTTAAGTTGAGAGCGGCCAGATAAAGCGATTCTTTTTGATTTTGATAATCCCTGCTGTATTTTGTTGCTATTGCAAGTGCATCCCTGAGAGTTAAAACGCCGTCTTCCGGTATGATATGAGATATGTCCACAACAGCCGAGTTGGTA
This sequence comes from uncultured Pirellulales bacterium, assembly GCA_964464635.1. Taxonomy (GTDB): domain Bacteria; phylum Planctomycetota; class Phycisphaerae; order Sedimentisphaerales; family Anaerobacaceae; genus CAYLMG01. The sequence continues at coordinate 20,326 of CAYXGT010000036.1, read as the reverse complement.
TCTTCGAGCTTGTAGTTGGCTTTGTAACCGAACCGGTCCTGCCACTTACTATCGATGACGTTATAGACCTCTTCATCGGCCTCTTTTTTATATTGTTCTGGTGAGGCGCAGGAAACAACCAGACCGAGAGCCATAGCGCAAGATAAGAACAATAAACACACTAACTGCGGTTTAAGCCTGCAAAGCACAGATATACCCCTTTCCCAATGAACCTCCTTTTCCATACACCATCCTCAGTTATGTTCATCTTATTATACAATAAAGGCTTACAAAATTAAAGTAAAAAATATCTTCGGCTCCTAAGAGTGCCAAGCTGTGAAAAATTCAGCCCGGCACAACAGGGGAAGTTCCAATAAAATCATTAAAATCAACAAGTTAAAGCAATATAATAAAATACAAACCACTATATTTACACAGCTATATTTACAGAGCACAACCGCTTATAAGACGCTGTGTAACTCAAAAATATTTCAAAAAAACCAGAATCCGAAGAAGAAAAGGAAGGTCTAAAACTTATTGCAAAAGGGTAAAATTCTGCTAAACTAAGCCGGCATTTGGATTTGGCGGCGTGGCCAAGTGGTCTAAGGCGACGGTTTGCAAAACCGTTATTCGTGGGTTCGAATCCCACCGCCGCCTTTTGATAACCATCTGATACTTTCCGAATGCTCTGTAATCTTCCCAACGGTAAGTTAAAAAATGGAAACAAAAGAAAAAATGAGCTCGAGAGAGCGTGTTTTAAGGTCGCTGAACCACGAGGAGCCCGACAGAGTACCCATCGACTTCGGAGGATTTCAAACGGGGATACATAAAAGAGCCTATGAGGGGCTGCTCAATTTTCTCGGTATAAAAGAGCAAATAAAAATGCTCGATGCCGTTCAGCAGCTCGCTTTGCCTTCGGAAGAGGTTTTGCAGCGATTCAGAGTTGATATCAGATATGTCTGCGCCCATGGGCCGGAGGGCTTCAAGGGCGCAATTGTGCAGAGTGTGCGGAACGGCAAAAAATGGCACGACCTGAAGGATGAATTCGGTGTTATCTGGTCGATGACGGACGAGCAGCAGCTTTATATGGACATCTCACATCACCCGCTCGCCAGCGCTACAATCAAAGATATAGAAAATTATCCTTTTCCCGACGGCGGTGACAAGACACGGTTTACCGGAGTAAGAGAGCAGGCTTTGCAGGTTCGCGAAGAAAGCGGCTGTGCCATATCGACAGGCATCGGCGGTGTGATTTATGAAACCTGCTGGTATATGCGCGGCCTGGAGCGATGGTATATGGATATGGTCGAGAATCCCAAGCTTTGCGAGGCACTGCTCGATAAGATGCTTGCGTTCTGGCTGGATTATTACACGCCCTTTATGGCTGAGGTAGGTGACATCGTCGATATCGTGATGATAGGCGACGACCTTGCCGGCCAGCACGGGCCTCTGTTTTCGCCCGCCTTTTACCGGCAGGTCGTCAAGCCCCGTCAAAAAAAGTTAGTCGAGCATATCAAGAGTCTGACGAAGGCGAAGATATGGTATCATACGTGCGGCTCGTGTATCGAATATATACCGGATTTGATTGACAACGGCGTGGATATCCTGAATCCCGTTCAGATAAGCGCAGACAGGATGGACCCTGAAGAGCTGAAGTCACGTTTCGGTAAAGATATAGTTTTCTGGGGCGGTGGGATAGACGCACAGCACATACTGCCCTTTGCAACAGCCGACGAGGTAAGAGAGCAGGTACGAAGGAACATAGAGATATTTAAGCCGGGCGGAGGCTACGTTTTTAATAACGCTCATAATATCCAGGTCGGCGTGCCGGCTGAGAACATTGCGGCCCTTTTCGATGCTGCTTACGAATTCGGATTTTACAAATGATGTATTTGCAAATCATTCAAAAAATAAGAGACGCCGGTATTTACACCGGCGTCTCTTTATTAACCAACGTTAAATTCGTATCCAAATAAACTTAACGTTTTCTAAAACTAATTACTCCTCAGTGCCTTCAAGCCAGTTGCCCGCAAGAATCGCAAGGTCTGCAAAATCAACATCGCAATCACCGTCGAGGTCACCGGCTGGACACGGATAGGCAGAACTTGAAATCGGTGCTACCAGCCACGGACAGTAGAGCACATTCTCAGTAACCTTGTTTCCGAGGCCGTCAGCGTTTTTGATTTCTTCAACGGTTGGACAGATAGTGCTGCCATCGGTTTCGATGGTTCCGTTGGGGTCGCTGTCGTTTGGCCCGCTGATATCGCCCCACCAGTTGTACTCAGCATCGAACACTGAGTTCGAATCATCGGCGCCTGCAGCGTTGGTTACGCCGGCGGTGCGGTTGTCATAAATGCTGTTGAAGTTGGCCCTCGATGACGGGCTATCGACCACGTAAATACCCTCATAGTTATCGTGAATGACATTGTCAACAACGGTCACGGCAGATTCGGCTTCTTCACCGTAGGCCTTCCAGCCGTTGATGTAGATTCCGCTGGAACCCCAGCTCGGCTCGGGCTCGAAGGTATTATCGCAGTTGTAAATCTCATTGCGTTTGATGACGGCACTTGAAGCGGTAGCCGGGTCATCAGTTCCCGACATAGCTTCAACTTCAATACCGTAGCATACCTGGCCCTCATCAGCATAAACCTGCCCAATTATCTCATTGTCCAAAATCTGAGCGTCTGCACCATAGTAAACGAGGACACCTACTCTGCCGTAGTTTTCTATCAGTGTTGTTACAACCGAAACAACCGAGCCGTCCCAAATTCCAATTGCAGTACTGGCCATATCACCGGCTGTGTTCGGAGAAACGGTGCAGTCTTTTATGGAACCACTGGAGTTCTCGCAGATAACGCCGTAGTTTTTAGCGTTAATTGTACCCAAATCACTGCCCTGGATATCGAGCATATTGAGCATAACATTCACAGAATCATTGACGAATACCACGCAGTCTCTGGGACCATAGTTGGTGGTAACGGACTGAACGCCTGTAACAACAGGATTGCTGCCGGCAGTAATAGTAAGATTGGTTTTACCATCGACTATAAACGGACTGTAGTTGCCGTCGTAAACTTTGATGCTGTTACCATCAGCGGCTGCATCGACCGCTTCCTGAATGGTATCAAAGGCGTTGAGACTAATGTAGTAGTCCTGGCCGCCGACGAACACCTGATTAAAGTCTGGCAGACCTGCCCAGTCGTCATCAACGACGTAATCAGGGGCGAGCTTTGTATAATCTTCGCAGCCGTCTATGCTGAGCAGCCATGGGAAGAAATCAACATTTGCAGAAACATCATCGCCTGAGCCGCCTCCTACGCCACCGGGTCCTGTGGAACTGTCCCACCAGTTGTTTTCGGCATCAACAACATTGATTGATGTGTTCTCCAAACCATAGCCCATATTACCCGCAATCTGCGAACAACTTATTGAGATATTGTCGGGATTATCAGTTTCGTATGGCACAACGGTAATACCATTTCCAGTATTATCGTTGAACTGACAATGTGTAAATGTTACGTTATCAGTCGCTCCATCAATGATAAGACCCTCATCACAATCATTAAATGTATTGTCGCTTGCGTTTATGTTAGTTACATCAGCAAGGTAAAGCCCCTGGATGCAATTATCAAAGGTGTTTCCGGTAACAGAAGCAGTGTCAAAGGCATAGAGAAAGCTGAAGTCATTTCCGCTCAAGTCATTATCAGCAACATTTACATCTCCATCGAAGAAATATATCTGCAGGGCGCCCTGCGTGTTGGTAACGGTATTGTTTTGTACATCAATTGGTGCATCGCTTCCATCGCCGTAACCGAGAATACCGCTTGCAGACCAGTTTTCGCCTGTGTATCGGATATCACTAACGGTATTATGCTTAATGGTTCCACCTGCACCCCAGCCAAACTGGATGCCGTTCTGTGCCGTGACTGTAGTATCTCCCGCACCAACGACATTGCAGTCTTCAACTGTACAGATAGAATTGACTCCATTAAGTGCAATGGCAGTTTTCTGGAAGTCATTTATGGTGCAACTCAGTATGTTAATATTTCGATCTATGCCGTTGTCATTATAAGCATAAATAGCAACACCGTGTTGTGCGCCACTGAAAGGAGTATCCATTACGTTAATAAGGCTGACGTCCTGAATCGTTCCGCCGGCCTGACGGAAAGCGATACCATTGAATCTGTAGTTGTCATTACCCTTACCAGCGCCATCAATTGTAAGATCCGTAATGACAACACCATCGACATCGTGCAGATAGACGATCGGATAATTGTCAGCAGAAGTAGTATAATACAGAGTCAAAACATCAGGTGATTGTATTACTGTGCTGCCTTGCCCTGCTCCGGTAATGGTGAGCGGAATGGTAATTTCCACTTGCTCAACAAAGGTACCGGCTGCCACGGTAATCTGATCGTTCGGATATGCCTCCACGATAGCACCCATAATAGTACTATAGGAAATTTCTTGTGTGACATTCACGACCGGATGTATTCCGCTCGCGCCACAATCCGGATCGGTACACCACGGGTCGTAGTCAACATTAGAAGAAACCTCATCACCCGAGCTGCCGGGATTACTAACAGGATGATTTGGGCCGGCTACATCGTTCCACCAGTTGTAAGTGGCATCAAGCTCAACAGCACCAGTATTTTCCACACCGATAGTATTGCCTGCAATCTCGTTGTTATTTACTGCAACTCCAGCGGCTGAACGAACCTGAACACCAATATTGTTAGAGAGTATCGAGTTATTCTGAATTGAAATACCGCTTAAAACCTGTAAAGCAGAACCAACTCTTATACCCTGATTGAAGCCGGAAGAACCCTGAACAGTGTTATCTGTGACTGTTACGTTTTTCTGATCACGGTCACCGAAGTCCTGCACGAGGATTCCCTGAAAAGCTCCTACTCCATCACTATACGGGTCAAGATTCGTCTCAACCGTATTGCCGGTGATAATAACATTCGACCGCTCGGTCGTGATACCGCGAACAACGGCACCTGTTATGACGTTATTCTGGATAGTAACCGCACCGGCTGGGTTCGGGTCAGAAAGTGTGTGGTTGATAAAGATGGCTTCTATACCATGAGTGCCTTCTGCCAAAGGCTCGAAGGCGTTATCGTAAATATTCAAACCATCGAGGCCATCTTCACCTCCGTTGCCATCGCGATAGGTCACAATCGCCTGGGAGATTTCATTAAGCGAATTTGCATTGGTCGGCTGGAAGATATTATTGTGTATTTTGACATTATCACCAGCAATAACCATTCCGCTTGAATACTTCAGTGCCTCGTAGTCAGGCCCCTGGATCGTGAAACCGTAAATCTCGACGCCGCTACCGGTAATCTCGATATTCGGAGCAGCCAGAGGCCAATCGGCCTCATTGACATTCGCCACTCCTTTTATAATAGTGACGGAATTTCCATCCGTTGACGCGATTGTGAGGTCGTCGACATTCACCACAAGGTCCTCCTCATACGTGCCCGGATACACGAGGATGGTGTCATCCGGGTTAGCGTGATTGATCGCGTCCTGAATGCTTTGCCAGAAACGGACTTCGATATCGTCTAATATACCAGCCCCTCCTCCGGCCGGGCCTACTTCCAATACCTCCGCTTGTGCCAAGCTTGTTGCAAAAAGCACAAGGACCGTAAAAATAAAGAGTGTTAATAACTTTTTCATCAACTTTTCCTCCTAAAAATTTCTCTGCTGCGGACCATCCGCAGACAAATATTATTCTCAATCCGTTGACACAAGGTCATTCCGTTTGTTAAAGTTTCTTCAGACATTCACCTCCTTTCAATAAACCTGAGACGTTCAATCATTCCATAAAAAAATATCGATAAGATAAAAGAGTGAATATTTGATATGACAAAACTATATAAACAGACCTATCCTGACCAAAAGGCCAGCAAGAATTAAATAACATTTTTACCTCTCCTCACATTCCCTTTCCGCAAGCACGGATTTAGCCAAAAATCAACCGTGCATACCATTTCCTATTATTATGCGCTTACCCTCCATGGAGATGAGGCTATTAATCATCCGTAACAATTCACAAAATCTTATTTTATATCAAATGCCCTATAATATCAAGGAAAAAATCTAAAAAATAAAGAATTTCTAACTCCTTAAATAGCTCAAAAATTCCTTAAGAAAACGCTTTTTCAGCATAAATCGCCCTTTTTAGGCAAAAAAACGATTTAAATATTTTGTAAATTATCCAAAGCAGATAAAAAAATAAATTTCAACTGCCATAGCACCCAGAAACAGCTCAATAATCAGTGTTTTTTGATAAACGGCTGGAAATTTCAGGCAATTTCTGTTTACTATTAGATGGCCAGAATATAGGAATGAGAATTAAAAAGTGAAGGTAACCATAAATAACAAAATACTGCAGCTTATTGAAGGTGATATTACCGAGATGGACACCGAGGCAATCGTTAACGCAGCTAATGCTCAGTTAGTTCTGGGCGGCGGTGTTGCAGGCGCGATAAGAAGAAAAGGCGGGCCATCAATCCAAGAGCAGTGTGACGAAATAGGCGGCACTTTCACAGGCGGGGCTGTCATAACAGGAGCGGGCAACCTGAAAGCCAAATATGTAATCCACGCGGTCGGGCCAAGAAAAGGTGAAGGTAATAAAGATGAAAAGCTCAAGAATGCGACTTTGAATTCGCTGAAACTTGCAGACGAAAAAGGGATAAAGAGCTTAACTTTTCCTGCGCTCAGCACAGGGATATTCGGTTTTCCTATCCAAAGATGTGCCGAGATAATGCTGGGAACGGTTAACGAATACCTCAGGGGAAAAACTGACATCGAAAAAGTGTGCTTTTGTTTGTATGACAATAATAGCTACGATATATTTGAAAGACAATTGAATAAAGAAGGACAAAAATGAAAGCGATGGCGTTTACGAAGCAATCAGCGATAGAAGAAAGGCCGCTGGAGCTTATGGATTTGCCGCAGCCGCGATTTTCCGATAACCAGATTCTAGTTAAGGTGTCGGTTTGCGGAGCGTGCCATACTGATTTGGACGAGGCTGAGGGCAGGATAAAGCTTGAGAAGCTGCCGAGAGTTCCCGGCCATCAGGTGGTTGGAACAGTTGCAGAAAAAGGGAAAAACGTTACAAGATTTCAGATAGGCGAGAGGGTGGGGGTTACGTGGCTTTATTCGAGCTGCGGCGAATGCCGGTTTTGCAGAGCGGGGATGGAAAACCTGTGTGAAAAGGCCAAATGGACGGGCAAAGACGCCGACGGCGGATACGCTGAATATATGGTTATCGGTGAGGACTGCGCTTATAAACTACCTGAGAACTTCAGCGATTCGCAGGCGGCGCCTCTATTATGTGCGGGTGTGATAGGATATCGAACATTAAAACTCGCAGATGTTAAGGACGGTGAGAGTGTCGGTCTTGTCGGCTTCGGGGCGTGCGCACATATTGTAATTCAGATATTGAAGTATAAGTATCCTGCCAGCAAGGTTTATGTTTTTACAAAAACAGAAAAACACTCGGAACGCGCCAAAAAGCTCGGGGCTGTATGGACCGGCCGGCCCGGTGAGAAGCCGGCGGTAAAATTAAACAAGATAATGGATTTTACGCCTGCCGGAGAATGCGTCCGCGATGCACTTTCTGTTTTGGAGCGAGGGGGACGGCTGGTGATAAACGCCATCAGGAAAGAGACGCCCGTACCCGCGATGGAATATGACAGGTATCTATGGCTCGAAAAGGAAATAAAGAGCGTGGCAAACGTTACCCGTAAAGACGCCGAAGAATTCCTGCCCCTGGCAGCACAGATTCCCATTGTGCCAATAATTGAAGAATTCTCTGTTGAGCAGGCAAACGAGGTTTTGCTGGCAATAAAGCGCTCAAAGCTGAAGGCTGCGGCGGTATTAAGGGTAAGCGGATAAAATAAATCGAGTTAAAATAGGGAATTTGGCATTCAATTTTGTAGTGTATTCGCTTTTATTTGACAATCACAAACAAATTTTCTCACAGCGATCTCAGAAGAAAAGATTTTACTTAAATTCTCATATAAACAGCTAAGTTCCTTGACTCCGAGAACTCCTTAACTTATCATAAAAAAAACACAGAACAGCAATTTTTGATAATTAACGTATGGAGAATGTAAATGAATGCACTTCGTTTTCTGCGTGAATCACTGAAGCATCCGATACAAGTGGGAACTGTTACTCAAAGTTCAAAATACGTTGCCAGAAAAATGGTAAGGCATTTAAACGGCGGTATAAAGGTACTGGAATTCGGGGCAGGCGTCGGCAATATAACAAAGCAGATACTCAAAAAGCTGCCCGCGAACGGTCGGCTGACATGCTTTGAAATTAATCCTAATTTCTGTGATTCGCTAAGAGCGATTGAAGATGACCGTCTAACGGTTATCAACGACGATGCATACAATTTTGAAAATTACGTCGATGAGGTTGACTGTATAATATCGGCGCTGCCATTAAATCTGCTGAAAAAATCAAAAAGAGACAAAATCATTGCAAAGTCCGGCAAATCCAAAATTTTCATTCAGCTTCAATATACACCGTTTCTTGCCGGCAGGATGAAGCACTACTTCGAGGATGTGAAGATAAAATTTGCACCTCTCAATCTGCCGCCTGCATTTATTTACGTATGTCAGTAAAATAATTCAGGCGACTTCGAAAAATGTCAAATCCCCCGAAAGCATAAACTTCGGCCAAGAAGCATTACAAAAACAAATCAACAAAAACATTGACTTCAGGGGTATCAATAAGATATAATTACAGGGTATTTATATGTATTGCCACTCATAATAAATTTAATAGCACTTCCCGACAATGGAGGGCGGGATAATCAGAGAGCTTTATGAAAGGAATTGTTAACAATTCTGATACGAGGGCTTCGTTGTCACGGGGTGATAAGGGCCAATTCTGCGCCGAAACGAGGGGATTGATATTCGATATTAAAAAGTACGCCATTCATGACGGCCCCGGGATACGAACAACGGTATTTTTCAAAGGCTGTCCGCTCAGATGCAAATGGTGCCATAACCCTGAAAGCTGGCAGGATAAGCCGGAACACAGCTTTAAGGCGGAAAAATGCCTCGGCTGCGGTGCCTGTGTAAAAGTTTGTGCCGGCAAAGCTATATCAGTTGTAAATGGCAAGGCAGTAACGAAACAAGAGAATTGCAGCCTGTGCGGCAGATGTGTAAACGCCTGTCTGTCTGGAGCAAGAGAGATCGTAGGCAGGCAGGTAAACGTTGATGAAGTCATCAAAGAAATAGAAAAAGATACAGTATTTTATGACGAATCAGGCGGCGGAGTGACGTTTTCAGGGGGAGAGCCTTTAATGCAGCCGGAGTTTTTAATCGCACTACTTCGGCGCTGCAAAGAACACGGAATTCATACAGCGGTCGATACGAGCTGCTACGCCAAAAAAGAGATACTCAAAAGGATAAGTAAGGACACAGATTTATTTCTGTGCGATATCAAACATACAAACAGCCAAAAGCACAGGCAATTTACCGGTGTCGACAACGAGACTATTATTGAAAACATAAAATTTCTGTCTTCGATTGGGAAGAAAATATTTATAAGAATCGCCGTCATACCGGGATTCAATGACGACGATGCGAACATAAAAGCAACAGGTCGGCTCGCAGCATCACTTGATAATGTCAGCGGAATAGATGTTCTGCCTTATAATAAAGGCGGCATAGAAAAAATCAAACGATTGACCGGAACCCATGAGATGATGAAAGCAGGCAAGGCCGGCAATGGTAAGATAGAAGAGATAGCTGATAAACTTCAAAGTTTTGGGATTAAGATAAAGATTGACGGTTAGAAGAAATGAATGAAAGAGTAGCAAAACTCAAACAACAAAGTGTTTCAATACCGCCTTATATTTCGTCGAAGCGGGCGGAACTTATTACGGAATTTTATCACAGTGACGTTCCGAAAAAAGTATCCGTGCCGGTGTGCAGGGCGCTTGCCTTCAAGCACATTATGACACATAAGGAAATTTGTATAAACGAGGGCGAGCTGATTGTAGGCGAGCGCGGGCCCGCCCCAAAGGCCACACCAACATTCCCTGAGCAGTGCTGCCACAGCCTCGAAGATTTGAGAATTCTCAACAGCAGAGAAAAGACACCGTTTCTTGTAAGCGACGAAGTAAGACAGATTTATGCGCAAAAGATTATTCCGTTCTGGGCCGGCAAATCTATGCGTGATAAGGTTTTTGCAGCGATGAACAAAACCTGGCACAAGGCATTCAAGGCGGGTATGTTCACCGAATTTATGGAGCAGCGCTCACCCGGCCATTCGATACTCGATGGTAAAATTTATTATCGAGGTATGCTGGATTTTAAAAAGGATATTGCAAAAAGCCGCTCAAAACTCGATTTTGAAAACGACCCTGATGCAGCCGATAAAGAGCAGGAACTGATTGCAATGGACATCTGCGCCGACGCGATAATCCTCTTTGCCGAGCGTTATGCCGATAAGGCCGATGAGCTGGCAGAGTCAGAGAACGAACCGGCCCGCAGAGCAGAACTGAAAAAAATAGCTGAAATCTGCAGATATGTCCCCGCCAACGCACCTCGCAATTTTTATGAGTGCCTGCAAAGCTACTGGTTCGTTCATCTTGGAGTAATTACGGAGATGAACGTGTGGGACTCATTCAATCCCGGCAGGCTCGATTTGTACCTTTATCCGTTTTATAAACGTGAGCTTGAAAAAGGCGAGCTGACCGTCGAGAAGGCGGAAGAGCTGCTGCAATGCTTCTGGATAAAATTTAACAATCACCCGGCGCCTCCGAAAGTGGGTGTCACCGAGGAACAAAGTGCCACGTATCAGGACTTTGCACTGATTAATGTCGGCGGTGTAAAACCCGAAGACGGCTCGGACGCAGTAAATGAGCTGTCCTATCTGATACTGGACGTTGTAGAAGAAATGCAATTGATGCAGCCGAGCACCTGTATCCAGCTTAGCAAGAAGAATCCTGACAGATTTCTTCACCGCGCCTGCAGGGTAATAAGGACAGGTTTCGGCCAGCCGTCGGTTTTCAATACCGACGTTATTATCAGCGAAATGCTTCACGCCGGTAAGAATATGAAGGATGCGAGGGCCGGCGGTCCAAGCGGGTGCGTGACAATAAGCGCGTTCGGCAAGGAAAGCTGCACACTGACGGGTTATTTGAACTGGGCTAAAATATTCGAGCTGGCCTGCAATAACGGAGTTGACCCTGTAAGCGGCGAGCAGCTCGGCCCTCAAAACGGTGATGCTCGCAAATTCAGCAGCTTCGATGAGCTGATGAGCGCTTACAAAACGCAGCTCAAGTACTTTGTTGACCTGAAAATAGAAGGCAACAACATCATAGAGCGGCTTTATGCCGAGAATCTGCCGTCGCCTTTTATGTCGATTCTTATTGATGACTGCATCGGCAGGGGGCGCGATTACCATAACGGCGGGCCTGTTTATAATCCCACATATATTCAGGGAGTGGGGCTGGGGACACTGACTGATTCGATGTCTGCGATGAAGCTGCACGTTTTCGAGGAAAAAACAACAACTGCGACTGAACTTCTGAACGCCCTCGCCGTTAATTTTGAGGGTTTTGAATCGCTGCGCCAGAAGCTTCTGAAGCAAAGCCACTTTTACGGCAACGATGATGAATACGCGGACGGAATAGCCGAGCAAGCTTTCAATATTTACTACGACGTTCTGAACGGCCGGCCTAATACAAAAGGAGATTATTACCGGGTAAATCTTCTGCCGACAACATCACACATATATTTCGGCTCGGTGGTCGGGGCGTTGCCGAACGGCAGAAGGTCAGGGCTGCCGCTTTCAGACGGTATATCACCAGGCCAGGGTTACGATACCAAGGGACCGACGGCGGTGCTGAAGTCTGCATCGAGGATTGACCATGCAAGGACCGGCGGGACACTATTGAATATGAAATTTCATAAAACGGCATTCGATGGAGAGAACCTGCATAAGCTTGCTCACCTTATACGCGGCTATTTCAAACTCGATGGTCACCATATCCAGTTCAATGTTATTGACGCCCAAACATTGAAGGATGCACAGAAAAATCCCGAGCAATACCGGAACCTGATTATAAGAGTTGCCGGCTACAGCGATTACTTTGTCAGTGTAGGCCGTGATTTACAGAATGAAATCATCACCCGCACCGAACAGTATATTTAGTATCCCGCATTTCGTTTCAAGACAACATACAGGCCAAAGCAATCCGCCAATTTCCAACAGCCAATTTGAATTTACTGCTCTGCAGCGAAATATGCGACTCATCCGTCGACAATTATTATAATCATAATAATAAAAATACTGCGTTTTTAATGCGGATTTTCGGTTTTTCACTTCAGGATTTTATTGCAATTTTTTATTGACAGCTTTTTTATTTTTTTATAAAAACACTTTGTTGCGGCAAGGCTATTTAGCTACAGCAGCCAATAGGCTGATAAAACAAGTCGCAATAGCCAGACAGGGTGATGAAATCAAATTAAAAAATTCTTAAATCGCCTGCGTCTGGCTTTTTTCCTTTTTCAAGATTATCACCTGCATCTGATTAACTGGCTCGTATTGTAAGCAACGTGCGGGATATTAGTTTTCAAATCCTTTATGAATCGCAGGCCGTCTTTCCAGTAGCCTGCTGTGGGCTTAAGCTCGGAATGAAAACCAGCGAAGTATCTGTTAATATTATCAACCATAAGCTGACGCAGGAACTTGCTTGCCATCGAAGCCAGCGAGACAGGCAGATACTTCTGGTCGGCACCGACAATAAAATGCAAGCGCATTTTCTTATCGGCCTGTTTTAGTTCATAACTGCTGATGGCCGGTGACTCTTTCAGTATTGTCAATTCAAAATTTTCGAACATTCGCTGCAGGTTCTTTCTGTAATGTACCCTGCCGCCCTGCCTGTCGATGATGATTTGCAGGTTGTGTTGCGAAAATCTGTCCCAGGCAGACTGTATAAGCTTCGATGTAGCAGAGAAAAGGACGGAGGATTTATTTTTAACCTTTGCTACCATCGAATTGTAATATTCGACATCGAGGCAGTTGCTTTGAAGCTCAAGCAGCTTGATTTTGTTAGAGTTGAGGTCATCGGCAAAAACAGAGGCTGCGATAGCGATGTCGTCAGCATCTGGCGAAAGCATGTAATTGTCGCAATCTTCGTACCAGGCGTACTGTTTTAAGCGAGCCAGACAATCAGGGCAAATGCGGCTGAGCAGTTGTGAAAGACTCTTGGGCTCACTGCCGAGCTCTTTCAGGCAGGCAAGGACTGTCCGCTGAAGGTGCTTTATTCCGAGCGATTTACTATATGCCTTTTTGCTGTCAGTTATGAGGAGTCTGCCGGCGATATGCTTTCTTTTCAGGCTGACACTTTTATTCAAGAGCTGCCAGAGGTCGGCATCGAGCAGGGAGTCATCTATCGAAAATACAGCCGATGATATCACCAAAGGCCCGAGAATCGGGCCGAAACCGGCTTCATCAATCCCTGCCAAAATCGCCATCCGTGAAAAATCCTTAAAGTAACACGGCCATCTTGGCCGTGCCACGGGCTGGAAGCCCGTGGTACATAAAAAATAAAATACGCAGATAAGAAGATTAACTAAAAACGGGAAAAATGGCAATAAGAAAACTCATCGAATTTATAATTTTAGATATTGTAATTCATTCTTTTATAAAATTCACTTTTACTGGATCTAAATCCAATCTTAAAAGCTGTCCATTAATAATAAAACTCAAATGACCTTCAATTTTTGCAGGTCCCGGAATTGCCGTTGAAGGTAATGCGCCATAGGTTGGTCCCCAAGGAGAAATATTAAAAGTTAATTTATGTGTTCCGCCGGGATTTATATCAATTGAAGAACTGTTATTTATCCCGAATATTTTTAGAAGCCGATTACTGAAATAATCTAATCTGCTATCATTGTCCTGATCCTGTGTAACAATGATTGTGCAGGTAGAACCTCTTTGCCTATATTCTCCGCCAAATGTTTCTGTCGGCGGCTTAATAACTTCATCAGCAGATGTGTCGATTTTAATTTGTTTTCCTGTGTTGTTATTTACTGCAATCACAACGTCGAAATCATTTTGAAAAGCTATGTTTGAATCCTGGCTGGGGCTTAATATCTCTACACTTAATACTTCCTTATGTGGATATTCAGTAAGTGTCTTCAAGGAGACATTGTTTTTCTCTTGAAACAACACTATTGAAATATAAATAATTGTAATGGCTGCAATTGTAGCGATCATTAGAATGGCTAATATTTTCAGATAACTTGCTGCTCTTACGTTTTTCATTCATTTCCCTTCTTATCCAGATATTGAGTAATTTTTTAATAAAAAGGAATAATTAGAATTTAAAATGCAGAGAAAATAATACAAGTAAAATCGCTGTAAAAAGCATTCCTGCCAAAATGGCATATACGAAGCGACTGCGCTATAGATAAGCCCCTTAATTGCAATAACTTAAAGCATTTCTAAGTTTAGGCACGGCTTTTGCACGATATTAAGTAATATGGAAAAAGTGTTAGATTGCGAGGTGATATTAAGATGAAATTCGACAAATTCACATTGAAGGCCCAGGAGGCGCTGGCCACCGCTCAGCAGATTGCGATGGCAAAATCGCATATGGTGGTGGGCGCGCTGCACCTTTTAAGCGCGCTTTGCGACGACGACGGAGGGCTGGTCGTAGAGATATTCAAAAAGATAGGCGTTAATATCCAGCGGATTAAAGATATGACAGAAGCGGAGCTAAAAAGAGTTCCGCAGGGCAGCACAAATCAGATAATGCCTGAGCCGTCCTTCAACCAGATTGTGCTCGACGCCCAGAATCAGGCGGACAAGATGGGCGATGAATATCTGAGCGTGGAGCATCTGCTTTTGTCTCTGGCTTCCGTCCCAAGCGATGCCAAAGAGGTTCTCGGTCTCAATTCAATCACGGCTGAACAGATTGAAAAAGTGATTAAAGATATACGCGGTGGAGAAAAGATAACCGACCAGAGTCCCGAAGCTAAATACAAAGCACTCGAGAGATACGGCATAGACCTGCTGGAGATGGCGCGCAAGGGAAAGCTCGACCCTGTCATCGGCAGAGACGAAGAGATACGCAGGTGTATGCAGGTATTGAACAGGCGGACAAAAAATAATCCCGTGCTGATTGGAGAGCCCGGGGTCGGCAAGACTGCAATCGTCGAAGGGCTTGCACAGAGAATAATCGCAGGCGATGTGCCGACAGGGCTGAAAAATAAAAGAATCATCGCACTCGATATGGGGGCACTGATTGCAGGAACGAAATTCAGGGGTGAGTTCGAGGACCGTTTCAAGGCGGTGCTAAAGGAGGTCGTCACGGCCCAGGGACAAATAATTCTTTTCATCGACGAGCTTCATACGATTGTGGGCGCGGGCAAGGCTGAAGGCGCGGTCGATGCGGGAAATCTTTTGAAGCCATCGCTTGCACGCGGTGAGCTGCGCTGTATCGGGGCTACGACAATCGACGAATACAGGAAATATGTCGAAAAAGACGCAGCACTTGAGAGGCGATTCCAGCCTATAACAATTGACCCACCAAGCGTGGAAGATACGATAGCAATACTTCGGGGACTTAAAGACCGATACGATGCACATCACGGCGTCAGGATTACCGATGCAGCTCTTGTGGCAGCGGCTACGCTATCGAACCGCTATATATCAGACAGATGGCTGCCCGACAAGGCGATAGATTTGATGGATGAGGCGGCCTCGAAACTGCGAATTGAAAATGACTCGCTGCCCGCCGGATTGGACAGTATTCGCAGAAAGATAGTGCAGCTTCAGATAGAAAAAGAGGCGCTGAAAAAAGAAAGCGACTCTGCCAGCAAGGAAAGACTTAAAAAAGCTGAAAAGCAACTGGCGGAGCTGCAACAGCAGGATTCTAAACTTACTGCTCAATGGGAAAACGAGAAAGGGCAAATCGACAAGATAAAAGAGCTGAAACAAAAAATCGAGGAGGCTCACACTCAGTTTGACGACTCCCAGAGAAAAGGAGAGCTCGAAACAGCAGCCCGTCTGAAATATGAGACGATAGCCAATCTGAAAAAAGAGATCGAGGAAAAGGAGCTGCGATTAGCCAAATCCGAGATGTCGATAATCCGCAATGAAGTGACAGAGCAGCACATTGCCGAAATCGTTTCCAAATGGACGGGCATACCGGTTTCAAAACTGTTGAGCGGCGAGCGAGAGAGGCTTATGAAGATGGAAGAGCAAATCCGCAAGAGAGTGGTCGGCCAGGATGAGGCGGTCTCCGCACTCTGCAACGCCGTGCGCAGGAACCGTGCGGGACTGGGTGACGTTAACCGGCCTATAGGAACATTTTTGTTTTTGGGGCCTACAGGCGTCGGCAAGACCGAACTGACAAAGGCACTGGCAGAGTTTCTATTCAACGATGCAAATGCGATGGTCCGAATCGATATGAGCGAGTTTATGGAGCAGCACTCGGTCGCAAGACTGATAGGGGCACCGCCCGGCTATATCGGCTTCGAACAGGGCGGCAGACTGACGGAGGCGATAAGACGCAAGCCATATTCGGTCATCCTGCTCGATGAGATTGAAAAGGCACACCCGGATGTTTTCAACGTGATGCTGCAGGTCTTCGACGACGGCAGACTGACGGACGGCAAGGGAAAAACGGTCGATTTCAAAAACACCGTTATCATTATGACCAGCAATTTTGCCGGCAGCGAGATAATGAAACTGACCGAGGAAGAAGGGGCCGACTGGGAGATAGAGGCACACGTCAAGGATACTCTCAGGCAGTTCTTTAAGCCCGAATTCCTAAACCGCATTGACGAGATAATTGTCTTTCACACGCTGAAAAAACAAGACCTGACAAAAATAGTCGATATTCAATTGGGCTATCTGGCTGAACGTTTAAGGGCCCGAAAGATAAATGTCGAATTCACAGACAATGCACGAAATTTAATCGGCGAGGAAGGCTACGACACTTCTTTCGGCGCAAGGCCCCTGAAAAGAGCTATTCAGCAGCGGCTCGAGAACCCGCTGGCCGGCGAGATTCTGGCCGGGGAGTTCACCGATGGTGACACAATAAAGATTAATGCAGATTCACATAAATTCACCTTCGAAAAAGTAAATTAAAAAGTCTTTCGGCAGCACACCATAAAAGAGGCTGTTGACAGTTCTCCCGGCAGGATATACAATCTTTGCATTATAAACTTTCAGGGAGATTTTTATGGATTTAATGGGCGTTGTACTTGCAGGCGGTACGGGCTCGAGATTAAGGCCGCTAACCAAGGTTACAAACAAACATCTGCTGCCTGTCGGCAAGAAACCTATGATATATCATCCGATTGAGAAACTTCTCGGCGCCGGAATTGATGAGATTCTGATAGTAACGGGTATCGAGCATATGGGTGATGTAGTTAATCTGCTCGGCTCGGGAAAAGATTTCGGCTGCCGGTTTACTTACAAGGTCCAGGACCAGGCCGGCGGAATCGCTCAGGCACTGGATTTAGCGGAAAACTTTGCCAGAGGCGAACGCATAGTGGTGATACTGGGAGATAATATCTTTCAGGCAAATCTGAAAAAATATACAGATAAGTACCGCCGGCAAAAAAACGGGGCAAGGATATTGTTAAAAGAGGTTGATAAACCGGAGAGGTTCGGCGTAGCTGAAACTAAAGGCAGTAAAATAATAAATATCGAGGAAAAGCCTTCCAGGCCAAAAACAAACCTGGCAGTTACAGGTATCTATTTTTACGATGCGGCGGTATTTGATATTATAAAGACATTGAAACCATCTGCTCGGGGCGAGCTGGAGGTAACTGATGTTAATAATGCTTATATCAGCAGTGGGCAAATGGAATATGATATTCTCGAGGGCTGGTGGTCGGATGCGGGCACCTTCGAGTCATTAAGTTTTGTAAACAAACTAGTTATTAAGGAGCCGCCTGAATGAATAAAAAAATTGCACAACTGAAAACGGTTTTTAGCGAAGATGGAATTATAGTCAGGGGCTCCGGAGCGTTGATAGACGGCGTCGCGGTAAAAAGCGCAAAAGTCATTCCCGACGAGCGAGGAAGGCTCGGCGAGATTATGCGTGCAGATGATGAGTGGTTCGAGAAGTTCGGACAGGTATATTTTACTACGACATATCCGGGCGTGGTTAAAGCGTGGCATTATCATAAAAAACAGACAGACCATTTTTACGTTGTCAGGGGGATTGTAAAAGTCGCCCTGTATGACGGGCGCAAAGATTCGCAGACCTACGGGCAGGTAAATGAAGTTTATGTTAGTGAACATCGTCCGGTGCTCGTTCGCATACCGCCCGGTGTTTGTCACGGCTGGATGTGTGTGGGCGAAACTGAAGCATATATAGTAAACGTAGTCTCGGAAATGTATAATTACGAGCAGCCGGACGAATTCCGCATCGACCCTCATAATAATGACATACCCTATGACTGGACTCGCAGGGATGGCTAACGAAAAGGTAATTATCCTCGGCGGAAAAGGAATGCTGGGTTCGGACGTGGCAAGCCTTTGCCGCCTGAAAAATATAGACCTCGAATCTTTCGACCTTCCCGAATTCGATATAACGAATTATAAACAACTGGCGGATGTACTGCAAAAAGCAGATTTGGTAATAAATTGCGCCGCCTACACCGACGTTGAAGGGGCGGAAGACCAGAAAGAATCGGCTTTCAAGATAAATGCAGATGCGGCCGGCAAACTTGGACAAATTGCCAGGGATTCTGGTTTTTGGGTTTTGCATATCAGTACGGATTTCGTATTCGACGGCAGAAGTGATAAAGCCTATGCAGAGACAGATGAGCCGAATCCAATAAATGTTTACGGCCAAAGCAAGCTGGCAGGTGAGCAGCTTTTGGTTGCAAGCGGCTGTCGCTGCTGTATAATACGCGTGGAATGGACGTACGGATTAAACGGCAATAATTTTATCACCAAACTGATACGCAATGCCAGAGACAAAAAAGAGCTCAGGATTGTCGATGACCAGATTGGCTCGCCAACAGCGACGGAAGAGGCTGCAAAAGTAATATTAAAGCTGGCGAGCCTGAAACAGGAAGGTTTATTTCATTTTGCGGCAGAAGGTTTTGTCAGCCGGTTCGAGATGGCCGGATTTATTTTTGATAAGCTCAATTTACCGGTGATACTGAGAAGCTGCAAAACAAAGGATTTTCCAAGTGCAGCACAGAGGCCTCTGAGCAGCAGATTCGACTGCAGCAAGATAAGCAAGCAGCTCGACGAACCTATAGAGCGGTGGGAAAAGCCCCTTGGGCGGTTCCTGGAAAAATTAACTAAGAAAGGGCTCTCATAAATAAAATGAAAAATATTCTGGTAACAGGCGGTGCAGGATTTATAGGCAGCAATTTTGTCAGGATGGTGCTTTCTGAACAGCCGGAAACCTTTATTGTCAATCTCGATAAACTTACATACGCAGGCAACCTTAAAAATCTCGAAGGCTTTCTCGATAAGCCAAGCCATAAATTCGTTAGAGGTGACATTTGTGACGGGCCTCTGGTCGAAAAGCTGATAGAAGAACATAAAATCGAAGTGATAATCAACTTTGCCGCAGAAAGTCACGTTGACCGCTCAATCGCAGCTCCCAAGATATTCATAGAAACCAATATTAAGGGGACATTGACACTGCTTGAGGCGGCGCGCGAGAAAAAAATTAAAAGATTCGTACAAATATCCACCGACGAAGTTTACGGCGAGCTCGGCAGAGAGGGTAAATTCACCGAACAGACGCCTTATCATCCTAATTCACCATATTCTGCGAGCAAGGCGGCGGCCGACCATTTGGTTCGGGCCTTCGGGCACACCTGGTCTCTTCCATATAATATAACCAACTGCTCGAATAATTACGGGCCATACCAGTTTCCGGAAAAGATGATACCGCTGATGATAAACAATGCACTCAATGATAAGGAGCTGCCGGTCTATGGTGACGGGCTGAATATCCGAGACTGGCTTTACGTTTACGACCACTGCACCGCCGTATGGAAGGTTTTGTCGGAGGCTGAGCCGATGAAAACTTATAATATCGGCGGCTGCAACGAGAAAACCAACCTTGAGGTCGTTCATCTGATACTTGAGCATCTGGGAAAGCCGAAATCACTGATAAAGCACGTAAAAGACAGGCCCGGCCACGACAGGAGATACGCCATTGATGCATCCAGGATTATAAACGAACTCGGCTGGAAACCTTCTGTCAGCTTCGAGAAGGGCCTGTCTAAAACCATAGACTGGTACTTGAAAAACAAGCGGTGGCTTGAAAACGTGGTTTCAGGTGACTACCAGAAATATTACGAAGAAATGT
>CAYXGT010000035.1:3558-25961 GCA_964464635.1 uncultured Pirellulales bacterium | reverse complement strand
GTGCTCATCAAAAATTTGATATGTCTGAGCTTGGCAAGCTTGAAGAGGGCAGGGAGATTCCGCAACAGCCGGAAACCGTTGACGTTGAAAGAGAGCAGATGCTCACCAATTACCGCGTGGCGATATTGATATTGGCACTTGTTGCAGCGGCGTCGGTATTGGGTATGATACTGGTTCTTATCTATCGCTGAGAAGATATAATCATATTAGTTTTGGTGAACAGGGGGTGTCGGTATAACAGCAGGGCGTTTTGTTTATCCGGAAGATTTTTATTCATCCTGTTTTTTCTTTGCGTATTGTGCGACGACCTGCTGCTGGACGTTTGTGGGCACGATTTCATAGTGTGAGAGTGACATTGCGTAGCTGCCCTGTCCGCCTGTAACGCTTTTGAGCTGGCTGTTATATTGTGTAACTTCGGCGAGCGGTACCTGTGCTTTTATGACGACGAAGTTACCGGGCAGCATATCCTGGCCCTGTACTCTTCCCCTTTTCGAGGCCAAATCGCCGGTGATATCGCCCATATTTTCGGCTGGTGCTGTAACTTCGATATTAACAATAGGCTCGAGGAGAACCGGCTTTGCCTTTTGCAAAGCGTCGTTGAAAGCACCTTTACCGGCTGCTCGAAACGCCACTTCCTTTGAATCGACGGGGTGGTGTTTTCCATCGTAAACGGATACTTTGACATCCTGCAAAGGAAATCCTGCCACGATGCCTGACTGCATAACGTCATTTACGCCTTTTAGGACGGCCGGCTCGAACTGGCCCGGAATAGAGGCGCCGAAGATGTCCCAGCTAAAGACTAATGAAGGCTCTGATTCTCGTTCGGCCGGCTCGACGCGGAGATAGACTTCGCCGAACTGTCCTGCACCTCCTGTCTGCTTTTTGTGACGGTAGTGGCCTTCGGCGGGAACCGTGATTGTTTCCCGATATGGAATCTTGGGCTCTTTTGTTGTAACCGACAGCTTGAAGCGGTTTTCCATTTTTTCGAGCATTACCCTCAGATGCAGTTCACCGAGTCCGTTGACGACAAGCTCTTTTGTCTGCTGGTCCCGCATAACCTTAAAGCAGGGGTCCTCTTCTGTTAGTCTTTCGATGGCATTGCCGATTTTTTGCTCATCTCCTCTTGTGGCAGGCTCAAGCGCAAGAGCGAACATCGGCTGGGGCAGAGGGGTGAGTTTGAATTTTCCGGCGAGGTGACCATCGTGGACGAGGTCGTTTGTTTTGATTTCTTCAACCTTCGTAAGCGTGATGATATCGCCGGCGATACCGGCCTGTATTTCCTTGTTTTCTGTGCCCTGAGATTTCATGATGTGGCCCGGTCTTATGCCTTTTTTTTCGTTGTTTCTATAGATATTGGCATCTGATTTGATTGTTCCGGAGAAGATTCTCATAGTTGCGTTTTTCATATTTGATTTCGGGTCGAAACCGATTCTGAAGACCAGGCAAGCCAGGGCAGCGGCGGGGTCTGCTTTAAGCTCGGTAGTTTTGTCACCATCAGTCAAGACGGCAGGTTTTACCTGCTGAGGCGACGGTGTGAAATTTACTATTATGTCGAGCAGCTCAGTTATTCCGACTTCGGCTCGGGAGTTCGTGAAGACTATGGGGATAAGGGTGCCTGAGTTCAGGGCCTTGACGAAGACGGCGGAGATTTGCTCCGTTGTGATGTTTTCACCGCCGAGATATTTTTCCATTAGCTGGTCGTCAGCTTCGATGACGGACTCTATAAGTTCTGTGTGAGCCTTGCCGACGTCACCGAGTGCTGATTCGCCGGTATCGTTTTTGATGCAGTCGATTATCGATACGTTATCAGCGGCGGGAATATTTGCGCAGCGGCAGGCTGGGCCGAAAACCTCGCGGATGTTTTTCAGCAGCTCAGGCAGATGAATGTTTTCGGAATCGATTTTGTTAATAACGATTATTCTCGGCTTTTCGGCTTCGGTAGTGAGCTCGAACATTTTGCGTGTGACGGTTTCAATGCCTGCGGAAGCGCTTATGACTATCAGTGCAGTTTCTGCCGCCGGGATAGAGGTTATTGAAGTGCCGATGAAGTCCGGCGAGCCGGGAGTGTCTATGATATTGATTGTTTTGCCGTTATACTCGGTGTGTACAATTGCGGAATGAATCGAGTACTGGTGCTCTTTTTCCTCGTCGTAGTAATCGCAGGTGCTGGTTTTTTCATCGACGCTTCCGAGCCTGTTTGTTGCTCCTGTTATGTGCAGAATCGCCTCGGCGAGCGAAGTTTTGCCGCTTCCGGCGTGTCCTAAAAGCACTATGTTACGAATATCCTTAGTAGCTGCCATTTGACGCCTCCAAAAAACTTATTGTTTTGCCTTAACCTTTTCTAAAAACCCTGAATCTATAATATTCCTGCTTAAAGAACAAGTAAATTTTGGTGATTTTCCAGGTCCGGCCGCCTGCGATTTGCGGACTGAAATAAGTTTGCCTGACGTGATTTGTTTTGATGATGGACGGCAATCAATGGTTATTTTGAGCTTTTTGATTTTTTAAAATTTTTGTCTTTTTAAGAAATTTGTCATTTTTTGCTGTGTGTTACCGCCTTGTTAAGATGGATTTTATTGGACATTGAGAGCAGGTGTTCTGAATTGTTCAGGGGCTATTCTATATGTGGTATTAAAAGCAGTAAGAGGGCGTTTATATTGTGGTGTATGTTATAGGGCGTTGTTACTGTCGGGCTAAAGAAAAGATATGAGGGGTGTCGATATCTGGTTAAGCTAATAGGGGTTAATTTTGAAGGATTAAAAGTTATGAGCAAAAGGGAGTTGATAGAGTGCATTTGCGAAATTAACAAATCCGCAAAGCCGGAGTTTCTGGCGAATTTCAGCGAGGAGGAATTAAGCGCTTATCTTGAACATCTTATGGAGCTCAATCTCGAAGAAGTGGCTGTCTGCAGTTGGTAAGTAAAGCTTTTAATCCAGAGCAGCGATTTGTAAAATCCGAGTCTGGTGCTATTTCACCGAGAAGGCCTCAAATTTTTTGAATTTACCTGCGGCTTGTGTGCCTGCCGGCTGTACCGAACTGATGAATACGTCCGGCCCCGGCTCTACGAGGTAGAGCACATAAAATTCTAAAATCTGTTCTGCTTTTTGCGTAATCCAGACGGACTCAGGGAATGGTTTTTCGATAGTGCCGTCTTCTGCCCTGACAAGGCCGTCAGGTTTTTGGTCGGCGGTTACGGCGCAAAAATCTATTTCGTAGATGAATTCATTACCAAGTTTTCCACAGGCTATAACACCGACGGCTTTATGAACCCGGCCGCTCAATTCGTTAAGGACGGGAAGCCGGGAGCCTGTTATTTCGGAACCGATATCCGGATTGTTGCATTTCAGGCTGAGAAGATTATATCCTTCGAGGGGTTCCAGCATTGAAGCGAGGCCTTTAAGAGAATAACCGCGATAAGCGTCTGCAGTTTGTTCTCCTCTTGTTTGCGTTATCAGCTCGGCTCTGACATACTCGATCTTTGAATCTTTGAATTGAGGCTGTTCGATAGTGTTGTCCGTCTGATATTGGGTGAAATCGGTTCCGGTTTCTATTTCGAGGGATAATTCCTCCAGCAGCTTCATCTGGGCCGTCATTGAAATGCCGTAAATCTTTGCGGAACTGACGGGTTCTATTTCCGCAAAATCTTTGGCGCATTGCGAAGCGGGAATGAAGAAGCTTGCTGACAGGACTTTATCGGCGCTGACCGGTTCAGGGACCCTGGCGATACTGTTTTGCCTGAATTCTATCATTGCTGTGGTTAAATCATTTGGCACCTCAAAAACGAAGTCTATCCATTTTCCAAAGCCTCCCGGAAGCTGGTCGGACAAATCATCACGTGTAAGCTCAATTATGTCATTTAATTTTGTTTTTTGCATTATATCGCCGGTTTTAAGGTACCCGATCGGGTGCAGGCCGACAGCTTTGCCGGTAAATTGTTTCGGGCCGTTTTTCGGTTTGCAAATCAGTCTTAATTGAGAAATAGTGAACCGGCATTTCGTTTTGATATTCAGCCTTTTTATGCCTGTTCTTATGATGACAAAATTGCCTGCTGTTTTCGGGGCGACGGGATTTGACTCGGTGTCTTTTAAGTCTTCGGGCGCGAACCAGGCGGCGTTTTGTGCAGGCAATGCTATTTCATTGCCGACGGAGACGATTTGAATTTTGTCAGGTACGCCCTGTCGATTCAGAAACAACTGGTCGATGTAACGGGGGTGCACCGCGGCAAAACTTATGTTTTTGTTGAAGGCGCTGAAGCTGCCTGAGCTGATATGACCGAACAGCCAGTTGATAAATCCGTCCGGATTTAGCAGTACTTTTTTTGGATTCTGCGGGTCAGGCCGATTAGTGTCGAATCGCTGGTAGGGATATTTCGGAGGCAGAGGCGCCATATCAAGGACGGTAAGAAGAAGACCGGAAATGATAAAGCCCATCAGTATGCCGAAAATAACACTTACGGTTTGTTCCAGCTTTTTCTCGAACTCAATTTTCTGACGAAGAAGCTGGTTTAGTATAGTCTGTAAAAGGGCTAATGATAAGGCAAAGATGAGCACAAAGCAAAGAGGATGCATCCAGCCTGTAAACTTGAGTAAACTTTCGGGCAGTTTAGGGATTAGCAAATTTGCCAGAAGCTCGAAGTATGCGAAGCTGATAATACTTGCGGAAAGTGTTAATATTAACATTCCGAAAGACTTTATGAGTCCACCTTTTTGAAAGTGATATGCTGCGAATATTAAAATTATCAGTATTACTAAGGCACTGGCCATTGCGAGTCTCCAATTTCTCTGCAGTATATTTCGGCGGTTTAAGTACCAGCCGGAGGCTTTTGTTTATTTTTAGCAGATTTTTGTTTTTTGTTTTTTGAAAATACCCTTACCATTTCATTTATCGATGTTTTCCCGGTTATTACTTTTCTCAGAGTTTGTTCCTGAAGATAGCGCATTTTTGCGTGCCTGAACTGGCGGCCTATTTCTGATAGAGACTCGAGCGGTATAATTGCTTTTTTCAGATTTTTGTCTAAAAAGATAATTTCAAAGGCACCCATTCTGCCCAGAAAACCGGTCCCCTGGCAGGTTTCGCAGGTTGACGGTTTACCGTGTTTATCATACTGGACTTTTCCCGCGCGGTAGAAAGGCTTTGCTTTTTGTGCGGAGATGTTGAATTTTCGCAACAGCTCTTTATCAGGCATATAAGCCTGTTTGCAGTCATCGCAGAGTTTTCTGACGAGGCGCTGGTTGCTTATACCGAGCAGGGATTCAACGGCGGTTTTTTTGTCAGCGACTAATTTAATCCATTTTTCAAGAGCCTGCAGGACACTGTCGGCCTCGATAATCAGATAAATGAGTTTGCTATCTTCGGCAGCACTGCAGCATAATTTTGCCGTTTCGGGGTCTTCGCATTTTGCGACGCCGACGATATCCGGTCCCATTCGAATCATAGCCTGAAGTTTTTTGGCGTATGTTGTCGTGCCGGTGTCACTCAGCTGGAAAGTTTGCTGTGTTATATTCGGAAGCTGTGCCGAGATTTCCGTTTCGAGTGTGTTGATGTTATTGAGAAAAGCGTCGTGATTTCTCAGAAGGGCGTAAAGGGTGGTGGTTATGCCGCTTTTTTTGGACCCGCTGATGATGAATATACCTTGTTTGACGTTCCGAAAGTTCTTAATCTTTTCATAATGGTCTGTTGTCAGGCCGATGTCCTCGAGCCTTATAAGATTTTGCTGCATCCTCTGCCTGATTTGCAGATGTTCGCCGGTAGTGGAGCCGGCGCTTAGTACTTCCCATTCGGTATCGTCTTTATCTTCGCGTATTTTGAACAGGCCCTTTTGCGGTTTTCTTCTTTCACTGACGTCAAGGTCTCCGAGGTTTTTTACGAATCGAATCAGGTACTCCATGTGTTCTTTCGGGAAGGAAGGCTGTTTGGAAGCGACGCCGTCTATATAGTAAATCACATTATAGTCCTGTGCGGCTGGTGAAAAGATAATATTATTTGCTCTTCGCAGTTTTATGTCTGTGAAAAGGTCGAGTGCGGTTTTATAACCGAAGAGGTCCGGTGTTTTTGGTTCCGGCACGGGTACCTCGTTTTTGTTTGCCGTTACAAAGATGAGTTTTTTTTCGGAGGTGCTTTTTTTGAGGCTGCCGCCAAAAAGGCCTCTGATATGGTCTGCGGTGAGGACGCGGTCGGAGGCGAGAACCCGGGTATTGCGGCTTTTGATATAAGCTATCGATGTTATACCTACTGCGATGACGTAAAAGGCCAATCCGATGGCATAGATTGGTACGAGCAGCCAGATTATGATACCGGCAGCGGCTGCCGCGAGAATGATTCCCATCCATAAATTGCCTTTTTCTTCGAGTGCTTCGGCGTCGTTGAAGACCCAGGCGAGCAGGGGCGGCAGCGGAAAAAACAGGGCCAGAAAAACGATGAGTTTTATTATTGAAATGTAACCGCTGTGCTCGGCGGCGGCTAATATTGTTTCCGGCATAAGATGCTCCATAACAGGACAGGATTACAGGATACCGCTGGCAGTGGTTCTGATACCCTTTAGCGCCATTTTTAACTCTTCGACGTTCGGGGCGTAATGATACGCCTCTTTTGGGTCAACGAAACCATTTTGAACAAGGTAGCACAAACTGGTTGTGAAGTCCTGCATACCTTCTTTTTCACTTGCACGAATAACACTGGGCAGGTCGCTTTCCCGTTCTTCTGAAATAAGTTTTCTAACAGAAGGATTTGCAAGAAGGATTTCAACGGCTGGTATTCTATCGACTCCTTCTTTTGTGCTCGGCAGCAAAACCTGGCTGATGACGGCTTTTAGAGTAAGGCTCAATGTTTGCCTGACGAGGTTTCTTTCGGTTTGCGGGAACAAGTCGAGCATTCTCTGGATTGTCTGTGAGGCATTTGCCGAATGCAGCGTTCCGAAGACGAGGTGTCCTGTTTCAGCGGCTCTCATACCTGCTGTGACGGTTTCGCTGTCACGCATCTCGCTGACCAGCACAACATCCGGATCTTCCCTCATCATATATTTGAGGGCTTGCTCGTAGTCTTCGACGTCAATTCCGATTTCCCTTTGCGAGACAATAGCCTTATTGTCCTTAAAAGCGAATTCGATAGGGTCCTCGATTGTGATAATATGGCAGGAGCGGTTTCGGTTTATATAATCTATCATTGCAGCGATGGTAGTACTTTTCCCGCAGCCGGTCGGGCCGACCACGAGGACGAGTCCCTGAGCGTCGTCTGAAACTCTCTCCAGTACGGTGCTTGGCAGGTGCAGGCTTTCGAATGGCGGAACTAATGAATTAACCCTTCTTGCAGCAAGGCTTATCACGCCTCGCTGGCGAAAGATATTTACACGAAAACGGTCCTGGCCTGTGACCTCGTGAGCCAGGTCGATAGTACCGTGCTCCATAAAAAATTCTTTTTGCGGCTCAGTCATAATTTCGAACACCAACTGTTCGATTCTTTCCGGGGTCATTACTTCGCCGGTTGTATTTTTCAGCCTTCCATATATTCTTAGCTTTGGCGGCTGGCCGTTTTTGAGATGAAGGTCGCTTGCCCTTGTTTTGATGGCAGCTTTGAAATATTGGTTCAGTTCAGGCTCATGGTCGAGGTGGATGTGTGTATCGATGGGTTGCCCTTTGGTCATAGCTATTCATTAACTCCGTAAAAATGAGTTTTTTACGATTGAGCCCGATTTTCTCTCTTTCGGGCAAAACCTCGATTCTAACCTGAAGATTTATAAAATCAAACCCTCTTAAGACTTATATTATAAGTTTTTTTCGGACTTATGTCAATGGTTCAGCCTGGTATGTATCGGCGATTTTGGCCTTATAAATAAGCTGGTTCGCTTATATGGGCTTGTTTTGTCATTTAACGGGTCTTTAGTTTTATGAATTTGGGCAGTTTTTTTGCTCAGCCTGCAAGGATTAATGCCAGAAACATATAGATTGCGACGCTTATCGAGTCATTTGCAGTTGTGACCAGCGGGCCTGAGCTTATTGCCGGGTCGATGCCGATTTTCCTGAATAAGAAGGGCAGAAACAGGCCGAGGGTTGTTGCTACCATTATCGCAGAAAACATAGCTGTTCCAAATGCGGACATAAGGTTTATTGTTTGAACGGCCGTGTCGGCTGACCTGATGTTCAGCAGAACAGCACAGACCAGTCCGCCTATTATACCGCAGCTTATTGCAACCAGTAATGCAACGCGAACTTCACGGCTGACGACCTGTCTTAGTTTTAGTGCGGCGAGATGTCCTGTAGCGAGACCTGAAACGACGATGGCAGAGGTTTGCAGGCCGGCATTACCGCTGATGGCGGCAATCATCGGGACGAAAGCGACGGC
This sequence comes from uncultured Pirellulales bacterium, assembly GCA_964464635.1. Classification (GTDB taxonomy): domain Bacteria; phylum Planctomycetota; class Phycisphaerae; order Sedimentisphaerales; family Anaerobacaceae; genus CAYLMG01. The sequence goes on along the minus strand of CAYXGT010000035.1, from coordinate 17,624 downwards.
GACGGTGTACAGTTTGGCCAGCTCGGCAAGGTCATATTTGCTGTTAAAAAACATAAGCACTGTCGATGTTATCCCGGTTCCAATCATACAGGGCAGAAGCCAGGTCATTCTGATTCTTGCCGCTCGAAAGACGGAGACATCTTCGAGCTCATCCGGCTCTGTACCCGCCATTGTATATAGGTCCTCAGCGGCTTCCTCGTCGGCGACTTCGATGACCCTGTCAGCGGTGATTCTGCCGACAAGCCTGTGATTTTTATCCAGCACGGGCACGACGATAAGGTCGTTATTTCTGAAGATATTTCTTACCTCTTCCTGGTCGGTGTTGGTAGTAACGTAAATGGTGTCGGGGTCAATCAGCTCATTTATTCTCATATCCTCATGTTTTGTCAGAAGAAGCCGAATACGTATATCTCCGAGGAATTTTCCGTTTTTATCGACGACGAAGACTGAATAGAAGTCTTCGTCGATTTCAGACGAGCGTATTTTGTTAACGGCTTCGGCTATTGTCGCATCTTCGGGGACGCTTATCGCCATCGGGTCCATAATGCCGCCTGCAGAGTCTTCAGAGTAGGTCATTAGTTTTTTGATTTCGGCGGCGTCGTGTGGAGGCAGGTTTTTGAGCACTTTTTCACTGAGCGCTTCGGGCAGTTCTGCGAGCAGGTCTGCGGCATCGTCGTAGCCGAGCTCAGAAAAAATGGTCTGCAGCTCTTTTTCATCGAGCAGGTCAAAAATTTCGTCACGGGTTGCCTCGTCGACTTTTTCGAGCACCTCGGCAGAGATACTTTTTTCGAGCACGTCAAAGATTATGCGTCTCTGCTCATTGTCGAAAAGCTGTACGATTTCAGCGATGTCGGAGCTTCGCTGTTCTGTCAGAAGCTTTTTAAGTCCTTCTTTGTTCTCTGTTTCGAGCAGCATTTCCATCTGCTGCAGCAGTATCTGCTGAACAATTTGTTTTTTTTCTTCTGCCATAGGTTAGTTCCGTAAACGGCCGGTTTTCCATAAGCTGTCTGCTGAGATTAAAGATATATGAATATTAACGTTTAGGCAACGTTTTTTTGCTGCCGGGCTTTTGATGATTATTTGAGAAGGGGGACAGAAGGAAACAGCTTTAAAACAGGTTTTATGAATTATTCCGCCGCGGTGTAAAATTTAAAAATATGGGGATATTTTTTTAAAAACGTCAGAACAGGGGGGATTAAGCAGGCGATAATGTAATTAGTAGAGCGTTGGAATGGGTAAAATATGCTTGTTTTATATTGCTTTTTCTTGTAAAATAGGCATTTGAAACCGGCATACCGGCTGTAAAGGTTGAAACTATGAAAGACGGCTATAAGGAAAAGGTAATGAGAAGCTTAATTTATGGGACTTTGTTTGGTTTGGTGCTTTTAGCCTGCTTTTGCCTTGCGGAAGTTCCTGAGCCTGCGATAGTACAGGGACCGCAGGAATGGACGGTGGAGTCGCGCTTTACACATCCTCAGCAGATAATTCTGGAAGGGGGATTGCCTGACAGCAGGCCGAAACGATTCTGGTATGTAATATTGACGGCAACCAATAAGACAAGAAGGGATGTGGATTTCTTCGCGAAGTGTGAGCTGATGACTGATACTTTTCAGATTATTCACTCGGGCGAGGATATGCCGTCGGTAGTTTTTGAGAATATAAAGAGACGTCACCAGGACAGCTACCCGTTTCTTGAGTTGCTGCAGAAGACCAGCAATAAGCTGCTGGAGGGTGAGGATAACGCAAAGGACCTGGCGATTATATGGCCCGATTTCGATGCGAAGGCAACGAATATAAAGATATTTGTCACCGGCCTGAGTAATGAGACAGCGGTGGTTTATCATCCGGTGGAAAAAGACGAGCTTGGCCGGCCTAAGCGTGTATATTTGAGAAAGACGCTCGAGCTTGATTACGATTTGGGCGGCGACCCTGCCTTTCGCTCCGATGTCAGGATGACCTTTAACGGCAAACGCTGGATAATGAGATAAATCCTCGTTACGAGGCTTTCCTTGTCATTCCCGCGAAGGCGGGAATCCATTGTTTTTATATTTAGCCTGCCGTTTGACGGCAGGTTTTTTTGTTGATTTTTAACCACGAATTAACACGAAGTTTCACGAAAACGCACTAATTATTTAATCACTGATTGACGCGGATTAACGCGGATTTTTAGAATTGACTGGAATTGTGGGGTTTGTTGGCCGTTATTTTTTTTGGTTTTGACTTTTACGGTCTATTACGCTATTCTTTGCCTTCAACACGAGATACGCTTCACGAAATGCGGTAGAATTATTGCGCGACAAGACACAAACAAGCTGCGACACAAAAATGAAAAGCTTTACTTAGGCGCAGTTTAAAATAGGGATTCAGTTTTTTATTTCCTTACTTATTGACTCAGGGTTTTAAATAACACTTGTTCCCAAAGCTCTAAGTGTTCTGTAGCACCAGAACCTAAAATTTCAGCATAATCTTCAATGCCTCTTTGTAAATCTTGCCTTATACTTTCAAGCGACGCCCCTAAAGCTAATTTATATTCAAGATTTTTCCGTTGTAAGTAATGTCGTAAGCAATGGAGTTTTGTTGGAGTTTTGGGATAGTCGATACGAACAAAGCCATTTTTAGTTTTGCGTTTTTTAGGAGTTGAGTCCCCATAAAGAATGAAGTTTTCATCAGGATTATCTTGGATATTATTTCGACACTCTTGGCAGTTACATACATTTTCATAAAAAATTTCCGCAGATTTAAAATAACCAATTTCTCTTAAAAAGTCTGCAGCTTCTCTATATCTAATTCTCTGGTGCAAGAACGGAATATAATATCTTGCAATTGGAATTCCACCCCCTACAGGAACTACGCCTCTATGTTCACCAAATTCGGGGCCATGACATACACCGGTAAAAGAACGTTTCTTCCACTTTTCACTTGTGGCTAGGACAGAAAAAAAACTTCCGTGCAAATTTATAACTTCTTTATCTCTTTTTTTATTTAAATCGCAAGCCACATCAAGCAATGATGTTAGTTCCGTGCTTCCTGCCTCAAATTCGGCAAGATCATCTACCCATATAACATACCCGTCAACTGGAACTTTTTGATATGCTGCAATAACTTCTTTTAGGACATCTGGCTTGGTAAGTATTCCCTGACTCAATACCAGCATTACAAAAATCTTTTCATTGGCACTTTTCTCCTTCAACGCAATCTTAATTGATTCCATATTTACTGGTAGCCAATTTTTGTATGTAGTTTCCTGCATATAAAAATAAGGTGGAATAAGAGCGTATGGGCTTAAACTCTGTTCGCCTTCGGCTTCAAAAGAGGTATATTTACTATCTTCGGATTCAACCATCCGTGAAGAGATAAAATCCCTTTGAAATTTAAGGCATCTGTCGGTAAAGCCCTTCAATATTTGATTATTACTGAACGTCGTTGGGGTTACTGGTCTTTTCCCAGCCACAGACACTACCGGCTCACCATATTGTTCAATAAGCTTTTCGATAGATTGCTTTATTTTCTTCTCTCCGGTTTTCTGTTTTGTTTCTTTTCCTGTTTCTTCGTCAATTACTTTTATTAAGATATCTGTCTTGATGTGCTTGGGATTATGCTGGAAGGCATGGGTTTGGGGATCGATAATATATTTTTGCTGTGCGGTTTTTGTCTGTATGAATTTTGCTATTCCATCGGGGGCATGTGCAGCCATATTGGCGTTAATAAAAATACCTTCATAGGTATCTTCTGATGGATAAATAAAATGCCTTTGCTCGTTAAAAGTACCAAACATCATCCAGTGGTTCTTAGACATATTCAATCCCCCGCAGGTTTCTGCTAAATAATTTTCTTTGCGCCGACCATACTTTTAGGTTTCTTTTTGGCTTTATTGCCCACTCACATTTTTTGTTATTACTGTCAAAATGTATCAAGCCATAACCGCGTTGTTGGATTTCTGTTTCCAGTTTTTCTGATACTTTTTTTGTAGCAATAGCTATACAGATATAATCAGCTACAAGCTCATGCGCTCTACATTGTATCAAGGCTCTTTTCCAATTTTCTAATTTTGCTTCAATAGCTGTAACCCACCTGCTTCTGGATGCAAGAATATCAAGACTCTGCCCCATATTCGGGACTTCATAACGAATACGATACTTTTGCTTCTGAAGAAAGCTTTCTATTTCTATTGTAAGATCCTGTTCGGTCATAATATTTGTTAATTTAATGATAATGATTTAAGCATACACTGTTATCGGCTCCTTTTTTGATTTTTCTTAAAAAACAGAGGGTTGCAATTTGCGATAAAACAAGCAAAACAACACAGGCAAAGACTATACCACAAAACCATTTATTTTTAAGGGATATCGCACAAAAACTTGCTATAAGAAGCATTATACCAACTACAAGGGAATAAAGAAGATAATCAAAACATAGCCTCGTAAAAAAAAGATACTTTTGGTAAATGATACGTCTAATAGAATGTTCCTGTATTGCGGCAGAATAATCAATGAGCACATCCTCAAAATCGTTATCTTCTGCCCCAATTTTGCGATAATGGTTATTTAAAACAATTTTAAGCCTTCTAGATTGTTCCTCTTTATTCTTTTCCTCTGCAAAAGATATTTTTTTTTCAAGCTCTTTTTCTGGGTACAACCATTCTTTTGGTAATTTACCCCACATTCCAATCACACAAGCGACAAAGGCTCCCAGCACAGAAACAATGTCCATAGTACTTAATTGTTTAATAATTTCTACCAAGTACATCATCCTTTATGACTGAACTCATTGTATCTTCAGGGTAATTTGAATAGACATATCGTACCAAAGCTCGTAAGGGCACACTGGTCATTTTTGCTTTAAATTCCTTTAGTAATTTTTTCTGACTACTGCTTAAGCTGCGCCATAGTTTTTGCCTTACAAACTTTATTCCTTTTTCTGTTAATTTATATTCTCTTTCGTAATATTCATCATAGCGGTCTCCCTCTGGGCCGACGCCGGAGTTTTCCAGCCATGCTTCCCATTCTTCCTCAGATTCCGGAAGGGCAGGCTCGTCTAAACAATCCTCTTCCATCACGAATTCCTGCAATACGAAAAATGTAAGATCATCATAAATTTCCGTAGAGAACGGCCCAAAATTCCATGGGAAGAACTTATAAAAATTTTCTTCCGTTATTTCAGTGCCTTTTTTGAAGTGTTTCAATACTTCTTTCTTGAAAAGATACATCATCTTTGTGATTCGGGTTCTACCCCGGACAGATTCGTTGATTTCATCGGTTTTGCCTGGTGAATACAAGAGTAATAGCAAAATGTCTTTTTTGTTATTGATTTCCATCGCAATTCCACCAATATGTATCATATGCTCTCTAAAAACAACTTCTACCGAACTGCGATTCTAAATAATCTTTTTCACATCGTCAAACCAAAAAATACTTCAACCCCAACTCTCTCGCCCTCAGCTAAATCAGGGCCGATATTCCAAAGCGGGCTGGCGAGGCACCCAAAACCGCAATTCCCGCCAAAACAAGAAAATCCGCACACTTTAGGGAGATTATACGGGAATAGAGTTCGGATTTCAATAGGGATTTGGTCGGCCAAAAAATTCGATTTTTATTGAATATACAGTCCGAGTATGGTATAATACTACTAACTGGGGGAGGCCCCGCAAGCGGCTTGTCTCGCCGAAGGCGGAGGTTGCGGAGACCCGCACGTTTCAGAACAGCAGTTCATGTAAAATATAATTGTAAATTCTTATGTAGTAAGGACTAACAAATGTCCAACAATTTACATCTTAAGAACTTGTCCTGTTTAGCAGTCGCCGGAATTTATCCTCCGAAGCATTTGCGAAGGAGGACGGCGACTGTGGTTAGCCCCTTGCACTGCAACGGGTTATGCGTAACACGGCCATCTTGGCCGTGTCATTCCCGCGAAGCTTGTCCCCGCGAAGGCGGGGAGCGGGAATCCAGCATCGAAAATCCGTCCTCATTTCTCTGTTTTTTATTGAAAGTTGGATGTTCGACGTTCTATGTTGGACGTTTATCCTCTGTCACCGCACCTCTACATTTGTCGAGAGAGCTCTACAAATCAACCCTTTTTATGCAAAACAAAGCCAATTCGTACCACGGGCATCCTGCCCGTGGCTCATTGCTAAGTGTTTGCAATATAACCAGATATGTAAATGTACGCCACGTCGGACTACCCGAAAACGAACCAAAAAACAAAGCCAAACAAAGCCAATTCAAACCCAATTTTAGCCCAATATTGGCTTTGTTTTTCCCGACATTGGCTTTGTTTTCCCCAATGATGACTATTAACAGCTTGCTTTTTGTTCATCTCGAAGTAACGAAAAAAGCTAAAAAGTTTAGAAACAATCCCTGCAGGGGTGATAAAAATTTAGAGGGATTACGCATAGGTGGGGAGGTTATTGGGTGTGTTGAGCCTTTTTAGATTCAAGAAGTTAGTTTACTGTCTGGGGCTGTTTTTCGTTTTCTTCCGATTCCTCGAGCGGCTGAGGGTCGGCGACCTTCCTGTAGCCGATAGCTTTGATAACCTCCAGTACTTCGGTCCAGGTTGGAAAAGGCCTGTCGTTTTTTCTTTTATATTCGTCGATAGCCATCAGGAATTCGAACTGCTCATCAGTCATATTTCCCTCCTCTGCAGATTTTCGGTCATCGGACCTTCGTCGGCCGGGACCGCGGCGACGGTCGAGTCCCAGGCGTCTGTCAACGACGCTGCATCTGCGGTCTTTACCACTTCTTTTTTCAGCGTGATTTTCTTCTCCCATTTTTTTCTCCGTTCCTTATTTGTATTTTCCAAAAATTACGAAAAAGCCGAGCAGGGGACACAGACCTTTGTTATCGTAATCTGCTGCTCTGATTTTTTGTTTTTGATTAAAAGTTATTGTCAAATGGCTCGGTCGCGAATTCATCTTCTTCATCGATGCCGACCTCGTAAAAGTCGTCATAAGCATCCTGTGATTCGACAATGACATGCGCTTCGTCGGCGTATTCTTCCGGGACCATAACGGCGATGGTTTTTTTACCGCCTGTTTGGGCATCTTCCCGCTGCTTTATCATAACGGGAATCTCATTGTTTTTCAGGAGGGTTTCATAGTCTTTTGCGTGTTCAAGGTCTTCTGCGTATGCGATGACGATAAGCTCCTTGAGGTCGGTTTGGCTTTTTTTGTTTTTTCGGCGTTTAGTCATTTTCCTTCTCCAGCAAAATCCCGTTTTTGTCCGGGCAGAGAATTTATTTTTTCGCGTAGGTTATTTTCGTCAAGGTTAGAAGCTGAAATTATAAAAAATTTGTTTTCGGGTAAAAATTCGGCGATAAGTTTTCGTCCGGATTCGGTATTCTTTGTATAAGGGGGCTTTTGAGGGCAAAAAAATTTATTATTTAAGCATATTTTTTTGTTGCAAAGGGGTTGATATTTCTGTAATAACGGCCGGTAATAAAGTGGCGTTTTTTATGGAAAAGGTATTTTCGTAACCGTATTTTTTGCATGGAGGATTTAGAATGGCAAAAAAAAGAGATTCTTTGATAGTAGCCAGCAAAGTCAAGGCTTATATTAAGGGCAAAAAGATGATGAGTTCATCTGAATCCCTTGATGCAATCAATGAGAAGCTTTACGGTATGCTTGACGCGGCAGCAGCCCGGACGAAAGCAAATCGTCGAAGCACGATTAAGGCACAGGACCTGTAAGCTTTTTAGCCAGCAATAGTTCCAGCTTATCTGGTTTTGGCAGCGAAGTTGTTTGCACGGCTGCTCTGTCTATTTAAGACAGAGCAGCTTTTGTGTTCAGAACAGGTTTTTTCCGTTTTTAGTGCATAATTTCAGCTATCTATTTTTATTATCAGGCCAAAATTTTTCCGTATGAAAAAAAGTTTTGCACACATTGCTGATTGAGCAGGAATTTTTGCCATTAGCTGAGAAAGGCCCTGGTGATGAAGGGCCTATAAAATGTGTTGTAGCGTGCTTAAAAAGAGGAATTTTTGGGAAATTTTTTGAGCATAAAGCAGCTGAAAAGCCGATTTATATAATAATAAAAAACTCTGAGAGTTTTTTCTCGTTTGTTTTCAATTAAGAGGATTTTGTTTTGTGCCGATGAATCGACTACCAGCAGGTAGCCGAAGCGGCGATTTTTGATTAGGCACCTGTTTTTTTCGTCAAAAATTTTTTATCAACGCATTTTGAGAGAGGCTCTTATGGTGGCAAGGCGAAGGGGAACGAGATGAAGGTTTTTATGTTGGGATGGGAGTTTCCCCCTTTCATAAGCGGCGGACTGGGAACGGCCTGCTACGGCCTGACCAAGGCTATGGATAAGCTCGGTATTGAGGTTGTATTCGTGCTTCCGAAAATGGTTGAAAGCGAATACGCCACCCATGTCAAGCTGTTGAGCCCCGGTTCACTATCGCCCAGCCTTTCATCGTTAAGAGGAGCCGAGTTCAAGAAAACCAAATTTCGATTAATCGATTCACCACTTCAGCCTTATTCCACTGCTGATGTTTACCAGCGTCAAATCGAAGAGACATTAATGCACAAGCGTATGGGTCATAGCGGGAGGGTCAGCTCATCCAGTCAATTCATAAGCTCGGGGGATTATGCCGGTGATATGTATTCGGAGGTTCAGCGTTACGCATCGGTTGCAGCCAGGCTTTCGGAGACGGAGGAGTTTGATGTTGTTCATGCTCATGACTGGATGACATATCCGGCAGGTATAGAGGTTGCGAAGAGGAGCGGTAAGCCCTTGGTGGTGCACATTCATTCTACGGAATTTGACCGCAGCGGTGAGCATGTTAATCAGATGATTTATGATATCGAGCGGGAAGGGATGCATTTTGCGAACAGGATTATCGCCGTGAGCAATTTTACCAGGAATATTATAGTCGAGCGATACGGAGTGAGCGGAGATAAGGTAGAAGTTGTTCATAACGGAGTTGAGCGTAACGGGAATAACCAGCTTCTTTCGGAGGTGGGGATAAAGAAAGAAGAGAAGGTAGTATTATTCCTCGGCAGAATAACAATGCAGAAAGGACCTGAATATTTTCTGCACGCGGCGAAGAAGGTTCTTGGGGTGATGGATGACGTCAAATTTGTGATGGCTGGTTCCGGCGATATGATGCATCGAGCGGTGGAGATGGCGGCTGGTCTTGGCATCGGCAGCAAGGTGCTCTTTACGGGGTTTTTGCGAGGAGAAGATGTTAACAGGATATATAAAATGGCGGACCTTTTTGTGATGCCGTCGGTATCGGAGCCTTTCGGAATAGTTCCGCTTGAGGCTTTGGAAAATGATGTTCCGGTGATAATAAGTAAGCAGAGCGGGGTTTCGGAGGTTTTGCGTCATGCATTGAAGGTTGACTTCTGGGATGTTGATGAGATGGCTAACAAGATAATTGCGGTGTTGCGATATCCGCCTTTGGGTATAACACTGCGAAATTACGGTAATTTTGAGATAAGGAAACTGCAATGGCGAGATTCTGCGGTTCGCTGTTCGAGAATATATGAGCAGGTGACGTCAGAGGCGGTTGGAGTTTGACAGGATTATATTTTAAGAGGGAGCTTTATGGCATCAGTATGTTTTTATTTTCAGGTTCATCAGCCCTTACGATTAAGACATTACACGGTATTTGATAACAACCATCAATATTTTGACGACTACAAGAATTACGGCATATGCAGAAAGGTTGCGAATAAATGCTATCTTCCCGCCAACCGTCTTCTTCTCGAGCTGATAAGAAGATATGACGGCAGATTCAAGATTGCCTACAGCATAACGGGTGTTTTATTGGAGCAGCTTGAAAATTATGCACCCGAGGTGATGAGCACATTCGATGCCCTGGCGGAGACGGGGTGTGTGGAATTTTTGGCGGAGACATACTATCACAGCCTGAGCTTTTTATACTCGCGGGGGGAGTTTGCCGAGCAGGTCAGGATGCACAGCGACAGGGTCGAGTATCTTTTCGGCCAGAGGCCTCGAGTATTCAGAAATACCGAGCTTATTTACAATAATGAGCTTGCATCTTTTATAGAGTCGATGGACTGCTTTGACGGGATATTGTGCGAGGGAGCAGACCATATATTAGGCTCGCGGAGCCCGAATTTTGTTTATAGACCTAAAGACTGCAACAAACTTAAGCTGCTTTTGAAGAACTACTCGCTTAGCGATGATATAGCGTTCAGGTTTTCGAATCGCAACTGGTCTCAGTGGCCCCTGACGGCGGATAAGTTCGCCGGCTGGGTAAACGATGTTAACGGCAATGGTAACGTAGTGAACCTGTTTATGGATTACGAGACGTTCGGTGAGCATCAATGGGAGGATACGGGAATATTTAATTTTGTCAGGCATCTTCCTGAAAAGATACTGCAGCATCCCGATAATGATTTCAAGACGCCGAGCGAGGTGATTGATTCCTATGATGCGCTCGATACAATAGACGTGCCGCACATTGTAAGCTGGGCTGATACCGAGAGGGACATCTCGGCCTGGGTCGGCAATGCGATGCAATCCAATGCTATTTATGAACTTTACCGGATCGAAGGACAGATAAAAGAGACCGGCGACAGAAAGATACTCGAAGACTGGCGCAAACTTCAGACATCGGACCACTTTTACTATATGTGCACGAAATACTTCGCCGACGGTGACGTTCATAAGTATTTTAATCCGTATGATTCGCCTTACGATTCCTATATAAACTTTATGAATATACTTGGTAATATTAAGCTGCGATGTTTGAGGATTCGAGAAGGTGGAAGTCCGGGTGCGGGGGTGCTGACAGGGCTGGTATGAGCGGCGAGCTTTTGACGGATGGTGATTTACAGCCTGTCGGTTAAAAATACAGATTTTGTTTTTATGCAGCCGTTACTTTTAGATTAACTTTTGGGGAGTTCGATTTTGTATATATTACAAAGTCAAGGCAACACGCAAGCTTCTTGTATAGCGACGAAGAAAACGGGCTTCGAGGAATTGTTAAATAAGGAATGGCTTTTAACCAATAAGAGGGGGTCTTACGCGTCATCGACAATTGCCGGCTGCAATACGAGAAGGTATCACGGCTTGCTGATTGGCTCACTGTCGCCGCCGGCGGGCAGGGTAGCGGCGTTGAGCAGTTGCGTTGAGACCATCAGGTCCGGTGACAAAGAAATAAGTCTATCGAGTCTTGAGTTCGACGTTAAATTCGTGCCTGAAAGCTGCGTGCCGGTGCGTTTTCGTCAGGACATCGGTGTTCATTTTGACTATAAGCTCGAAGGTATTGAGTTAACCAAGTCATTGTATCTGTGTCGTGATTTTGATACGGGGGCGCTGGTTTACGATTTTCTTAGCGTGGGTGGCGGTATCGAGTTTGAATTAAGGCCGTTTATCAGTCTGAGAGATTATCACTCACTGCGGAAAAGCGATGCGACGATTTTTTCAGAAAATTTTGGCGGAGGTTTGCTTGTTCGGGATAATGTTTTAAGGACTTGTGAATTGTTTTTGAACTGTCCCGGTATGAATTTTAATGCGGATGAGCAGTGGTGGTATAATGTTCACTACCGGAAGGAGCGTGAACGCGGTCAGGATTTTACGGAGGATTTATGGACGCCGGGGGTTTTCAAAGGTTTTCTCGAATTGCCTCGGAGGATAGTTTTTTGGTTCAGCCTTGAGGCGGCGGAGAAAAAAAGCAGCAGCAAAGGGCTGCTATATTTTACCAGCGCAGAGCTTGAGAGTGAGTTTGAGGGTATGCGCAAACATCAGGAAGATATAAAGGGCAGGTCGAAAATCCGCGGCGATGATGATGTTTTTGAAAAGCTTTGTCTGGCGGCAGATAAGTTTGTAGTGAAGCGTTCCGCCCCGGATGAGCGGGAGCAGTGGACGATACTGGCAGGGTATCCGTGGTTTTGCGACTGGGGCAGAGATGCGTTTGTATCGCTGCCGGGGCTTTTGCTTTCCACCGGCAGGTTCGAAGAGGCCAAATCGGTGCTTTTGACCTTTGCGCAGGCTGAACAAGGGGGGATGATAGCGAATTACTTTGATGAGCAAAGCAAAAGGGCGGAGTTTAACAGTATAGATGCCTCGTTGTGGTTTATTCATTCGGCGTTTCAGTATCTTAAAAGCAGCGGCGACGAGGAGACGTTCGGTGAGCATCTTTTGTGCGTGATTCAGCGGATAGTCGATTGTTATAGTCAGGGCACGCGATACGGGATACGCTGCGACGAGGACGGCCTTATCCGGGGCGGTGATGAGAATACACAGTTGACCTGGATGGATGCAAGATTCGAGGGGGTGAGTTTTACGCCTCGTTACGGCAAAGCGGTTGAGGTTAATGCATTGTGGTATAATTGCCTTTGTTATCTTGCGAGGTATTACGAGAAGAGAAATGAACAGTTGGCTCGCCTCGCTGAGACCGACGAGTCGAAGCGGGCACGGCATTACAGGGTGATGGCCGAGAAATGTGAAAAAAGTTTCAGAAGTTTGTTCTGGAACCAGGTAACGGGTTATCTTAACGATTGTGTTTTGCCGGACGGGCGGATTGACAGCAGTCTGCGTCCGAACCAGATATTTGCGGTGTCACTGCCGTTTTCACCTTTGGAAGATTATCAGGCAAAAAGTGTGGTGGATGTTGTGGAAAGCAGGCTTTTGACAGCTTATGGACTTCGCAGTCTGGATGCTCTTGACAGCCGATATAAAGGGATTTACAGCGGCTCAGCACAGCAGCGTGATGAGGCATATCATCAGGGGACAGTTTGGCCTTACCTGATAGGGCCTTTTGTAGAGGCTTACCTGAAGGTAAACGGTAATGACCAAAACAGTAAAAAGAAGGCGGCAGGATTTATTGAGCCGCTGCTCGAACATATGAGAAGCGACGGCTGTATCGGGCAAATCAGCGAGATATTTGACGGCAATGAGCCTCATAAGCCGAGAGGCTGTTTTGCGCAGGCCTGGAGCGTGGCTGAGGTTATTCGTGCGTACTTATTGATAAACAGCTAATTTTTCATTTCATTTTTCCTCACAAGACAGTAACAGAGACGATTCCAGAAAACAGCTTGTATGCCCGGCGGTTACTAATTAGAATAAATACTAAATAGATGATTAACGCTATTAAAAGCAGGATGTGAAAATGAGGTCTAAGATTTTATTCGTTTTGCTGGCTTTAAGCTTTCTTGCAGGCTGTAATGAACAGGTATCGCAGACTGTATGGCTCGATGAGATGGATATCAGCAAAGTTAAAACAGGGTACGGTACCGTACAGGCTAACAAATCGATTGAAGGCAATCCGATTACTATGAACTCTCGGGAGTATGAAAGAGGATTTGGTGTAAATTCACCGTCGGAGCTGAATATTAATCTTTACGGGGGAGCGAGACGTTTCACCGCGATTGTCGGTGTGGATGATGAGGCCAGAAGCGGCGCCCAGCAGGCCGAACAGCGCCGAAGACGCAGAAGAAGAGCTACTGTTGACTTCAAGGTCGTCGGCGACGGAAGGCTATTGTGGGAGAGCGGAGTTCTGCGGTCAGGCGATGAGCCTAACGAGGTTGACGTTGACTTGACAGGTATTAAGAATCTACGTCTGATTGTTAAAGAAGTTGATACAAACTACAACGACCACGCAGACTGGGCGATGGCGAAAATCGAGTATTCGGGCAGGAAGCCGCGAGCGGTTGAGGCGATTGTTGCCAAGCGTTATATTTTAACACCTGCGCCGGGTCCGCAGCCGCGAATAACAGGAGTGAAGATTTTCGGCGTGCGTCCGGGTAATCCATTTTTGTTTACAGTAACGGCAACAGGAAAGCGTCCGATGTCTTTCGGCGTGGAGGGACTACCGGCAGGGCTTGTTATCGATTCGGCGACAGGGCAAATTACCGGCTCTGTAAGAAAAGAAGGCGAATATAAGGTAAAGCTGATTGCAAAGAATGCTTTGGGGACAGCGGTAAGAGATTTTCGCATAGTTGTCGGTGATACGATTGCGCTGACACCGCCGATGGGCTGGAACAGCTGGAACTGCTGGGCGTGTGCGGTCGATGACGAAAAGGTCAGGGCGACGGCAAAGGCAATTGTTGATACCGGACTTATTAACCACGGCTGGTCATATATCAATATTGATGATTGC
>CAYXGT010000035.1:0-3548 GCA_964464635.1 uncultured Pirellulales bacterium | reverse complement strand
CTGCTGGATGCGGACGGAAGGGCGAGGCAGCGACGACCCTAATCTCGGGCCGCCTGTTCGTGATGAGAACGGCGATTTGATACCTAATGCAAAATTTCCGGATATGAAGGGTTTGTGCGATTATATACACGGGCTTGGTCTGAAAGCCGGTATCTATATCGGGCCGGGACCGACGACCTGTCAGGGTTATGTCGCGAGCTGGGAGCATGAGCTGCAGGATGCGAAAAAGTTTGCGGAATGGGGATTAGATTATCTTAAATATGACTGGTGCGGTTATTCATCGGTATCCGGCAGAGACACGCTGGAAGATTTGCAGAGGCCTTATATTCTGATGAGGAAAATGCTCGATGAGGTTGACAGGGACATTGTTTACAGCCTTTGCCAGTACGGCTGGGGTGACGTTTGGAAGTGGGGCGAAGAGGTAGGCGGTAACTGCTGGCGAACGACTGGCGATATAACTGATACCTGGAACAGTATGGCAAGAGGATTTGACCAGGCAGATTTGGCGCCGTATGCGAAGCCAGGGCACTGGAACGACCCTGATATGATGGTACTGGGCAAGGTCGGCTGGGGACCGGAACTGCGGGATGCGCGACTTACACCGGATGAGCAATATACACATATGAGCCTGTGGTGTTTGCTTTGCTCGCCGCTGCTGCTCGGCTGTCCTATTGAAGAGCTGGATGATTTCACGCTGGGTTTATTGACCAATGACGAGGTTTTAGAGGTTAGTCAGGACCCGCTGGGCCGGCAGGCTCGCCGTATTGTTCAGGACGGCCCTGTTGAGATATGGGCAAAGCAAACCGAAGATGGCTCTTTGGCTGTTGGTTTATTTAACAGGGATGATTATTCAGAGCAGAAGATTACGTTGAATTTTGATGAATTAGGAGTTGACGGCAAATGCCTGGTTCGTGACCTGTGGCGACAAAAGGATATAGGCACGTTCAAAGACAAATTTGAGGCTGAGGTCCCGATTCACGGCGTTGTTCTGATTAAGCTAAGCCCTGAATAAGTTATTTATTTTAGACCGGATTTCCCGGATGTAGTTCACCCTGTTAGAGTTTTAGAATGTATTATGTTTATGTTTTACAGAGCGATGTTGATAATAACTTTTACACTGGTTCGACTCCGGACCTTAAGAAGCGGTTTGCGAAACATTACAATGGTCAGGTTATTTGGGAAAACTCTAACAGGGCAGATGAAGGCTGATTTGCCACAGATGAAGTTTACTCTATCGTAGATAAAGCGTTATCTGCCATAAATGAAGCGCCAGTTGTAGCATATTAAGCGTGATATGCCGCAAATGAAGCTTACTCCGCGACAGAGTAAACGGGCAAAAAGGCGAAAAATTAGATTTTCAGGCAAAGAAACAGCGTATTATATGGAAACAATATAAGACAGCGATAGGATGAAATCAATGCATATATCCCATTCAGTAGTAAATAGTTACATAAAGATAGGATATGGCGTCTTAGGCTGTCAGTCTTTGGACCAAGGGTTCTTATCAGGAAACCATATAATACATAGTTGGCCAGATAAAATTGTGGGCGTCCAAGCCGCCCTCTTGATCTAAACAGACTGAGAGGGAATTTCTCTCTCTATTACATAAGGAGTCACCTGATGAACACTAAAAACGTTTCTCCCGAGAGGATAATGCAGCTCGCTACCGGACACTGGTCGCTAAAGGCACTCGCCGTAGCTGTCGACTTGTCCATATTCACATCCCTAAAAGCTCAAGAGTTAACAGCAACGCAAGTGGGCAAACTTCTAGGAGTACCCCTACGTTCCCTAGAAAGGTTACTCAATGCAAATGTAGCATTGGGTTTTCTTGATAAGTCGGGCGATAAATACCGGAACACTGATGTCGCAGAGACCTATCTAGTTGAGGGGTTGCCCAGCTACTTGGGGGATTTTATAAAACTGGCTGGCATATATGGCTTTGCCAAGTGGACGCGCTTCAAGGAGTGTGTGGTTAATGACACTCCAATAGAGGATATCGATGATGACTTCCGCCATAGCGAAGACAGAATGCAATACTTCATTAAGGCTATGCACAACAACGCGAAAGGCCCAGCCAGATTTCTAACGACAATTCCAAATCTTGAAGGGCGCAATCATTTGCTAGACCTGGGTGGCGGATCAGGTGTATATTGCATAGCTTTGACGGAAAAATATCCAGACCTTCGTGCCACACTGGTAGATTTTCCCCCCGTTTGCAAGGTTGCCATGGAATTCGTCCAAGAATCTCGTACGAGGGATAGGATTGAGATAATAGAAGGAGACGTGATTACTGATGAGCTTTATTTAAAGGGCGATGTCATTCTACTGTCCCAAGTTCTTCACGGTATGTCTGAACAGCAATGTAGGAATCTAGTAAAGAAGTGCTATGACTGGACATTATCGGATGGGATAATTATAGTCCATGAATTTATTTTAGATGATAGCAAAGCCGGTCCTCTATACCCTGCACTTTTCGCGCTTAATATGTTGATCACAACCCCAGAAGGCAACGCCTATACAGAAGGGGAGCTGACAGTCTGGCTTAAAGAAGCAGGATATAGCGAGATTTCATGTCACCGCACACATGGCCCTTCAACGTTTATAATCGGGTGCAAGAGATGACGAAACGCTTTAGATATTGGCGAACCGGCATCCCTAAGTTAGATAAGCTATTGTTCGACGGGCGTGGTTTTCGAGAGGGAAGGGGATATATTATATCCGGGCCCCCTCAATCAGGAAAAACTATCCTCGCAATGTGTTTTATAAAGAGCATGATAGCGCAGGGTGGAGCGATCACATACATGACAATAGGTAGGTCAGCAAAGAATCTTGTGGAACTATACCAAGAATTCAACATAGATATCAATAACTACTTGGAGAAAATGGACTTAGTGATTCTCGACTGGGCCACAATCAGATCAAGAGGAGACATCAAGCATACCAAGAGGCAATTAGAGCAGTGTCTTTCTGAGAAGGCAATTGCCAACATAAGGTTTGGCGTGGACCCATGCAATAAGGAGGAATTTTTAGATAGAATAACTGAGATCCATAAGGAAAAGGCGAAGTTTCACGGCAAGCCCGGGATTGGGATCGTAGACGCTATCTCCGACCAAGTGGTGCTAGCAAGCAGGAAGAAACTTCTTGGGAGTATTGTTTCTGATATCTATTTAACTGCACGGCAGAGATTCTCGATGGAAGAACCCGGTATCGCTTTCCATCTGTTTGCCCCATTGGAAGAACGTGTGAGTCGTGAATATTCGGTGCTTCTGGAGGATCTTCATCTCAATGAGGATGGGACAATAAACTTGGCATTTGAGGTCAACGAAGAAGGAGAGATCATAAATAGAAGTATGGGTGTTCGATCTCTCTACGGAAGCAATGCACCGACCAAAAAGCTGTATTTCAACATCAATGTTGAGGATCTCATTAAAGTCACAGATTACGTAAGCCAACCAAGTCAGAATAGGGATTTGCATGCAGTAAACACAGACAAAATCGACACAAAGGAAATCATCGAGGTCAAGCCCGGTGTGTTTGGTATAACCTTT
>CAYXGT010000034.1:20657-26138 GCA_964464635.1 uncultured Pirellulales bacterium | reverse complement strand
GGGGCGATTATCCTGAGGCAGTGCGGCACAAAGTTTTTCGCAGGCAAAAACGTGCAGATGGGCAGAGACTATACACTTTTCTCCATATCTGAAGGAAAGGTGCATTTTCAGGGCAGAAAAGTGCACGTTGTTTAATAAGCTCAACGAGTAATATTTCGATCAATTAGAAGGATGGTTTGGAGCCATCCTTTTTTTATAATTATTGAACCAGAGAAACTACAAAAGCCACAGAGAATAAGCATAAACATATTAGGCACAGAGAGAAAAATATTATGTTTATAGATGAGGCGAAAATTTGGGTTAAGGCGGGTGACGGCGGGAACGGCTGTCTGAGCTTTCGGCGGGAAAAGTACGTTCCGAAAGGCGGGCCTGACGGCGGCGACGGAGGTAAAGGCGGTAGTATCTATTTCGAGGCAGCCGCTAACCTCGATACACTTCTGGACTTCGCAGGCAGGCACCACTTCAAGGCAGAGAACGGTAAAGACGGCGAAGGCGGCAAGCGACACGGAGCAGACGGTGAGGACCTTATAATAAAGGTGCCTGCGGGGACGCTTATCTACGATGATGAGCTTAAGATTCTGCTGAAAGATATGGATAAGGTGGGTATGAAGGTTCGCGTGTGCATCGGGGGCAAGGGTGGGAAAGGCAATAAGGCCTTTGCGTCGGCGACGAACCAGGCGCCAAGAACAACAACACGTGGTAAAGAAGGTCAGCAAAGAAATATCCGGCTTGAACTGAAACTATTGGCCGACGTCGGGCTGGTAGGCAAACCAAACGCAGGCAAAAGCACACTTATCTCGCGGTGCTCTGCTGCAAGGCCAAAGATTGCAGATTATCCATTCACGACTTTAGAGCCTGTGCTGGGGATAGTTGAATTGAGCGGCTTTCGAAGGTTCGTAATGGCTGACATTCCCGGTCTGATTGAGGGCTCTCATAACGGTGCAGGGCTTGGGTATGAATTTTTAAGACATATTGAAAGGACCACGATAATTGCTCACGTTCTTGATATAATGCCTGTGGACGGAACGGAACCGGTTGAAAATTACAAGTCGATACGAGGTGAGCTGAAATCTTACAGCAAGGCCCTTGCGAAAAAAGCGGAGGTTATTATCGCTAATAAAATCGACCTTGACCCGGACGGCAAAATTGTCAAAGAGATTAAGGCTAAACTGAAAAAGAAGGTTTACCCGATTTCAGCGGTTACGGGCGAAGGAGTAAAAGAATTAGCTGAAGTCCTGTGGCAAAAAGTTAAAGAAACAAAAAAACTGAAGGTTAATAAGTATGAACCTGATAGCAGTTGATATAGGCAATACGAATATTCGGCTTGGACTTTTTCTTAAGGGAGAGGAAAAGCTGGTTGTATCGGTGACGGGCGGCTCGGTGGATGAGCTGAAAAAAGAGCTGAAATCAATGTGGGGGAAAATACCGATATCTAAAGCCTCAAAAGAAAAGAAGCGCGACGGTGTGATAATCGTCAGCAGTGTCAAGCCGGCCTGGACGGAAACGATTCGTAAAATCGCAGAACAGCTCGGCGAAAAGATACTTTTGATAGGAAAAGAGATTCCGTTCCCGATAGATTTATCGGTTGATAAAACGTACAAGGACAAAATAGGGACCGACAGAGTGGTTACAGCGGCAGCGGCTTATGCGGTTGTCGAGGACGCGGTAATCGTAGCGGATTTCGGCACGGCGGTGACAATAGATATGGTCGATGAGAGAGGTGTCTTTTTAGGAGGCGTGATAGTTCCGGGTTTTGAGGCAAGTGCACAGGCACTGAAGGACTCAACCATCCAGCTTCCGAAAATTACAGTTAGCAAACCAGCAAACGTGTACGGTACAAATACAGAGGAGGCGATAAACTGCGGGCTGTATTATTCGGCTATTGCGACATTGCAGGAGATTGCAAGACGGTTCGCAGAGACAATCGGCAGATGGCCTCAAACGATTATAACAGGTGCGGCGGCAGAGTTGATAAAGGACGACTGTAAATTCATCGACAACTATGTCCCCAACCTTGTAATCAAGGGAATTGCACTTGCCTACAGGAAACATATCGAAAGCAAGGTATGAAAATCCTAAGGACACAGAATACAGGACACAGAATACAGGACACAGAAGACGGAGGACGGAAGACAGAAAGACATCGAATGACGAATAAGGAATGTAAAGTCACGAACCATTAGTTACAAGGGGACAGCGATTGATACTATTGCAGCGGTAATGACGGGTAAGGGGACGGGTGCGATATCAACGATACAGCTTTATGGCAGCAGGGCTGAAAGCGTTATCGAGAAGATATTCAGGCCTACAGGCGATAAAAAGGGGGAATTTAAGGCCGGCAGCATCGCCGTGGGAACAATATACGAGAGAGACGAAATCATCGACCAGGTGACCATCGGCTGTGAAGGAGAAGAAAATTTTGCAATAAACTGTCACGGCAATCCGCTGATAGTTGCCGATATTTCAAGGCTGCTGGGAAGATTTAAAGTAAAAATTGTAAGTGCTGAAAAGCTTCTGCAAATAATCTACAAGCAGGACGGTTTAAGCACTATTGAAATCGAGGCAAAAATAGCGCAGGGGCAGGCAAAAACAATTGCAGGGACAAAGATAATCTTAAATCAAAGCTGCGGCGGCCTGAGTAAAAAAGCTGAAAGCTGGCTCGAAAAGATTAAGACGGGGACAATCGAGCAGATACAGGCTGAGGCTAAAGAGATTTTAGAAGACAGCCGATTAGCGAAACTTTTTATTGACGGCGTACAAATTGTTATAACCGGGCCTGCGAACAGCGGTAAGAGCACATTACTGAATTATCTTGCAGGCAGGCAAAAATCCATTGTCACCGATATTGCAGGGACAACCGTCGATTACGTTACGGCTGAGTGCAGGCTCGGTGAGCTTTTCTGCGAGCTTGTTGATACCGCCGGCCTTGATAAAAGTATTAAGACTAAAGATGCAAAAACAATAGAAAAAGCGGCACAGCAAAAAAGTCTTGAGATATTAAAAAAAGCAGACCTGGTTCTGCTTGTGCTCGACAAAAGCGGAGAAATTGAGCAGCTTGACGAAAAAATTGTCGAGAAGATTTCAGGCAAAAAGGTTTTAACAGTGCTGAACAAAGCCGACCTGCCTGCAAAACTTAATATATTCAAGCTGCCAAAACAACTGCGCAACTGTGTAACAATAAGCGCAAAAACCGGCGAGGGAGCTGAGAATCTGATTTCAAGAATATCACAGGTGCTGGGTGCTGGTGAGTTTGATTTGCAATCAACAGTCTTCTTTACGAACAGGCAGAAAAAGATAATCACTAAAATCGCTGAGGCAAAATCCAAACAAGAGATTATTAAGCTTATAACAGAGTTGTTAAACGGCCGGCTTCGAGTATAATCTGCAGATATGGCTGTACAGGAAGAAAAATTGACGCCGGCGATGAAACAGTTCGCCCACTTCAAGGAAAAATACCCGGATTGTATATTGTTTTTCCGGATGGGCGATTTTTACGAGACGTTCTACGAAGATGCGAAAACCTGCTCGAAAGTGTTGGGGCTGACGCTGACCAGCAGAAGCAAAGCCGACAATCCAGTCCCCCTGGCGGGAGTGCCCTACCACGCCGTCGATGGATACCTGAAAAAGATGCTTCAGGCAGGCTATAAGGTCGCTGTCTGCGAGCAGGTCGAAGACCCGAAGCAGGCAAAAGGCGTGGTCAAGCGAGACGTGGTGCGAATCGTAACTGCGGGGACATTGACGGATGATATGCTGCTGAACGCAAAGGAGGACAACTTCCTTTGCGCGGTGTCACTGAGTGCGAATGGACAGGCTGCGATAAGCTGGGTCGATTTGTCAACGGGTCATTTTTTCGTTCAGCAAACGCCTGAAGGTGAGCTTCTCGATGAACTGCTGCGGCTGTCACCGGCGGAGTGCCTTCTGGCGGACAGGCGGGGTGAACTCTTCGAGGCGGAAATAAAAAAATTAGCCAAAGAGATAACTCAACTGACGGGAGCGATTATTACGGAGCGGCCCGGCTGGTACTTCGACCCCTACCAGGCAAAACAAAGGTTACTAAAGCACTTCGGGGCGGCAACCTTAGAGGGCTTCGGAATCAGTGACGGTGACATTAGAATCTCTCCTGCCGGTGCGATAATCGAATATCTCAACGAGACACAGAAGACGACGCTCAGCCATATACAGACGCTGAAAAAAATCGAGCGCAAAAATTATCTTCAGATTGACGCGACAAGCCTGGGCAGCCTCGAGGTCCTTCGGACGATGCGGACAGAAAGCCGGAAAGGCTCGCTGCTGGAATGTATCGACAGGACGGTGACAGCGATGGGCGGTAGGATGATAAGAGGCTGGCTGTGTATGCCGCTGTGCGATACGGGTGCAATCGAGCTTCGCCAGGATGCAATAGAAGAGCTGATCGGTAACGACGAAAGGACAACCCAGATACGCGAGCTTCTTTCGAATATATCCGATACTGAAAGAATTGCAGCGAGAGTGAGCACATACAGGGCCAATCCGCGTGATTTGCTGGCACTTGTGGGGACACTGCGAACGGTACCGAAGCTGCGGGAAATTTTGAAAAGCTTCAAGGCAGATGTTCTTTTGAAACTTGCGGGCAAAAGCGATAGTATGGATGAGCTTGCTGATTTGCTCGAGGCTGCGATTGAGCCGGACTGCCCGTCGCATCTGCGTGACGGCGGAGTGATAAGGGCAGGCTTCGATGAGAAGCTCGATGAGCTGCGGTCGGTATCGAGGGACGGGCAAAGCTGGCTGAGCAGATACCAGAAAGAGCAAAGCGAGCGAACTCGAATATCGAACCTGAAAATCGGTTTCAATAAGGTGTTCGGCTATTACATCGAGGTAAATCATTCGGCGGCGGATAAGGTGCCGGCTGACTACGTTCGCAAGCAGACGATAAAAAACGCGGAGCGATATATTACAGAGGAGCTGAAAAAATTCGAGACAAAGGCGCTCGGTGCTGAAGAAAAATCGCTCGAATTAGAGCAGCAGCTATTCGAGCAGATTCGCGCACAGACGGCGAATTATGTACCGCGTTTACAGGGGCTGGCTGATACTCTTGCGCAGTGCGACTGCCTGGCGGCTCTGGCGTATCTCGCAAAAAGGCGAAATTATGTGCGGCCGAAAGTTACAAATACAAATGAATTTATCATAACCGAAGGCAAACACCCGGTGCTGGCTGAGACTCTGGGCAGTGAATTCGTGCCCAACGATATCGAGCTTGGCGAAAAGAAGGCGGATTTGCTGATATTAACCGGGCCAAATATGAGCGGTAAAAGCACCTATATCAGGCAGGCGGCTCTTTTGGTGCTTTTGGCACAAACGGGCTCATTCATACCTGCCAAGACGGCAACCATCGGCTTAGTGGACAGGATTTTTACAAGAGTGGGCGCTTCGGATGAATTAGTGCGGGGACAATCGACGTTTATGGTCGAGATGACCGAGACGGCAAATATAATAAATAACGCT
>CAYXGT010000034.1:0-20647 GCA_964464635.1 uncultured Pirellulales bacterium | reverse complement strand
TGGTAATTTTAGACGAGGTGGGCAGAGGGACAAGCACTTATGACGGCCTGTCACTGGCCTGGGCGATAACGGAGCATATTGCAACTAAAATCAGATGCAGAACGTTATTCGCAACACATTATCACGAGCTGACCGAGCTTTCCGAGCTGTTCGATAATATCAAGAACTGCAACGTCGCCGTTCGCGAGTGGGCGGGCGAGGTGGTATTTCTGCACAGGATACTGCCCGGCGGGACGGACAAAAGTTACGGCATACACGTAGCAAAATTAGCGGGGATACCGAAAACGATTTTAGCGCGAAGCGCTGAAATATTAGAGGAGCTGGAAAGCACATTCGCAAAAGAGGCAACGAGTGAGCATTTAGCCAAACACAAAACAAAGGAAGCAGACGGTGATACACTGTTTGTGCAAAAGCATAAATCGGTTCTCGAGAAATTATCTTCAATCGACGTCAATAACCTAACGCCAATAGAAGCGATTAATCTGCTAAATAAGATAAGAGAAGAAATTGATGAGAAGTAAGAAAAAGAAGCGCAGAAAAAGAGCAATAGCAATCAAAACTCACCGCCAGTGCCCTAACTATTACGGCCTGATACTTGTTGATTAAGCCACAGAGGCCACAGAAAATTA
The DNA here is from genome assembly GCA_964464635.1 of uncultured Pirellulales bacterium. Lineage (GTDB taxonomy): Bacteria > Planctomycetota > Phycisphaerae > Sedimentisphaerales > Anaerobacaceae > CAYLMG01. The sequence goes on along the minus strand of CAYXGT010000034.1, from coordinate 20,018 downwards.
ATTAAATAGATATATTGAATTAATGAAAGTGAAAAGTGATTATAAATCTACATAATTTTGTTATATGACCATATAAATGGCTCAAGGGAAAATCAATTTCCCTTTTTTACCGAACAATATTTTCGATAAAGCATCAAAATAAATGTTGAAAAGATTTTTAATTTCCTCGTTATTTTTCTGTATTATGTGATTCCATTCTCTTACGCTTTGCTTGTATGAACGTTGGAGAAAAAAAGACAACGTTTCAATAAAATCTTCACCAATACTTTCTATAAGTCCTTCAAGTGCACCAATCCTAAGAAGTTCTTTATCTAAATATCGGTATTCGTGAACATGATGACCTCTAATGTTCGTTATACCATTAAAGGTATTTTGGATACTATCAGACATTACCTTCGTCAGCTTTTCTATTATTTCATAACGGTGGTCCTTTGAATACAACCTATTCAGCTTATTCAAGTAACCACATAATCTCTCCTTCAGGATGTACATTTCATTAAAATAATTACCAATATGATACTGTAAATATCTGCTTTTCGATATAGATGTGTTTTCGTAAGGAAACTGTCTTATATATACCTCTACATCCTTAAGTTGTTTATAAGAAGAATCAATTTCTGTAAATCTTTTAAATAATTCCATAAGAAATATATCTTTTTTTGAGGCATTTACACCTTTTTTCTTTTCTGTTTCAATACACAAAAGTTCCTTAATTATATTCGATTGTTCATTATCTTTTGCTTGTTCAAATTTGCTCCTGATTAATTCACCAACTAAAGAAAAAATTGTTTTCTGAAATTTCTCGAATTTATCCATAAAACTCAATACCCCAATTCGTAGTTCCCTGTGGCTTAAAAATGTACTATTGTTGTCTGCCTTCGATTGCGGCTAAGAGGATGCCGGAGGCAATCAGGAGTCTTCGGTCAATGGAGTCGGCTGAATCGAAGAGCGACATACTGTACTTCAATACAAATGGATTGAAGTGCTGCTTAATGGCGGCAACCTGCCTGCCGTCAGATGAGGTTATAATATAATTTTGCGGAATAAGGTTAACGACCCTGCTGACCATTGCACCTAAAATACTGGTCTCGGATAATTTGCCAATTTCTCTGCCGTCGCAAGATAGGTAAATCCATTCATCCTTGAAGATGGATTTGATTGCCCTTCGCCTTATTGCACCGACCGGCTGAGCGGCAGTGGCATCCTCGATGTTGTAGGTTGCGCCGATATCGAGGATTTGAGGCGTCTTAATCGTCAACAGCTCATCGGCCTGGCGCTCATCAGCATAAACGCGAAAGTCCTCTCTGAGCTTAAACGCTTTCTGTTTGGAATAGAGCAGGAGCATTCCATTTTCATCATAGGCGTGAAAGGCCCCGCCGAAAATCTTGAATACCTTCTTGCGAAAAAGATAGTAATTATGTCTGAAGGCCGGATGGAGCTCTGCTGAATCCTGCATTTCCTGTCTCCTTACAAGTTTTTGCGGATATTTTAGGATAATGCAAAGACAGGAGCAAGGGAAAGATTCGAAAAGATTATAGCCTGAAAAATTATTCTTCGTCGCAGTCTTTGAGCCAGAACTGAGAGAGAATTCGCAGGTCATTTTCATTGACGATGTTATCACCATCCAAATCGCCAGCAAGATTTATACCGGTATCCAGCCAGTTAACAGCAAGAATGGCCACATCAAAGAAATCAACGGGATCGTAGCCGTCGAGAAGCGGGAAATTGGCGTCACAGCAGTTGCCGATACGGTCTCCATCGAAATCGGCCTGCGCAGGATTATACACCGAGGGGCAATTATCCAAATCATCGTTAATACCATCTTCATCGGAATCGACGCAGCCGACAGTATCATAGCTATAGTCATAGTACCAGTCACTCGTTCCACCAAGTATATCATATACATAGTTATAACCTTCGCCGTCGAGAAAATTTGCGGCTGAGTTGCTCCTGCTGCCGGATTTACAGATAAGATAAAGGATATCGTTGACGTCAAAGTCAGTGTAATAAGTCTCGAAATAGTCCGAGTTCCAGGGGTAGTTCAGGGCGCCCGGGACGTGGCCGCCGTATTCGGTGCAATAGTCATCAGCTTCGCGTACGTCGATTACGATAATATTAGGGTCGGAATTAAGCATCGCATTTGCGTCAGGGATATTAATATCCGTATGCGCAAATGAGCTCGCACAAAAAAAGCAAAGCATCCAAATCTGAACGATAAGGCAAAATAAATTTTTGCTTTTCACCACTCCGGCTCCGACGATTAAAATTTTTAGAGATTGTAATCCTATGAAAATACTATGATATCATATTTGCTATTTAAAATCAAGCCTTTTTTGCTGAATTCGCCTGTTTTTTTAGAAAAAGGCGACAACAACAGCTAAAGAGATAACCGAAAGGATTGTGCTGATAAAAACTATAGCAGCGGCCATTTTTTGATTATCTTACGGAAGTTATGTCTCATTACATTCTTCTGCTGCGGATTTGCCTGCCAATGCTCCGCTGGAGAAGGCGAACTGGAGATTATAACCGCCGCAGGGGCCGTCAACATCGATAACCTCGCCTGCAAAATACAGGCCTGGACAAATAATCGATTCCATAGTCCTGGGGCTTATTTCATCAATGGAAACGCCGCCCCGCGTAATAGTCGCCTGTTTTATCGGTCCCGTACCCGTTATGGTCAGAGGCAGGGCCTTGATAAGTTTTATCAGCCTTTTGCGCCCTGACTTCTGCAATTGTCCTGCGATTTCCCCGCCGGCAAAAGCGAACTGCTCACAAAAAACCGTTGCAAAACGCTGCGGATATAATAATGACAAAATACTTTTGACAGTCTTTTTCGGTTTTTTTTCGCACAGTTCGAGAAATCTTTTTTCCCATTCGGTCTGCTCGGCGCAGGCCGTTGTGTCAATTGAAACGGGCAAAGGTTTTTTATCTTTAAACAAACCGTCGGCAATTAATCTGCTGAAGTCCAGAGCTGCCGGCCCGCCGATACCTCTATGGGTAAAAATCACATCACCTGAACATCTAATTTTTTTATCATTGATTTTCGCAAAGATAATAACATTGGGTACCGAAATTCCCGCAAGTTTTGCCGGCCAAAATTGTTGTGTAAGAAGCGGGACAAGGGCAGCCTTCGGCTCAATAATTTTATGGCCTAATTTTTTTGCAAACCTCAAGCCGTCGCCTTTTGAGCCGGTACCCGGATAACTCAAACCTCCTGTTGCGATTATCAGTTTCTTCGAGGTAACGGGCTGTTTTTTGCAGAGGACGTAAAAAAGCCCATTTTTTTTCCGGATATCAAGCACAGGATTATCAAACAGGAATGTTACCTTTAATTTTAAGGCCTCTTTGACAAGCACATCCCTTACATCGCTGCTTTTTTCACTCGCCGGAAAGACACAGCCGTCATTTTGAACCTTTGTCGGAATGCCCCGACGAGCAAAAAATCTTCTTAAATCGTCCGATTTAAATTCGTAAAGACAATGACGAACAAAAAAACGCTTTTCATCAAAAGCACGAATGAATTTTTTGATGTCACAGGAGTTTGTAAGATTACATCTGCCGCCGCCGGTAAGAAGCAGTTTTTCCCCCGCGGTAGAATTGGACTCGCAGATGACGGTCTTTGCACCCTTCTCGGCCGATGAGACAGCAGCCGACAGGCCTGCAGGACCTGAACCGATTATGCATAAGTCTGAATCCACAGACAGCCCCTACTGAAAAACCGCCACGACAATACCAATTGAAATAATTGAAAGCACGGTGCTTATAAAAACAATGGCTGCCGCCATCTTCGCATCTCCGCCGAGGTTTTCGGCCATTATGAATGAAAGAACCGCGGTTGGACAGGCAAGATAAATAAGGGCAATCCTGGTCTCGCCGCCGCCCAGTCCGATTAACAGAGCAAAACAGAAACCGATTAGAGGAGTCAGAGCGATTTTAATAATCGAGGCTATAAAAGCGAAATTTTTCTGCCCGGTGATTTGGCCCTGGGCAAGCGTTGCACCAATAGCCAAAAGGGCCAGAGGCAAGGCCATCTGACCGACAGCTTCTATAGTTCTTGCCGCTGCGATAGGTATTTTTAGGGCTGAGGCCGAGTAGATAATACCCGCAACGCAGGCGATGAGTAACGGATTTGCCAGAACAGAGCGGAAGATTTTTGTAAAAATGTGCCTGTCAATTTTGTGCTGACTCGCAAGAAGAACGATAACAGCAAGTATGTTATAAAAGGGGACAATAAAACCGAGAACGATAGCTGCGGTGTTCTGCATTTGTTCGGCGTTTTGCGAGCCGTGGAAACTGTAGATAATAATCGGCAGGCCTATATACAGGAGATTGCCCCTGTAGGCGCCCTGCACAAAGGTTCCTATTGAAGCGGCAGGTACCCTGAGCAGATACGCAATGATATAGGCTGCGACTATCGAAGCCAGCATACCGAGAAAAACTACCATAAAGGTTCTGCCGGCGGTTTGAAAATCATAATCGGCTATCGCAATTTTATAAAATAAAAGAGCGGGCAGGCCTACCCAGTAAACAAGCCGATTAAGACCGGTGATAAGCTCGGCTGACAGAAAGCGGGCCTTTCTCAGCACGGCGCCGAGGGCAATCAACAAAAATACCGGTGCCAGCGTATTAATAATATGCATAGGGAAAATTTTAGGAAAAGCACACGGCAAGTCAAAGAAATTCCCAAGATGCACCGAATCTAAAAATTGGTCTATTGAAATTATCGGCTGTAACGGTTAATATCTTTTGCAATTAAAAAGCTATTTTACAGGAGCAAGAAATGGAAAAAAACAGCTACAGACAAAAAATAGCGTTTGGAGTGCTTTTGCTGCTGCTTTCGGTGTTCTTTTATACACTTCATTACGCTGTTTTCCGCGATATCCACCACATATTTATATATCTTGTCGGGGACGTGGCGTTTGTGTTTGTCGAGGTTCTGTTAGTGACATTGATAATTCACCAGGTGCTCAGTGAGCGTGAAAAGCGGTCGATGCTGAAAAAGCTGAATATGGTAATAGGTGCTTTTTTCAGCGAGGCGGGGACAGAGCTATTGAGGCTGTTTATAACATTTGACCCTGCGGCGAAGAAGCTTACCGAGCAGCTCAGGGTAAATGACAGCTGGACAGAGGAGAAATTCGACCAGGTTGAAGATTCGCTTAGAAAACATAGTTACCAGGTTGACAGCAGAAGAGGCGACCTGGAAGAGCTGCTAAAATTTGCGAGAGAGAAAAGGCTGTTCCTGCTTGCACTTCTGGAAAATCCCAATCTTTTAGAGCACGAATCATTTACGGAGATGCTCTGGACAATATTTCATCTTACCGAGGAGCTTTGCCACCGGCCGGGCGTTAAGGAGCTGCCCGATACGGATTTCAAGCATTTATCAGGTGACATTACAAGGTCATACCGGCTGATAGTGCGGGAATGGCTCGGATATATGGAGCACCTGAAGAATAACTATCCGTACCTGTTTTCGCTTGCGGTGAGAACCAATCCTTTTAATCCTGATGCCAAGGTTGTTGTCGTATAAGACTAACGTATTGAATTAAAGAACCTTTTGAAACGGGGCAGGTAATTGCCTTTTATATCAAACGATATGATGACACCTTTGGCCTTTCCGACAATCTGCTCACGCTGTACGAAGCCAAAAATCCTCGAATCTTTGCTAAGGTCCCTGTTGTCACCCATAACAAAGTAACAATTTTCAGGCACGGTTATTGAGGGGAAGCTGCGATTCGCTCTTATCGAGGGAATACTCATTACAGGATGCGTTACTCCATCCAAATCTTCTTCTGCCAAGACCAATTTTCTTTTCTGCTCATCGGAGTAAAAATTGAAATACTCAGGATCGATTTCGGAATAGTCGAGCTCTTCGCCGTTCAAGAAGAGAACATTGTTTCTCATCTCGACAGTATCATTCGGGCAGGCGATGATTCTTTTGACCAGCCTGGTCCCGTCGTCAGGCGAAAAACAGATAACGACGTCACCAGTGTCGGGGTCGGACCATTTTGCAAGTCGGTGCATAGTCAAAGGGATTCTCAAATCGTATGCAGCCTTGTTTACGAAGACGAGGTCACCTTCGAGAATTGTCGGCTTCATAGAGCCGGTCGGCACCCAGTTCCAGTCCGCGAGGCTGGATTTTACGGGTATTATGACAAAAACAATGATAAAAATTGTCAGGCGCCAGCTTTTCCACCACCGCAGCAAAAACTTTTTGATTTTTTGTTTGTCCATTTTTCGCTCCCGTTATTACTTATCGGCTGAAAGATTAGTTTATTTACGAATTATACCCGTAAATGTTCACTTCTTGTAATTTATTTTCGTTCGTTTATAATATCCTGAACTTGTTTTTTACGGAGAAATTATAATGTCAAAACTGGCAAAGCTGGATGATATCGTATCGCTGTGCAGACGGCGAGGGTTTATTTTTCAATCGAGCGAGATATACGGCGGGCTCGCGAGCTGTTACGACTACGGGCCTCTTGGAGTAGAGCTTAAAAACAATGTGAAAAAGGCCTGGTGGAAATCGGTCGTTCAGATGCGCGACGACATTGTCGGGCTGGACTGCTCGATACTTATGCATCCATTGATATGGAAGGCATCGGGACACGCAGACAAATTCGCTGACCTTATCGCCGAATGCAAAAAATGCAACACGAGAAGCAGAGTTGACCATCTGAAAGAATCAGCCCAGGTGAGCGAGGATGAGCACACTGAGCACATCGCAATCGACGCAGCCCGGTCGAAACAATACGATTTAACAAACAAGGTTTGCCCGAGCTGTGGAACTGTGGGTCAATTTACCGAGCCGATGCCATTTAAATTGATGTTCGAGACGCAAATGGGCGCCAACGTCGATGATTCGATGACGCTTTTTCTGCGGCCTGAAACGGCACAGGGAATATTTGCAAACTTCAAAAACATACTCGATACAACGAGAGTCAAAATTCCATTCGGCATCGCTCAAATCGGCAAGAGTTTTCGCAACGAGGTAACGACAAAGGCCTTTATCTTCAGAACGCGCGAATTCGAGCAGGCTGAAATAGAATTTTTCTGCGAGCCGGGAACGGATGACGAATGGTACGAACACTGGAAAGAGGCACGTTTTAACTGGTACTTAAATCTGGGCATCAAAAAAGAGAATTTGCGGTTCCGCAATCACGAGGCGGATGAATTAGCCCACTATGCGAAGGCGTGCGTGGATGTTGAGTATAAATTTCCTTTCGGCTCGGGCGACTGGCAGGAGCTCGAAGGCATCGCCAACCGCACCGATTACGATTTGCGTCAGCATCAGCGAGGAATGAGGACACTGAACGACTGGTTCGAGAAGAAGGGGGAGCTTTCCAAAATCGAACTTAAAGGTGAAGCCGAAGATTACAGCAAGGGGCCTTTGTCATACTTCGACGACCAGGAGAAAAAAAGGTTTATCCCGTACGTTATTGAGCCGTCGGCAGGCGTTGACAGAAGCGCTCTTGCGTTTCTTGTCGATGCATACGACGAGGAAGAGGTGCGGGGTGAGACGAGAAACTTACTTCGATTTCACCCTGGGCTTGCACCGATAAAGGTCGGGATTTTTCCGCTTGTGAAAAAGGACGGTATGCCTGAAATAGCGCGAAAAATCTATGATGATTTGAAGAAACATTTTCACTGCTTCTACGATGAAAAAGGTGCCGTCGGCAGACGCTACCGCAGACAGGATGAGGCGGGTACGCCCTTCTGTATTACCGTTGACGGCCAGACAACCCAGGATAATACCGTAACCGTCCGCGAGAGAGATTCAATGGAGCAGGTCAGGGTATCAACGGATAAGCTTAAAGAGCACCTGCGGGAAAAATTAGATATGTAACAAGTACTGTTTTGCTTGAAATTTCTGCATAATCTGTTAAGATATAATATATGAGACTAACAACTCGACACGATAGAAATGATGAGTCGATGGAGGCCAAAACCCGCTGGTTTCGGTCGCTTTCAATTACCGAGCGGATGGAGATTTTTTGCAGTTTTACCGACCTTGCCTTGTCAGTTAATCCTAAAATAAAGGATAGAAGGGATGCTCAATCGGTTACAGGACGTGTTCAAGTCCTTTCAGCACCATAACGTCAGATATATAGTCATCGGAGGCATCGCCTCTGTACTACATGGTGTGCCTCGCGCTACATTTGACGTTGATATTCTGATTGAAGCTACGGCCGAGAACGCTCAGCGACTCCTGGAGGCATTAGAGCAGGCAGGATTCGGCACAGCCACAATGACGAATGCACAGGACATTTTAGCACACGAAATCACGGTCTTTAACGACAAGGTAAGGATTGATGTACAGACCAGCACACCGGGTGTTTTGTTCCAGGATGCCTGGCATCGTCGAAAGACCATAACATACCAGGGACAGGACTTTTTTATTCTATCGAAAGATGACCTTCTCTCTTCAAAGCGGGCCTGCGGTCGAGAAGTCGATTTAGAAGACATTCGACTGCTGGAAATGCCTGACGACGAACAGACAAATAACTCAGAGTAATACCGTGACATTGCGCGAGAGAGATTCTATGGAGCAAATAAAAGCATCGATTGACCAGGGAAAATTAATTGAGAGATAAGTGAAATACAGAGCGAGCGTAGAGCGGTCAGTGTAACTACAGACACCACACATAAGGAAAGTCCAAATCCTTTGATGCCGAGATTTAATTGATGGTTTTCAGTTATATGACTCTCGGATTGTCTTGAGCAGTGTCCCTCTGTGTACCTGCTCGCCATCGCCATTTATGGCTTCGACTTCTGCGCTTCCAATGAGCGGCCTCATACGTTTTTGCAGAAACTGTGTTATTCGCCAATTACCTTGGGCTGCCTTTTTGTGACTATACGAATCGACCTCATCTTGCGACTTAGCCCTAATAACTATCCTGATTTGGTCTTGTTTCCAAACCTTGTCTTCAAGCTCTTTAACTTTCATTTGGATTCTCCTTTTTACAGAAATCTTGCGCGTACATATCAACAAAGCAACGCTTACATAATAATCCAATATATATCAGTCTAAAACCATTATTTGTATCTTTTTTGCCCCCCATCAAAAATGAAGCAACTTATCGACATGAGTTTTATCGGCCAGAAAGGAATCTGGATTAAGATAAATAGTCGATAAGATATAGAAGAAGACAAGAACTTTCGGTATGGTGACTGTTTATCGGGCCTATGATTAACTTTGACTTCGAAGTCCGCTATCAGTCAGACCCAAATTAAGTAAACTCTGAATATATGCTTTCCTCAAACAGCTTTGGTTTGTATAATCTATTACTTGAAAAAAGGAGAAAATTCAGATGCAGGCGAACAGCAAAACTCTTATTACGGATTTGAAGGACAATGTCGATAAAGAGGTAACAATTTCAGGCTGGCTTTATAACAGCCGGTCCAGCGGCAAATTGCTGTTTTTGATTATTCGTGACGGCACAGGGCTTTGTCAGTGCATCGTCGAAAAAGGCAAAGTCAGCGATGAGCTTTTCGATGCCTTAAGACATCTCGGCCAGGAATCGTCTGTGACGGTGACAGGGGCTGTTCGCAAAGACGAAAGAAGCGTCGGCGGATATGAGCTGGCTGTCAGCGATGCAAAAATCATCCACGCAGCGAGTGATTATCCGATTACACCCAAGTCTCACGGCACGGATTTTCTGCTAAAACATCGCCATTTGCATTTTCGCTCGATTCGGCCGTGGTGCATCGGCAAAATCCGGCATACCGTTATCGATGCAATCCGAAGATTTTTCAATGACAACGGTTTCGTACTGATTGATACACCGATTCTGATGTCGATGGCCGGCGAAGACCAGCAGAGTCTTTTCGAGGTCGATTATTTCGGAAGCCCGATGTTTTTGACACAGACAGGTCAATTGCATCTCGAATCGGCGGCGATGAGCTTCGGCAAAGTCTATTGCTTCGGGCCTACATTCAGGGCGGAAAAGAGCAAAACCAGAAGGCACCTGACGGAGTTCTGGATGGTCGAGCCGGAGGTCGCTTTTATTGACCTCGATGGACTTCTGAAATTAGCTGAAAACTTTGTCTCTTTTTTAGTGGCCGATGTACTGGAAAAAAACAGGGCCGACCTTGAGACCTTAGGTGCCGATATAAAGTCGCTTGAAAAGATGACACCGCCCTTCTACCGGCTTACTTACACAGAGGCTGTGGATATCCTGACCTCTGAAAGGGCTAAAAATTTTCTAACAGAACAATTAGAGCAATCCAAAAACCAGAAAAACAAAATCGAATCGAGAATTTCCGAGCTCGAGCAGCAGCAAAAAGGAAGTCTCAAACAATGGCAAAAGGAAAAGAATGCTGCAGAATTAATTGAGCTGAATTCAGCTCTTGGCGAGGTAAACACAAAAATAGAAAACAACCCGAAGCACGCTGCTCTTGCGGCTGATTTTGTCTGGGGCAAGGACTTAGGCGGCTCGGATGAGACGATTATTTCGCAGATGCACGACAAGCCTGTCTTTGTAACGTGCTATCCGAAGCAGGCCAAGGCGTTTTATATGAAAATCGACAGGGGCAATCCGAAAGTTGTCTTAAATTTTGACCTGCTCGCCCCGGAAGGCTTTGGTGAAATCATCGGCGGCTCGGTAAGAGAGGATGATTATGATACTCTTTTGCAGCGAATCAGGGAAAATGATTTACAGCCTGAAAATTACAGTTGGTATCTGGATTTGCGTAAATTCGGCTCGGTGCCTCACGGCGGTTTCGGGCTCGGTGTCGAAAGAACCGTCGCCTGGATTACCGGCGAAAAACATATCCGCCAGTGTATCCCGTTCCCGAGAATGATGGACAAGGTTTATATATAGGCTTTCAGCAGCCGGTCGCCAAATGAGTCCTCTGCTGATGTTATTTTCGCTTCCTAACCCTCCTCGCCCCCTGTTTTCCCGTGTTTGCTCAACACAAACACAAAAATTTAAGAACAAAAAAACTTATTCCTCGGCGAGGCAAAAGCGGAACTATCAAAAAGACGGAGCATCAAACCAAGGTTCACTGAGAGCGCCCACACCCAAAGCCTCACAGAACAACACTCAGTCGATGCTCCATATCACAGTAAACAATAAATTACTTTACTTTTCAAGCTTTAGTGTGACAATTTCAATTCAGGTGACACTCATTTTATACATCCATTACTAATAATCCCTAAAACTATTATATGAGTTTTAACAGAGAATTCTTCATCAGGTTTTCCCCCATTGTGGCGGTAAAAATGCCTTAGAAGGCTGTGTTTGAAATATTCCAGCATCCAAAAACGCCATAAAGACCGAAAAACTTATGTTTCGAGTGATGTCAGCCCCTTGCGTATTGCGTATTTTGTAAGCTCCGCCACGCTGAATATTTTGAGCTTATTCATTATCTGCCTTCGGTGCGTCTCGACCGTTTTGACACTGATATGAAGCTTTAAGGCGACTTGTTTTGTCGATCTCCCTTCCGCTATCATCTGGAGGACCTCGCGTTCTCTGTCGGAGAGAATATCCGAGCCCGCGGTCTCCGCTTTCGAGAGGCGATGCAAATACCCGTTAACGACCACGTCTGAGATGCTCGGGCTGAGGTAAGTTTTGCCCGCAATAACCGAACGAATCGCGTTTGCAAGCTCTTCAAAAGCACAGTCTTTGAGAAGATAGCCGCTGACGCCGCTTTTGAGCATTTCCGTAACAAACAAGGTATCCGAGTGCATTGAAAGGGCAATTACCTTTACATTTTCGATTTTGCCGACAATCTGTCTTGTCGCCTCCATACCATTCAAATCGGGCATACTTATATCCATAATAACCACATCTGGCGTCATTTCGGCGGTAAGCTGAACAGCCGCTCTGCCCTGGTCGGCTTCTGCTACCACTTCCATATCAGATTCTTTGTCCAGCAGCAGGCGCAGACCCTGTCTTGTAATTTTATGGTCATCAGCCAATAAGATTTTTATTTTTTTCATTTCTTTTTGCCCTTTTTCTTTGCTGTCTTTTTGCTTATGGGGGCAGCCAGAAAAACCTTTGTACCGCCCCCGGGTTTCGACTTTATACTGAACCGGCCGCCAATATTCTCAAGCCTTTCACTGATACTAAACAAACCAAATCCCCTGCCATACAGCCCGGCTGACTGAATCATGGAAACATCAAAGCCAACCCCATCATCCACAACGGTAACCTGTATTTCATCATCAGCTCTGCATACAGAAACCGTCACATTTTTCGCATGTGCATGCTTGGTAACATTATGCAGCGACTCACGAACCGACTGGAAGAGAAGGACACGTACATTATCATCAAGCGGTTTGTCTTTGCTGTCGTTTCTGAACTCCGTCGAAAGACCATCTCTTTTTTTGACATACCTGACAAGCCATTCCACAGCCGCTTCAAAACCAAGCTCGTAAAGAACAGGCGGGCTCAATTCAAAAGTCAACGAACGTGCACTTTCGATCGTCTGGCCGAGCAAATCCCGCACCTCATCCACTACTGCGGCAAGCTCCGGCGAAGATATCGCCTTTTGCAAAGAGTCCAGCTTGATTTTGGAAATTGCCAGATTCTGCCCCATATGGTCGTGCACATTAATTGCCATACGTCTGCGCATACGCTCCTCAGCAAGTGTCAGCTCCAAAGCCAGTGAGCGCAGCTGTTTCTGATAAACCAAAAGCTGCTCTTCGGCCTCTTTACGTTCGGTGATATCTTCAACAGTCCCTTCATAACAAACCACTTCACCCTTATTGTCCTTAACAGCTAAAGCACTTTCGCGCACATACAGCCTGTTACCATCCTCTTTTATCCAGATATACTCGAGCCCGCGAACCGAACCGTCTTTTTCGATTTTTTCCTTAAAAAATGAACGCGGATACGTCGGTTCAAAACCACCATCCTCAAGATTTCGCTTAGTAAGCTGTTCAAACGAGGAGCATCCCATCATTTTCACCAATGCAGGATTTGCCATAAGTATCCGGCCGTCGGGAGTGGTTCTATAAATACCGACGAGAGCATTTTCAAAGATATGCCTGAACCGCTCTTCAGCATCCAATCGCGCCTTCTCCGCCTCTTCCCTCTGTCTAATCTGGCGCCGAAGCTCTTTATTGGCTCTTGCAAGGTCAGCCGTCCGCTGCTCAACGCGCTGCTCGAGCTCATCGTGTGCCCGGCGAAGCTGCTCTTCTGCACGCGCCCTGTTGGTAACATCCGTAAAAAAGCCAACATTACAACTGACCCCGTCAATCACCATATTCGCAGTATTAATATCCGCATATATTATTGTCCCATCTTTACACAAACACGGAAGCGCCGACGCCAATGCCTTACTCCATTTCACCTGGGCCTCAAATTCAGCAAAAACATGCTCCAGGGACTCTTTGGGGTGAATATCGACCACTCCCATATTCGCCAACTCCTGCTCTGAATAACCAAGCATTCGGCAAATAGCAGGGTTGGCATATTTAAATTTTTTTGTTTCAATATCAGCTACTATTATCCCTTCTGCAGCCTTATCAAAAAGCATCTTGTACCTTTTTTCAGATTCTTCAAGGGCACGCATCGCTTTTTTATGCTCGCTGATATCCTCCACAACCTCAATGAATCCCTTTACCGTACCATCCGCCTCGTAAACCGGAAAGGCGTGAATCCAAACCGGAAAACGGCTGCCGTCATCACGCACGCCCTCGGTTTCTATTTCTGCAGGGCGCCCCGTAGCCATAGCCCTTTTGCCGGGACAATGCGGACAAATCGCATCACGTTTCTCGAACTCCCTGTAGCAATATTCGCCTACAAACTTATCCCGAGACTTTCTAAGAAGGCGACCCTGGGTGGTGTTAATCATAATTATCCTGTAGTCGGCCCCTACCAGGGTAACGCCAAGACCAATATTTTCCACAAGGATACGATAGATTTCTTCGCTATCCTCCAGTGCCTTCTCCGCCTGCTTGCGCTCTGTTATGTCACGGTCGATGCCCCTGTACCCAATAAGATTTCCACCTTCGTCAATAACTGGCACGCCACTGGTCTCGACCACCACAGCTCGTCCATCTTTGTGAAGAATAGTATCCTCCAGGGTGGTAAACGGTTTGCGCGATTTAACAATATCAGCGAACAGCAGCGATACCCGCTTCGCTTCATCGGGCGGCATAAGGTCGAATGCCGTTTTTCCAACGACTTCTTCAGGCTCATATCCTATCAAGTCTTTAACTTTCGGGCTGACATAGATAAAAACGCCGTTAACGTCCACCTCCCATATCCAATCGCTCGTGGCCTCGACCAGAGAGCGGAATCGCAATTCACCTTCCCGCAGCGCTTTCTCCGCACTCGAAGTATGCTCACTTAGTATGGTAACTGCCAGGCCGATAACTATAAACATTACGGCATGAAGATAATCATCAGGGGTTATTATATCCGGTCTGAAAAAAAAATGGCTTAAAAACAAATATACGGACGAAAATACAGCTACGATTAAACCTTTCCTCTTCCACCAGATGCACGCTAAAACGATTGGAACGTAAAAAAAGTGCGAAAAGATGGCTTCTGTTTTGAGTACTATGTGAAAGTAGTACACCAATGCACAGGCTACGGCGAAAAGGACAGCGGTTACCACAAGCTTATATTTATCTTCTCGTTTTGCAAATTTTGACCACATCATACTGCCTCCTATTCCTGCCTCCGGCCGGCTTCTATCCGTATCAGGCTTTGCCGCAGCCAGGTATGCTTTATCATTCAAGGTCGAAAAATTTGAGCCACTGCTCGGTTTCCCCCTCACTAAGTCCCTGGTATTTGGCCTGCGGCTCAACATTTCGTGTCTTTTTTCTTAACTGCTTTCCCACCTGTTCGAAGAATTTTTCCGACTTTACCGCTGTTGCCTTTCTCGCCCGCGCAGCGTCACGGAGCCTGCGGTCGCTGCTTACCACCGTCAATCGTCTCGGGGCGGTGTTTGCACGTATCTTATTTTCAATTACAGAATCCGCATCTGCATTCAGACCGGTAAAGAAAACCTCCAGATTTTCCATATTGTCAAAGCCGCTTTTATCAGGCGGACCTATTCCGTCGAAAACAACCTCGCCGCTCTCGCCTGTCTGCTTTAGAAATCCCGAGAGAATTTTGCACATCTGAACATCGGTTATGGATTCCGAATCATCACCGAGCTTGTGAACCGCCCAGAGCAGATTATAACCGTCAATCAAAAAAGGCATAGTCAGTAAATCCGAAAGGTCTGAAAATTTAAAAAATCATACCATATAAAGCTCTGTCTTTCCAAACAGCAACCTTAAGCACCGCCCATTGTCTCAGCTGCACTGAATCTTATCTCGCCGCCTACAATAGTTTTCTCAATCCTGCCCTTCACCTTCCAGCCGTTACAAGGACAGTTCCTGCTCTTGGAGCGGAACTGTTTTACGTCAATTATATACTCGGCATCGGGGTCGATAATCGTAACATCGCCCTGCCTGCCCTTCCCGAGTGTCCCCTTGTCAACCCCGATTATCGCCGCCGGCCTTTCAGTCATCAAGCTGATAAGTTTCGGCCAGTCCAGAATACCCGGCTCAATCAGGGCTTTAACGTATAAAGACAGTGAGCACTCAAGAGAAGCGATACCGAAAGGCGCTGCAAGAAATTCAAGCTCTTTTTCGCTCTGCAGATGCGGCGCATGGTCACTGACCAGAGCATCAACCAGGCCTTCTGCAACAGCCGACTTCAGGGCATCAATATCCTTTTGCGTTCTCAGCGGCGGATTAACCTTGAAATTCGTATCATATTCTGCGCACATCTTTTCATCAAAAAGCAGATGATGTGCAGTCACTTCACAGGTTACAGGCAGCGACTGCTTCTTTGCAGCCCTTATCAGTTCGACTGAGCCGGCCGTCGATATATGCTGTGCGTGGTATCGAAACCGGCCGTTCTTTACCTTCCTGACAAGCTGTATGTCACGCCACAGCATCGCTTCTTCCGCCAGTGCATCTATGCCGGGAAGACCGAGTATAGATGAATAATAGCCTGAATTCATCACGCCGCTGCCGCCAATACTGTCGTCCTGACAGTGCTGTGCGATTACAACACCAAACATCGAGGCATACTTTAAGGCCCGCAGCATAACAGAGGCGTCCTGAAGCCCCCTGCCGTCATCCGTAAAGCCGACCGCACCTGCATCCGCCATAAAGCCCATCTCGGCAAGCTCAACGCCTTCGCGCCCCTTTGTTATCGCACCCATGGTATAAACGTGAGTCTTTCTCGTCTGTCTGCCCTTGCGATGGATATATTCCACATCGGTCTCATTCTCAACGGGCGGCCGAGTGTTGGGCATACACACTACCGAGGTAAATCCCCCTGCTACCGCCGCCGCCGAGCCGCTTGCTATCGTTTCCTCTTCCTCGTCGCCGGGCTCGCGAAAATGGACGTGAATATCAATCAGGCCGGGCGCAACCAGCCTGCCGGTAGCGTCGATTGTCTTCTCAACGTTTCTTTCGACCCTGCCGACCTCTGCTATCCTGCCGTCGATAATAAGAACATCGCAAACCCTATCAACGCCGTTTGCAGGGTCTATCACACGACCATTTTTTATCAGCAATTCACTGCTCATTGTCTTAACTTAAAATTTACTTTCCAGTTTTCGCCGCTGCCTGGTTAACCAAAAACAATACAGCCATCCTCACCGCAACGCCATTGGTAACCTGCTGAAGAATAACGCTGTTGGCACCGTCAGCAACCTCACTTTCCATCTCGAGGCCCCTGTTAATCGGGCCGGGATGCATAACGAGTATATCACTTTTAGCCTTTTTCATCCGCTCGACCGTCAGGCCGAAATAATGTGAATACTCTCGAACCGACGGGAAGGGATTGCCGGATTGCCTTTCAAACTGAATCCTGAGCACATTAATCACATCGACCTTCTCGATAACCTCGTCGAGCGAATAGCTCACCTGAACGGGCAGCTTATCTACCGCCGTCGGCATCAGCGTGGGCGGCCCGACAAAAATTACCTCTGCGCCGAGCTTCGTCATCGCCCACATATCACTGCGTGCCACTCGTGAGTGCGCAATGTCACCGACGATTGCAATCTTCAATCCCTCCAATGTGCCTTTCATTTTTCGTATCGTATAAACATCCAGCAGCCCCTGCGTCGGGTGCTCGCAGAAACCGTCGCCGGCATTGACAACGCAGGCGTTAATGCACCTCGACAGAAACGCTGGCGCACCGCCGGCCTCGTGCCTGATTACAACAATATCGATTCCCATCGCCTCGAGGTTCCTGGCGGTATCAAGAAGCGTCTCGCCCTTGCTGACCGAGCTGCTCTTTTTGGTAAAGTTGATAATGTCGGCGCTAAGCCTGCTGGCAGCGAGTATAAAGCTGTTTCGCGTCCTTGTGCTGTCCTCGAAGAAAAGATTAACCACCAGTTTTCCGCGAAGTGCCGGCGCCTTTTTTACCGCCCTTTTGCTTATCTGCTCGAAACCTTCTGCTGTATCAAGAATGAAGCCAATCTCGTCGGCACTTAAATCACGAAGTCCAAGTAAATGTTTCCGCCTCCATTCGAACTGTTTACTCTTCCTCAGCGCCATAATATCACTCAACTATCACTTCATCTTTTCCGTCCGATTCGACTAAAAGAACCTGCACGTTTTTTCCCGGCTCGGCGTCCGACTTATAGCCGGCGTAATCAGCCTGTATGGGAAACTCTCTTCCCTTCCTGTCCACCAGGACCGCCAGCTTGATAGCTTCGGGTCTGCCCAGGTCTATAAGCGCATCCATCGCCGCCCGGGCGCTCCTGCCTGTATAAAGAACATCATCGACCAGAACGACTATCCTGCCGTCGATATCGAATCCGATTTCGGTAGTCCGCACCTCAGGCTGAGTATCGCCCTGCGGCGAATTCAAATCATCGCGGTAAAGGGTTATATCCAGCGTCCCGCAGGGCACCAGCTTATTCAGTTTCTCGCTCAATTTGCCGGACAGCCGTTGTGCCAGAATCTCACCCCTGCTGCGGATACCGATTACGGCAATATCGGTATCAGCCGGGCTGTCGGCGACGATTCTGTCCGCCAAAACGTTCAGCACCTGGTCGATTTGCTCTGCTGTCAGAAGCGATTTCATAATCTACATCAATCCTCATACAAAACTTAATTCAGCAGAGTATAGCACTAAATAAGCAAAAATGCAAGTTTTCTAAAATTATAGTTTTTCCCGCCCTGCTCGCGTCTGGTATTTCGTTTTTCGCTGTTCGTTATACCCTGCAAATTTTGACTTTAATTCTTTTGACAAGCGACGAGGCACGTTTGTCCGCCGAAGTCTCGACGAAGGCACAAGCAACAAGCGACTATATTTTTCTTGCTTTCCCGATGAAACTGGCTAAAATACCACCAAAATAAGCCGGCACATAGAGACAACCTTAGTGTTATACCGCTGAGCCGGCATTTGATAGGGAGGCATTATGAAACTTGTACAAATCATACCGCAGTCAAACAAACCGGATTCTGAGTGGCAACTGCTGCAGGCCTTCATAGGTTACATAGACCGCCACATCGGAAAATACGTCCAGAGCATCAGCATCATTTATCGATAAAAACCGCCCCGCAAAAAGAAAAAATACATACTGCTTCGGCAATAAACAACTAAGATAAAACCAAAAAAAATAAGATTGAAAAATGCGGCCAATGAAATTTTTATACTATTATATCGAAAAGTGCAAATTAATTGCCAGGTATGTAAAATTCCAAATATGGCTGCGAACAAAAGGAGTACATACAGGTTTTTTTGTAAAAAAGTCGTTTTTCAAGTTAACTCCGCAGATTGGCAATCCGGAAAAATTCCGTAACGATATGTTAAAGCTGGCAAAGCCAACACGTGAGCTCTTAGTCCAGGAAGGACAAGAAGAACCTTTACCTGTCACTAAAGTTGCAGGTCAACCATGGTGGCCAAAGGATATTGAACGCCCCACATGTAAACATGGGCATTCTATGAACTTTATCGCTCAAATTCTTCTCTCGGATGTTCCTTTACCAAATATGCCTGAAAACGCATTACTTTCATTCCACTACTGCGATGAATGTACAAAAAATGGTCAAATGTCCTTTGGTTGTTTTGATACAGAGAATAGAGGATACGACCTTTCGATCTTCTTTGACATTGACAAGTTAAATCATGATGCGAGAGGAATAGTAGCACCATCGCTTACTAAATCATACAAAGTTTCATTTCGCAATGTTGACGAAGTTCCGGGTGGATTGGCTGAAGATACCAATATAGAGCGTATAAATTTACCGAAAGATTTTCCTCAGGGAAAAGACGATTTTGATGAGGATATCTACTTGGGTTTAAAACATGTATCGAGGTCTAAAATTGGTGGTTGGCCAAGTTGGGCTCAATATCCCGAATGGCCGATAGAAGACGGAAAGAGATACATATTTCTTGGTCAATTAGATTGGAAGTTGTTTTATGGCTGCCCATGGTGTTTAGGTGGATACGCCTATCTTTTTATTATAGGTGAAGACAAGTCCAAATTAAAAGCTGAATTATTGATTCAGGTTACATAAGACTTTCTGCACTTTGATGCCAAGCCATTATCTTTGATTTCAAATTATTATACGCAAGTTGTATATTCTGCCTTTTTTCTTACTTCTAACTTACCTGTCCTCCGTCGTCTGTCATCTGTCATCCGTCCTCGGTCCTCCGTTTTCTGTATTCTGTGTCCTGTGTTCTGCGTTCTGCGTTCTGCGTTCTTTCCAAAATCTTTTATTTCTTTTGTGTTAATTCGTGTTAATTCGTGGTTAAATTTTATTTTGGTAATTAGAATTTGTCCTTCGATTTCACTCAGGATGGTGAGTGTGTCGAACCATTTCGGATTGCGGATTTAGTGCTTCGAATTTTGTTTATTACTTCCCCGTCATCTGTCCTCCGCTTTCTGTATTCTGTGTCCTGTGTTCTGTATTCTGCCTTACGACTTGCGACTTTTCTTTGCGTTGATTTTGCTGTATTGTTCGACGACGTTGCAGAGACGCTGCAGGACTAATCTTCCCTCCGGGCTTGCCTCCAGGCCGACCATCTCCAGGCCGACACAAAGAC
>CAYXGT010000033.1:0-26387 GCA_964464635.1 uncultured Pirellulales bacterium | reverse complement strand
CCGGCACCCAGAGCTCGGTCATTATCCCGCCGTAATTGGTAATCTTTGCTACAAGGCCATTTGAATTGGTCAGCGTGTACAGCATCACGTCCTTGCCGTCGGCCTGTCCGTAAGGCACTTTTTCGATATTCATTTTTTTCTCCTCAACTTCGCCCTTTTTGCAACTGCAGAAAGAAACTAACATAACAGCCATTAAAATTAAAATCAAACCGTTTCTCATCTTAAAGTCTCCTATCAAATACTGATAATATTGCCTTATCCGAAACCAAATATATAAGCTGTGATTGCCTGACAATTTTGTTTGCACCATTTTACACAACTGCACCCTCTCTGCAAGAAGATTTTGTATAAGAATTTATCTGTCTTTTCGCCCCAAATGAACCTCCTTCCCGATAGCATTAAATTGCCCAGATCAACATTAGAACGAATCGACTACTTTAAAAAGCCTGAAACACTAATCCTTCCACCCGCGTATAAATAATATGATGTTAAGAACTTTAATACATAACCGGAACGTGGTAAAATTGTCATTAGCTGTCTTTCTGGCGGCATTTTTCACTGCCGGCTGCCCGAAAGAAGAAAAGGCTAAAAGTATGGATAATCTGCAGAAATCCACAATAGAGTCGAAAAAATCGCAGGATAGACTTGAAAATCAGGATTACGAACAAGCCACCTTTGCTGCAGGCTGTTTCTGGGGCATTCAGGCTGCTTTTGATAAGGTACCGGGCGTTAAATCGACATTGGTAGGCTATACCGGGGGAAAAACCGAAAATCCAACCTACATGCAGGTCTGCACCGACAAGACAGGCCATGCAGAAGCCGTGCTCATCGAATACAACTCCGACCAAGTAATCTATGAACAGTTGCTGGACATATTCTGGCAGATACACGACTCAACCACGCTAAACCGCCAAGGGCCGGATTTCGGTACTCAATACCGCTCCGCAATTTTTTATCATAATGAAAAACAGAAAAAAGCGGCAGAATTCTCAAAACAAAACCTTCAAAAATCAGGCAAATTCAAAAAGCCGATAGTCACCGAAATAGTCCCTGCATCTGCCTTTTATAAGGCTGAAGATTATCACCAGCAATACTTCCAGAAAAACCAAAATGTAACCTGCCATATACCTGAGTTTACTCTTAAACCTCAAAAAATTGTGAAAACCGAAGAAGAATGGAAAAAACAGCTTACTAAGATGCAATATGAGGTTACGAGAAAAAAAGCCACCGAGGCGCCCTTCTCCGGCAAATACAACAGCTTTTTCGAAAAAGGTACATACAGATGCATAGCCTGCGGCAACGAGCTGTTTTCCTCAGAAACCAAGTTTGATTCCGGCTGCGGCTGGCCAAGCTTTTATGAGGCAGCCATCGACGAAAAAATAGATAAAAAAATTGACAGAAGCCACGGTATGGTACGAACCGAGGTCATATGCAGCCGATGCGGAGCTCATCTCGGCCACCTGTTCAATGATGCGCCTCAAACTCCTACCGGCCTTCGATACTGCATCAACTCAGCAGCTCTGGATTTTGAAGAAAAGAAAGAAGAAAAAAAGTAACAAGCCAGGAAAACAGAGCAGCTACCCGAATGCGAAATATTCTTTCCCCCGCCTATTTTATGCAAAGAGGACCAGCTTTTTGTCAATTTATGTCAGTTTTAACGAAAATGTATAAAAAATCGAAAAATTCTTGAAAAATTTTTCGAAAATTCCCCAAAAATAATGAAACATCCGGCTTTTTTTTGCGTCTTATATAATAGAAATAAAATGCGAAAACACGGACAGCTATCTTGCTTAGGCGGAGAGAAATCAACAATTATTCCGCTTATGTAACAAGGTTGCTCTTAAAAGTCCGTGCTATCTTCCTCCGAAGGGCTGGCTGTCTCAGCCAGCCCTTTTTTTATTGATTTCAAGCCATAAACAGTTACCATATACAGCTATTATGAAACTGACGAAATACGGCTGGCCACAGGTACTGATATATCCCGTTGCCATCCTTACGATAATGCTGTTATGCCCATATGCAACAGCTTTTATTCTGCCAAAATGGTCCATTTTAACCATTGAGTTGATTTTGTCGACAACGCTTCTATGGATTTTGTACTTCTTCCGCGACCCATACAGAAAAATCCCACTGGATAAAGACATCCTGCTCTCTCCAGCAGATGGAAAGATTACAGACATTGAAAAGGTCGAAAGCGATTACATTGGCTCAACTGCCATTAAAATCGGCATCTTTCTCAATATATTCGATGTGCATATCAATCGTGCACCCTGCAACGCAAAAGTGCTAAATACCTACTATAAGAAAGGCTCCTTCAAAAACGCAGCAAACCCGGCTTCAGGCCGCACAAATGAGTCGAACGACCTGCTGCTGACAAGAACGGACGAGCCAAAAGATAAAATCGTCGTCAGGCAAATAAGCGGCGCCATTGCGAGAAGAATCGTCTGCAAAACCGCAGCAGGTGAGAATTTAACTGGCGGACAAAAGTTCGGTATGATAAAATTCGGCTCAAGAACCGAGATATTGCTGCCGGCTCGAAACAACATCGAAACTCTCGTAAAGACAGGTGATAAAGTAAGGGCAGGAGTTACTCCGCTTGCACGATATATATTGTAAAAATCAATAACTATGCCGAAATTAAAGACACAAGCTGCAAAACATAACCTGCTGCGCAAGGTCCGCAGACAGAGACTAAAATACATAACCGTTCTGCCGTCACTGATAACTATTCTCAATGGTGTATGCGGCTTTGCTTCAATCGTCCTTGCAGCACACAATGAATTTGCAAAAGCCGGTTACGTACTTCTTCTGGCAATGATCGCCGATATGCTCGACGGCCGGATTGCGAGAATAAGCAAAAGCACCTCAAGCTTCGGCGGTCAGCTCGACAGCCTCTGTGACATCATCAGCTTCGGCATCGCTCCCGCATTTTTGATGCTCAAAATTCTCGAAAACAAGTTCGAATTTGCCGAACTCGAACTTCTCGAGAGATTCATCTGGCTCACTGCCGCCGCATACATAAGCTGCACTGCCATCCGATTGGCAAGATTCAACGTCGAAAACGAAGACCAGGAATCCGTTCATATGAGCTTCATCGGACTACCCACACCGGCAGCAGCAGGCGTCATCATCAGCCTGATCATCTTCCACGAAGAAACCCTGCCTAAGATCCTCGATACAAATACAGCAGCTTTCGTTATCACTGCAAACCTGATTATTTATGCTCTGCCATTTTTAGCGCTGGTCCTGGCCGTACTAATGGTAAGCAGAATCAGATATCAGCACGTTCTGAATCTGTATATCAAAGGCAAAAAACCATTCGCTCACTTCACGTGGCTTCTGCTCGGAATTGGAATAATAATCTGGAACCTGCAAATTGCTTTAGTGGTGATCTTCTGCGGCTTTGCCGCAAGTGGATTTGTAAAATGGCTTTTCTATAAAACCGCTCATAAAACAGATAACCTGATACCGCTGCCCACCGGCCAGTCTAATGCAATGGCTATTGATGGAGCAAATCCCCCCACCCGGAACGATAACGCTTAAGATACGCATGCGTATGAAGAGCAGCCTGCGAACTTCTCTGTCCAACATCCCTGCCGCGATTGAGTTCATAATAAAGCTCTGTAACAGCCGCGAGCCGCGCTAGTATTGCTCTGCCTTCTTTGCTCGCCTCCAGTCCCACTATCTGTAAACCGAAGCAAAAACTCTCGCCGTCGGCCGTCGGCAAAATGTTCCTGATTTGAGCACTGAACTCAAGTGCTGTCTCTGACGGCAAGGGACAAAACCTTACTTTAACAAACTGACCCTGCCGAAAACCCGGCCTCTCAGAAGCCTCAACAACCACCTGAAGCCCGCCCGCCGAAACATCTATCAGCCTGCCACGCCAACGATGCTCCAGCTCCGCCTTTACTCTGCGACAACGACGATGCCACATTTGAACATCTATTACAAGCTTCTCCGGAACCCTCACGCGGAAATAACTTCTGCGAGAAATCATTTCCATCTGGTCTGGAATCTCAAGAGTTATAATACCACCGCCCGTCGCCGAAGACATACCAAAATCCATAACCTCAGCATCGAATATA
Source organism: uncultured Pirellulales bacterium (assembly GCA_964464635.1). Taxonomy (GTDB): domain Bacteria; phylum Planctomycetota; class Phycisphaerae; order Sedimentisphaerales; family Anaerobacaceae; genus CAYLMG01. The sequence goes on along the minus strand of CAYXGT010000033.1, from coordinate 22,302 downwards.
AACTTGCCGCCTTCACACTTAACAGACAAACCTACCGACTGACCCAGCTTGACATTAATAGGATGCGGCTTTCCGGGATGCCCGCAAAACTGCTCTAAAGCAGCGGACTCATAACCCGTCGGCACAACTTTTACATCAAGCCTTTCAGAGTCAAGATTCACCAACAAAACCTGAGCCTTATGCCATTTGCCACGAGACAGATAGCACATTAAAGCCGGCTTTTTTCCCTCGATAACATGCTGTAAGACCTTATGCGGCTCAGAACCTCGAAGTAACACCACTTCTTTCACTTCCAAACCCCCTTATGGGCTGAAAACCCAAATCACCAACCAATGCACAATTACCCTCTTATTCAAAATATACAAACATTTTGGTTACAAACAAAATAACAAACCCATAAACGGTTAAAAAATTAACGCCCGATAACTAAGTTTCAGACAAAAACGGCACTAAGCAAAAATATAAACTATTGATAAATAAACAAAATAATATATCCTAACCAGCAGGCGAAAACATAACAGCATCCGCAATTTATATAAGAGGTACGAAAATGACGGACAAAACACAAATCTACACAAGCCCCCTCGCAGAAAGAAACGCCTCCGAACAAATGGTACAGCTATTCAGCGCCCGGACAAAATTCATCACATGGCGAAAGCTGTGGCTGCAACTTGCAAAGGCACAGAAAAAACTCGGCCTGAACATAAAGCAGAACCAGATCGACCAGATGGCCAAACATATCGAAGACATAGACTTCAAAAAAGCCAGCCAACTGGAAAAAAAGCTTCGCCATGATGTCGTCGCTCACATCCAGACCTTCGCTCAGGCCGCCCCAAAGGCCGCTCCAATCATTCATCTCGGCGCGACAAGCTGTTTTGTCACCGACAACACAGACCTCATCATCATGAAAAACGCCCTGCAGATAATATCCGGCAAACTTGCAGCTCTCATCAATCAACTTGGAAAGTTCGCAAAAAAAAACCGCTCTCTGCCAACGCTTGGTTTCACTCATTTCCAGCCGGCCCAGCTCACAACCGTTGGAAAAAGAGCAACACTCTGGTGTAACGATTTTGTAACCGACCTGAACGAAATCGAATACAGAATGCAAAACCTTCCGTTCAGAGGCGTAAAAGGAACAACCGGTACGCAGGCATCCTTTCTTGCGCTATTTGACGGCAATCACAACAAAGTCAAACAGCTCGACAGAATGGTCGCCGAGGCTTTCGGTTTCAAAAAAAACTGCCCTGTTACCGGCCAGACTTATCCAAGAAAAATCGATTCTATGATTGTAAACACCTTAGCCCTCATAGCACAGTCGGCGCATAAAATGTGCAACGACATTCGCCTGCTCGCCAGCCTTAAGGAAATAGAAGAGCCCTTCGAAAAATCCCAGGTCGGCTCTTCAGCGATGCCATATAAAAGAAACCCGATGAGATGCGAAAGAGTGACAGCCCTGAGCCGGTTCGTCATAAGCCTGGCAACCAGTCCGCAAATGACCGCCGCCGAGCAATGGCTCGAAAGGACACTCGACGATTCCGCCAACAGAAGAATTGTCATCCCCGAGGCCTTTCTGGCTGTTGACGGCATCCTCGAAATACTTATCAATGTCACCGCCGGCCTCGTAGTTTATCCGAAGGTAATAGCCTCGCACATCAACGCGGAGCTTTCCTTTATGGCCACCGAAAATATCCTTGTGGCAGCAGTAGTGGCCGGTGGAAACCGTCAGGTGCTCCATGAAAAAATCAGACGTCACTCACAAGCCGCTGCTGCACAGGTAAAACAGCTTGGAAAAACAAACGACCTTATAAAAAGACTAAAAGACGACCCGGCCTTTAGTAAAATCGATTTCAAAAAGATACTAAATCCGAAAGACTACATCGGCCGGGCCCCCCAGCAGGTTGACGAATTCATAACTCAATACATTACACCTACCAGAAGAAAATACAGAAACCAGCTCAACAAAACTGTGGAATTAAAGGTCTGAAAGATGACAAGAGAGGAACTTATAAAACGCATTAAAGAAACCGCTTACCTTAAAGGCGATTTTACTCTGCGAAGCGGCAAAAAAAACAAATATTACCTTGATAAATACCTTTTCGAGACCTGCCCGGACATATTTAGAGAACAAAGGACAGGAGTTTTTCGTGGGGTAGATCTTTAAGTTTCGTTGAATCTAATAAATCATTAATGGTAAAAATCGAGTACACATCATATCCTAGTTTTATTATTCTTTCAGTGCCACCTTCAAGTCGATCTACTAAAGCAATAACCATTACGATATCGCATCCAAAGTCTTTAACAGCTTGAATTGCTTTTTCTGTTGAAGCACCTCTAGTTACAACATCGTCTAAAATAACGACTTTGTCTTTAATGTCTAGATTGCCTTCGATAAGTTTTCTTTTCCCATGCGGTTTTGGTTCTTTTCTTACCGAAAATCCTTTTAGGGGATATTTTTCTTTCATTGCGGCAATTATTGTTGAGATAGCTATAGGGTCGGCACCCATTGTTAGACCACCGACGGCTGATACTTCTTTGCCCTTGTCTTTGATAATTTCAAAAACTAGTTTTCCCACTAAAGAGACTCCTCTTGGATCAAAAGTTGTCAGTTTTGCATCTATATAGTAAGAGCTTTTTGTACCAGAAGACAAAGTAAAATTCCCATAAGAAACAGATTTTTCTCTTAGAATTTTTAAAAGCCGCGATTTTTCAGTTTGCATAGATAGAAACCCTATTTAAATTTAAGTTCAGGTTGTTTTAATTCTTTACGCGCCCTACCGAAAGCAATTTTAGGAGTAGTACCAAAATTATTAATATAATGAAATGCCTTCTCAATTACAAGGAAATCCTTTTCAGAGAATTCATTATATTCATTCTTTCCCCTTGAATACTTACGAGGTTTTACATATCCCATTTTTGCATAGTAAGTTAGCTGTTCTCTGGTTAAACCATGTACTCTTTCAATTATATCTTTAGGAGTCATTTTATTAAACCAAATCTGCATCAGTATAAATATAAATATTTATATAAGTACTTATCCATACAAATAACAAGAAAAACTACCTAATGCAAGAAAAATTTAAAAATTTTTACTAAAGTCAAGTAATATGTAGTTAGAGTTAGTTTCGGCTGAGAAAATATCCATAACTATTTGTAAATACTTATCTTATGAGGATAGTTTAGCTGCTTAATTTTTTATTATAATATCATTTACTTAAAATATCTATCTAGACTAAAAAAATAAACAACAGTATAAGGTGATTAACTTATTCAAAAAGGACATTTAAGTTAAATACTATCATTGGAAAAATTCATATTGAAATCATGAAAAAATTAAATGAGGGTAAGCTTAATAAAGGCGATGTGGTCCTGCTCGTCGAAGATATCGCAACCACAGGCGGCCAGGTCCTCGAAGCTGCAAAAATCATAACCGAAGCAGGGGCAACGGTAAAAAAAATCGTCTGTACAATCGACCGCAAACAGGGAGCAGAAGAAAACATCACAAAGACAGGCTATAAGTTCGAATCAATCCTCACAAAAAACGATTTGGGCATTGTCGATTGACTTGTTTACAAAAAATAAATTCAGTATAAAAGTCTTACAATCACCTTAATTATTTTTTTCGCAATAGTTGCCTTGGCAGCATTCTCAATCTTCTGCCATCCGCCGTTAGCTGTTTTAAAAAGAACAGTTGACCTGTCAGTCCCAATAGCCTCAAGTCTATTTGCGATAATCATATCAGGATTTTTTTCTTTAAGCTTCCTTTCGGCGTTTTTGCGAATATCTTTATCTTCTAGAGCGAATCCAACAACAATTTTTCTGGCCTCCGTCTTCTGTCGTCCGACCTTCTGTTTCCCCGCCCAGGCGAGAATGTCAACGGTCGGCTTCAGTTTTATTACTAAATCTCTTTTTGATTTTTTAATTTTCTTTTTTGATTTTTTAACGGGCGTGTAATCGGAAACAGCAGCGGCCATAATAAGACAGTCGCATTTATTGAAAAATTTCTTTACCGCTTCAAACATCTGGGCAGCAGTTTCAACACCCACAAAGTCCACGCCGACCGGCGGCTGTGCATCCGATGCACTTATCAATGTCACCTTATGGCCGGCCTTTAGAGCGGCTTCCGCAAGGGCATAACCCATTCGGCCGCTGCTCGCATTGGAAATAAAACGAACCGGGTCGATATATTCTCGTGTGCCGCCGGCTGTTATTAAAAAGTGCATTCTGATGCTTTCCGATTTGTAAAATTACGTACGGGCCTTATTATTTCGAACCCGTTTTCTTTTTCTTATCAATCTTCGAGACGAGCTGTTTAATAGCCTGCAGTATCTCGGCCGGCTCGGACATCCTGCCTTCCGCAATTGTTCCGCTGGCAAGCCTGCCTTTCATAGGGCCTACAAGCTCAAAACCCATTTCTTTAACTGCCTTGACGTTTCGCTGTACCGCAGGATTATTCCACATATCCACATTCATCGCAGGCGCTAAAAGTACCCGCTTGGACCAGCAAACACAAAGAATTGTGCTGACCAAATCATCACAAATACCATTCGCCACCTTGCCTATAATGTTGGCAGTTGCCGGAGCAACAACCACAATATCAGCCCACTCAACCAGACTTATATGTTCAATCCTGAATCTCTCGACGCTGTCCCAAAGGCTTGTAAAAACCGCCGAATTTGTAACCGCCTCAAAACTCTTTGCTCCAACAAGCCTCTCGGCGGCTTCAGTCATAGCCGTCTTGACAGATGCCCCCTCCGAAACAAGCCTGCTCGCCAAATCAACCGCCTTGTAAGCAGCGATTCCACCGCTGACGCACAACAAAACCTTCAAGGCCTCAAATTTCAGTTTCTCATCAGCCATCTAAATTCCTCTCAGCCCTTTGTCTCTGTCGGCCTACCGATATAGCTGTCACCAAAATCGATCGTTATCTTGTCCTCCATTATCTCCCGGACAACTATCTCCATTTGTGTCATCCCCTCGGTATCCTCTATCAACGGCCTGGCCCCTTCCAACAGCTCTGTCAAACGCTTCTGAATCAAGGCCGTCAACTTAAACCTGCCACCTGCCTTATCAATTATCTTCGTGTCCTTAAGCTCCTCTATCATACTTTTTCTCCAATGGTCTGTTCAATTATGTTTATAACCTCACTCACCGCCTGGTTAAGGTCGTCGTTAATTACCATATGCTCGTAATATTGAAAAGCGGACGCTATCTCGGTACCTGCACCGTCGAGCCTTTTTTCGGCAACCTCAATTTCGTCCCTGCCCCGACCACTCAACCGCCTCGCAAGCTCTTTTTGGTCCGGCGGTAAAATAAATATCATCACCGCCTGCGGATATATCACCTTGACCCTTTTACCGCCCTGCACATCTATCTCAAGGATTACAGTCTTACCTGATGAAAGTGCATTCTCCACCTCATCCTTAGACGTACCGTAAAGATGGCCGAAAACCTCAGCATATTCCAAAAACAAGTCCTCGTCAATCCGGCGCTGAAATTCCTGAGGTGACACAAACCAGTATTCTCTGCCGCTCACCTCATCCTTACCCTGCGGCCTTGTCGTAACAGAAACACTTATAAGCACATTTCCAAGCCGTTTAGCGACCTCGGCACATATAGTGCCTTTACCCACGCCGCTCGGCCCGCTTACTATAACAAGTTTACCTCTTGCTTTGTCCGGTTTGCCCATACCGTTACCCAGCTAAATAAAGACCGCGGAATACTACTCCACATTCTGAACCTGCTCTTTAATTCTGTCTATCAGGCACTTGATATCCACCACCAGATGTATAGTCTTCGCATCACAGGCTTTGCTTGCGATAGTATTGGCCTCACGAAGCATCTCCTGACTTATAAAATCCAGCCGGCGCCCTAATTGATTACCAGCCCGTTCAGACCCACCTTTACCCTCACAGGTATCCTTAAATTGCTCTATATGAGACTGCAACCTGACTATCTCTTCAGATATATCGGAACGCTCCGCAAAAACCGCAACTTCACGAGCAACAATTTCTTCATCAAGCACCACATTACCTGCACCAAGCAGTTCCCCTATTCTCTTTTTCAATCGTTCTGCATATTCCGTCAAAAACGATTTGCTTTGCTGCCGAACTAATCCCAGCTTATCCTCTATCTGGTTGCAATGCCGGGCCAAATCTTCTGCCAGGACAACGCCTTCCGCCTCTCTCATTTGCTTAAGTGCTGACAAAGCCTGGATTGTTGTATTCAAAACAGTTTCTCGAACACGCCCGGCTTTTGCCTCATCAGGCACACGCGGCGAAAAAACCTCGGGCAAACCGAGCAGATTGCCTATATCAATCGAACAATTAACATCAACACCGCGGGCTATCCCGCCCAAACGTTCAACATAACTCTGCAAAGCCTTCTCATCTATATCAAAAAAAACATCTGACGAAACATTCTTAATGTGAAGAATGTAATTAACCATCCCACGCGATAACTGCTGCCGCAGAACACCTTCGATATCCTCTTCAAGAAAAACAACCGGTTCCGGCAGTTTAATCCTTGTCTTGAAAAAACGGTTGTTCACGGTTCTGATTTCAACGACATAAGTCACACCGTCACATTCCCCCGTTGCACTGCCGTATCCGGTCATACTGTTTATCATAATAATTTCGCTCACACTAATCTAAAAAAACATAGTCAGCCGACTGTCACTGTGCAGACTAAAATTAATTCGAATTAACGTCCACGCTCTCATCAACTATCTCATCGATTCCGACATTATCCATATCTCCGGTAATATCCGGAGCCTGTGTACCCTGCTGCGCCGGTGTCTCGTCAACTACACTGCTCGCCGATGGCTTATAAAACTTGGCCATCAATACTGCAAGAAACAAAAACACGCTCACAAGCCCTATAGTGAACCACGTCATAGGTTTTTTCGTATCAGCACCGAGTAAGCTGCCTGCCATTCCCCCGCCAAAAACTCCGCTCAGCCCGCCTCCTTTTCCTTTCTGAATCAGGACAACAAAAACCAGCACCACAGCGGTGATAAACCAGACAACAGCTACAAACTTCATAATTAAACTTGCAGCCAAAATCGAACATAACGCCATTTTAAGCTCCCCTAATAAGTTACCTCAAACTATAATTAACACGCCGCTTCGATTATCGCAATAAAATCTTCCGACTTCAAACTCGCTCCCCCAACCAATAAACCATCAACATCAGGCTGACTCATCAACTCACTTGTATTATCCGGTTTCACCGACCCCCCATATAATATCCGAATCTCATCCGCAAGCTGACCGTCATACATATCAGCAAGCAGCTTTCTCATCATTGACTGCACCTGCTGCGCCTGTTGGGGCGTTGCCGTCAATCCTGTCCCTATCGCCCACACAGGCTCATATGCCAACGTTACCGCCGAAAGTTTTTCCGCACTCAATCCCTCAAGACCTTTCTTGAGCTGATTGCTCACAACCTGTTCAGTTTCGCCAGCCTTTCGCTGCTCGAGCAACTCCCCAACACAAAGTATCGGCAAAAGCCCGCCGGATATAGCAGCTGATACTTTCTTGTTTATCAGCTCGTCATCTTCCTTAATAACATGCCTGCGCTCCGAGTGGCCGCACAATACGTAAGCACAACCAATATCCTTGAGCATTGATGAGCTTATCTCACCGGTAAAAGCTCCCTGCCGTTCATAATAAACATCCTGTGCACCAACCGCGATATGCGTAGTGCTGAGTGTTCCGACAACCGCTGGAATATAAACAAAAGGAGGTATCACAGCCACATCGACACGCTCACCCGCCAATTCCATTACGCCATCGGCCACAGCCTTTGCAAGACTAACGCTCGACAGGCTATCCGAGTTCATTTTCCAGTTGCCAGCCACAAACGGTTTTCTCATAAATACGCTCTCCAAACCAAAATAATGCACCCTTCAATTTGCAAACAACCACACTAAAGAAGCTGGTCCGCACGAGGGAAACTGCCAAGTATCGAAAGCTGAAGACAATGCTTGCGTGACTCTTCAAGCGCCTCTTTAACTTGTTTATCCAACCGGTGGCCGATAAAATCCATAAAGAAATAATACTCCCACTGACGCTTCTTGCTCGGCCTGGACTCAATATTTGTAAGATTTATCTCATAGCTCTTCATAACATCAAGCACATCAGCAAGTGCACCTGCCTTATGAGCAGTACTGAAGAGTATAGCCGTCTTGTCATCACCGGTTGGCCTGGCGTCTTCCTTACTAATCACCAGAAAACGCGTCACGTTATTAGCTGTATCCTCGATATTTTCATACACCACGCTTAAGCCGTACAGCTCAGCCGCAACCTTGGAACCAATAGCAGCAGCACCCTTTTCTTCTGCCGCCATCTGACTGGCCTTTGCCGTCGATGCAACTGCAATCGTCTTGGCCTCTTTAAAAGTCGAACTCAGCCATTTACGACACTGGGCAAAAACCTCCGGCTTGGAATATATCTTCTCTATCTGCTCAAGCGAACAGTTTGCAAGCAGATTATGATGAATCGCCATCAAAACTTCTGCACATACTTTAACATCGGATTCCACAAATGCATCCAGCGTCTCTATTACACCTCCGCCGGTTGTATTCTCCACCGGCACGACTCCGAGGTCACAATGGCCCTTGCTGACCTCTTCAAAAATGCTCATAATATCCGTCAAAGGCTCAGACTCGACGCTCTGACCGAACTTCAGCAAAGCAGCGTTATGGCTGAAACTTCCCTGAGGGCCGAGGTAACCTATCCGCAACGGCCTTTCAAGTGCAAGGGAGCCGCTCATCAACTCCCGCCATACCGCTCTGATAGTCCTGTTCGGCAACGGCCCTTCGTTAGCATTGTCAATCCTCTTAAAGACTTCACACTCCCTGTCAGGCGCATAAACCTGACCACCGGTCTTATTCTTGAGCTTGCCAACCTCAATAACAATCCGAGCCCGCTCATTCAGAAGCTTTACAAGCTCAACATCCAGCTCATCAATCTTTTTTCGCAACTTTTCAAGAGACATAACAAACTCTCAAATGTTATTCTTTAATCCTTTATTACTCATTCTATTGCCGATTCACGTACAGAACCGTGACTTTTAACAAAAATTCTTTATTAAGTCAATAAATTTGGCATACTTACATACTGATTTTCTATAATGAGTCCCGCAGCTAAAGGCGGCTGGAAATGAAGAAAACAGTAAAATACACAATTTTTAACACAAAATGGGGCTATTTCGGCCTGGCAGCCCAGGGAAAAACACTGCTCGGAACTATTCTGCCCTTGCCTAATCCCAAAAAGGTCGAATCCCTGCTCATAAAAAAACACTCAAACGCCGGATACCAAAAATATCTTCTCAAATCTCTTCAGGAGAAAATAACGGCCTACTTCGAAGGCATCAGGACTGATTTTAACTCGACCCCCATACTACTGGACGGCTTAAGGCCATTTACGATTTCAGTGCTTACTGCGTGCAGAAATATACCCTACAGCCGAACGATGAGCTACTCAAAAACAGCTCAAAAAATACACTGCCCAAAAGCAGCAAGAGCGGTTGGAAACGCACTCGCCCAAAACCCCCTGCCGCTGATTATCCCCTGTCATCGAGTCATACGCTCAGATGGAAGCTGCGGCAATTTCTCCGCTGCCGGCGGGAAAAAACTAAAAAAGAAACTGCTTGAACTCGAAAAAACAAGTATGCCCGCATCAAAATAAAGATTGCGGGCTTGATTATCAGGCTCTTTTCGTTTATGATTTGCTTTAGATTTTCAGGGTAATTTTTCTTTAAGGAGCAGCAAAATGGCCTCAATTCTCGAACAGAACGACCCCGAAATTTACCGGCTTATCCAGCTCGAAGAGCAGCGGCAAAGAAACTCCATCCGGCTGATTCCTTCGGAAAATTATACCTCGAAAGCGGTAAGAGAAGCGACGGGGAGCTGGTTTGCCAATAAATATTCCGAAGGCTATCCCGGCAAACGTTATTATGAGGGTCAGGTGAACACTGATGCTGTTGAGGATTTAGCGAGGCAGCGTGCGAAAAAGCTGTTTGGCGCAGACCATGCCAACGTTCAGCCGCATTCCGGCTCACCCGCAAACCTAGCTGCTTATCTCACACTGGCTGAACCCGGCGATACAATTATGGGCCTGGCACTGCCTGATGGCGGGCACTTAACGCACGGCTGGAAGGTAAGTATAACCGGCAAGCTCTTCAACTCAGTACAATACGGAGTTAATCCTGAAACAGGAAGATTCGATTATGACCAGATTGCCGATATGGCAAAAAAACATAAACCAAAAATCATTATCTGCGGCGCGACAGCTTATGCCCGCAAGATTGAGTTCGACAAATTCGCTGAAATCGCCAAAAGCGTCGGTGCTTATCTGGTTGCGGATATCGCGCATATATCAGGTCTTGTCGCCGGCGGCGTTCATATGAGTCCTGTGCCCTATGCTGACATAGTAACGAGTACAACGCACAAGACCCTCCGCGGCCCGAGAGGCGGGATGATGCTCTGCAAAGAAGAGCATGCTAAAAAGATGGACAAGACGGTCTTTCCAGGCCTGCAGGGCGGACCGCATATGCACTCGATAAGTGCTATTGCGGTTGCACTAAAAGAGGCATCGACGCCCGAATTTGCCGAATACGCGAAACAGATAATCAAAAACGCAAAAGCTATGGCCGAGAAGCTGCTCGAATACGGTTTTAACCTTGTCTCAGGCGGTACGGACAACCATTTAATCCTGATAGACCTGCGTAACAAAAATATTGCCGGCAAGAAACTGTCGCAGGCACTGGCGAAGGCGGGAATTTATACAAATTGCAATTCTGTTCCGCAGGACACCGCGCCACCGTTTAATCCGAGCGGGCTGCGCATAGGAACACCGGCCGTTACCACGCGAGGCTTCAAAGAGCAGCAGGCACAACAGATTGCTTATTGGATAAACGAAGTCGCAGAAAATATAGAAAATGAATCGGTTTTCGAAAAGATACGAAATGAAACCGAACAGCTCTGCGAACAATTCCCCGTACCGGATAATTTCTGTGAAACCAAAACTACAGGAGCCTTAAAATGCTAAGAGAGCTATTTGAAAAGCAGGCGGAACTAAATAAACGCACCGGCTTCGATGCTAAGGCGCTGCGTGCCAACTTCGACCCGCAGAAAGCAGGCCAATGGCTGAACAATTACATTGCAGCTATGAGCAATGAGCTCGAGGAGCTGCGGGACTGCACCTACTGGAAGCACTGGTGCAGGGAAGCAAAAGGCGGCAGGCGGTATATGCTGCACGATTTACAGAATGCAAAGGTCGAAGTTATAGATATGCTGTTTTTCTGGATAAGTCTCGCCCAATGCCTCGGACTCGACGCCGATGATGTGGTTCGGCTCTACGAGCAAAAGCTAAAGATAAACCACGACCGCCAGGACAACGGCTACTCTATGGCAACAAAAACCGAGGATGACAATAAAGATATAGGATAGAAATACTGTTGCAGGGATGGCGACATCTCTTACATAGCAAAATCAACCTGTATGAATTGCAAACCTGAATTTGAATATGCAGCATCCTATGAACAAGGATAAACTCAAGATTGCGGTACTGGGTTTGGATGAGAACGGCAGACTGCTGCTCGAAGCAGCCTCGAAAATCGACTGTTTCAATATTGATGCAGTAGCGGACAAGGATACGCCGCTGACCGAGAAAATATCAGCTCAATACAACTGCGCAGGCTTCGACGATTACCGCCAGCTCATAATACAAAACCAGTTCGATGCTTTACTCGTCGCAGCACCGATTTACAGTTGTGATGAGTATGTGCGTGCGGCGATGAAAAGCAAATTTAATGTTCTGAAACTTACCCCGCCGGCCAGGAACTTCGAAGAGGCTGCTCTGCTGGTACGACTGGCAAAAAAAGAAGATGTGAAATTCACCGTCGCCAACCCGGGCAGATTCACACAAAGCTTTGTCGATTTCGCAAAATATCTCGAGGAAAATCCCCTTGAGCAGCCGTTTTTGATAAATGCTGTTTTTTACACAGGCGAAAGCAAGCACCCGGCCTGGCAGGACGACTGGAAGCTCTCCGGTGGCGGTGTGCTGCTCCGCAATTGCTATCACCTTGTCAACCTGATTGTTTCGAACTTCGGCCTGCCGCAGCAGGTCTATTGTTTAATAACCAACACGGCGGGGGAAAAACAGCAGCGTGTTTATTTGACAGAGGACACGGCTGTTGTAACGATGAAATTTAACCCGGCTCTCTCGGCTAATCTTCTTACGTCACGTCAGCCGGGTATCGGGCCCGACAAAGAATATCTACAGATCCATGGCAAAGATAAAACCTTAACAGTCAGCCATACGAATCTGACTATCTGCGACAGCACTGGTAAACTAATCGACGAAAATGAGTACAATTATGATAACCACGTATGTATGGCCAAGCTTTTGAATGATTTTGCTTTAAGTATATTATCGCCGGAGGAACACAAGCCTGCCGGCAGCAGCGAAGACAATCTTGGCACGATGGCGGTGATTGAATCGGCATATCTATCCGCAAGAACCGGTATGCCGGAAGAGCCTGCACGAATTACGCAAATGGCAGAAGAGGAAGATGAACAGCTCAAAATCTGGCCTGCCCACTGAGCGCATTGACGGCTGGCCTGCACCGCAAATAATTAAAAATTACCGGCATAATTCCCTACTCCAGCTCGTCGAGGACATAATTTTTGTAGTCTTCTTTGCCGGCCTTCAGCCTTTCGGGCTGAAAATAGTTCAGGAGGATTTTTTCCTCTATATAGGCAATCCGATTCTCAGGATTTGGGTGCGTTGAGAAAAACTCTATCGGCCTGAAATCGTTTTCAGCGTTGAGTATTTTCATAGTCTCAACCATCGCATTCGGATTGTACCCAGCTGCGACCATATAGTCCAGGCCGGCAAGGTCCGCTGTCTTCTCATCTTCCCTGCTGTAGCTCAGTCCCAGAATCTGATTGGTTACATCAGCGACTGTTAAAAGCGTTCCTGAGGTCTCCTCACTGGTAACCGCAGAAAGCACAATGCTTATTCCGATGTCTCTGCTCATAGCGGCGGCTGTGTCACGGGCGACAACATGGGCCGTCTCATGAGCAAGGATAGCCGCGAGCTGAGCCTCGGATTCGAGTTTTTCGAGCATACCTCTTGTTATGAATATGCAACCGCCGGGTAGTGCAAAAGCGTTCATCATTTCGTGGTCCAGGGCAACAAAATGATAATCGTAGTCGGGCCTGTGGCTGACGCCGGCGACTTTCCGGCCCACGCTATCAACATATCTCTGCAGTACAGGACTTGGTACCTGCCCACCCATTTGAGTCTCTACTTCGGGCGCGTATCTTCTGCCGATTTCAAAATCCTGCTGTTCGGAAAGAAGCATCAATTCATCCCTGCCTGTGATTGGATTGGTAAAGCAGCCGCTTATAAGGCAAACAACGAAAAGCAATGATATCAACAGGGTTTTTCTTATCATAATCGAGCCCCCTTCAAAAATATGTTTGAAAGCCGAATCAATATCCATTATAAAATACGGTTTATTTTATACCTTAAATATTATGCAGTTTGAAGAAAAAAATTGTCAGGGTTGCGGATTCAGGCACACCTGCGAAGAGGTGTATCGTCGACTCGGCCACAGCAGTTCCGGCCCTGTTACCCTGAAGGTTATTTTAGCGTTTCTACTGCCGCTGGTTGTTTTCATTGCATCGATAACCTTTTTCGAAAGAATTTTCAGCCGGGTGCTGAATGCAAAATGGCTGGTATTGATACTCAGCCTTTTTACAGCCGTTTCAATAACATTAGCTCTAATCTTAATCGTTAAAAAAATATGTAACAAATTTAATAAAGCACCTTAAAATGGAATTAACAGTCATCAAAGGCAAAAAGACGTTCCGAGGCGGTACACACCCGCTGAAAAAGAAGGCTCTGACAAGTGAATGCACGATATCATCAGGTCCCGCCATAAAACAGGCGACGATTTTACTCAGCCAGCACATCGGAGCGGTTTGCGAGCCGCTGGTGAAAAAGGCTGACAGCGTAGAAGCAGGACAAAAAATCGGTGATAACGACGCATTTGTCTCGGCACCGGTTCATTCACCGATTAAAGGCAAGGTCAAAGAAATCTCGCTGCAGCCGCACCCTGTACTCGGCCGATGTATGGGAATAGTCATCGAAGCTGACACCGAAAACAATCCCCTAAAGAGCCCCTGTTCTGATAAATTCGACAAAAACTTCGACCATACAAAATACACGCCAAAGCAGATTTGCGATGCAGTTCGCCAGGCAGGCATCGTTGGTATGGGCGGCGCAGGCTTTCCGACGAGGGTGAAAATCGAGCCAAATCCACGATTGCCGAAAGAAACTTTGATTATCAACGGCTGCGAATGTGAACCTTATATAACCTGCGACTACCGGATTATGCTCGAGTGGACATACCAGGTACTGGCAGGTATCAAACTGGCAAAAAGCTGCTGCGGTGTCGAGCGAGTCTTAATTGGCATTGAGGATAACAAACCGCAAGCCATCGAGGCTATGCGCCGGGCTGTGCTCGAGAGCAAAAACAGCGAAAATATTGAGGTGGTCAAGGTAAAAACGAAGTACCCACAGGGCGGTGAAAGACAGCTTATCGAATCGATACTCGCCAAAAATGTCCCCACCGGCGGAATCCCCCCTATGGTAGGACTTGTGGTTCTTAATGTTGCAACCTGTGCGGCGATAGCCGAGGCTGTCGTGCTCGGCAGAGCCTTAACACACAGGACTGTCACTGTCACAGGTGAGGCTGTGAGCAGACCCGGTAACTTTTATGTACCTATCGGAACAACTGTCGGTGAGCTGATTGATTTTTGCGGCGGCGTTGCTCAAAAAAGCGCTAAAGTCATACTCGGCGGGCCGATGATGGGACTGGCCATCGGCGACCTGACAACGCCCATTACAAAAACAACAGGAGCAATAACAATCCTGACCGGTGAACAGATTGGCAAGGCAAAATTCGAGAGAAGACAGACAGCCTGTATCCGCTGCGGCAGATGCCTGCAGGTCTGCCCGGAAAGATTAAACCCGACAAAAATAGCGCACGCAGTCAAATACAATAAGCTTGACCTGGCTGAAAGCTATTACATAAATGCCTGTATGGAATGCGGCTGCTGCAGCTACGTCTGTCCAGCCAACATTGAGTTAACCGGATACATCAAAACGGGAAAAATCTTTCTTGCCAGAAAGAAAAAAAAGATGCCGCAATAAAAACAGTTAACAGAAGGAAATCAATAAATGCTTAGTGAGCTAAGGGTTTCATCCGCACCGCATATAAGCGGACCGATGTCCACACGCAGCGTCATGCTGGATGTTATAATCGGCCTGTCACCCGCAATGGCTGCGGCGATAATCTTCTTTAGAGTATATGCAGTAATTCTCACAGCTACCTGTATAATTTCAGCCGTTTTAACCGAGTATGTTTGTAACTTATTTCTAAAAAAGGAAAATCCCATTGAGTCTCTCGGCGACTTCAGCGCGGTTGTTACCGGCATAATACTTGCATTTTCGGTTCCGCCGAAGCTGCCCGTTTGGGCTGCGGTTATCGGCTCGGTTTTTGCTATAGCGATAGGCAAAATGGTTTTCGGCGGGCTGGGCGCCAATATTTTCAATCCCGCAATGGCCGGCAGAGCCTTTTTGATGGCAAGCTTCGGGGTCCTGATGACCACCTGGACGGTGCCCGCAACCGTTGATTCTACAATGCCGCAGATAAAAACAACCGCCGTCTATAGTGACATTCGAACTCAGGCAACACCGCTGGCATTGAGCAAGGAAGCTGTAAAAAAAGGACAAGGCGCCGAAACAGTAAACGAACAAATAAGAGCATTATTTTTCGGCAACGTCGGCGGCTGTATCGGTGAAACCAGCGCGCTGGCCCTGTTAATAGGCGGTATCTATCTTCTAATAAGAAAAACTATCAATTTTCATATCCCGCTGGCGGTTCTGTTATCCGCCTTTGTCTTTGCACTTGTTGCTTACTTAATCGAGCCGCAGGCAAATATTAATCCTGTTGCTCACTTGCTTTGCGGCGGGCTTTTAATCGGCGCCTTCTTTATCGCAACCGACCCGGTGACGGCGCCATTGAGCATTAAGGGTATGTGGATTTTCGGTATCGGCGTGGGGACAATCACAATGCTCATCAGAATTGTAGGTGAATACCCGGAAGGTGTGATGTTCTCAATACTTTTAATGAACGCTGTAACGCCACTGATTGACAGGCTCTGCAAATTGACACCAGCAGGAGGTAAGCCCAATGTCTAAAGTTAAATTCTTCCTGCAGCAAAGCTGGCTGCTGATTGTCACATCATTTACTTTCGGGCTGCTCCTGGCAGCAGCAAATGCTGCCCTGCAGGATAAAATCGTACAAAATGAGCAACAGAAATTAAATAAGAAGATGGCTGAGCTGATTACCGATGCCAACGACTTTGCACTGGTGCTGGACGATGTTGTTATACAGCTCGGCAAAAGCAAAACCGTCAAGACAGATATATATAAAGCCATAGATACCGAGGGCAATATAATCGGTTTTGCATACATTGCAGAAGGCCCCGGCTTTGCAGACAAAATCAAGCTGGTGATAGCCGTCGATGCGGGGCTTACAAAATTCTACGGCTTTAAGGTTCTTGCAAGCAACGAGACGCCCGGCTTCGGCGACAGAATCAAGGATGAATTCTACAACAGCCAGTATGCAGGGGCACCGTTCGGCGATTTTGAGCTTGTTAAAACTGGTGACAATAAGAAAATCGATTCTGAAATCGTCGCGATAAGCGGCGCTACCGTCAGCAGCGAGGCTGTTATAAAAATATTCAACTCATACACCAACCAGGTAAAGGAAAAACTGCAGGCAGAAGGGCTGATAGCTAATGGCAAATAAAACAGACACAGTG
Organism: uncultured Pirellulales bacterium; assembly: GCA_964464635.1. Taxonomy (GTDB): domain Bacteria; phylum Planctomycetota; class Phycisphaerae; order Sedimentisphaerales; family Anaerobacaceae; genus CAYLMG01. Next base: position 5,399 of record CAYXGT010000033.1, on the reverse strand, counting down.
TCACTATCCGATACCTTTACCGCAGGGCTTTGGAGCGAGAACCCGGTGTTCCGGCTGCTGCTGGGGATGTGCCCGACGCTGGCGGTAACGGCGGCGGTAAAACCCGCGATTACGATGGGCGGCTGTGTAATATTTGTCCTCTTGTGCAGCAATATTGTGACAAGCCTGATGCGCAACCTATTAAAACCACACCTGCGAATACTGATGTTCACGCTGACGATAGCAACTTTTGTAACGATTGCAGATTTATTCCTGAAGGCCTACATGCCGGATATGAGCGAGGCTCTCGGCCCTTACGTTCCCCTGATTATAGTCAACTGCATCATCATATGCCGGGCTGAGGCCTGTGCAAGTAAAAACGGACTGGCCGTAAGTATCGTTGACGCCATCGGGATGGGCCTCGGTTTCACGCTGGCGGTTTGCGTGCTGGCTGTGGTAAGGGAGCTGCTGGGCACAGGAAAAATCTTAGACACCGTCATTCTTTCAGACAAAGTTTTTATGCCCTGGGCGGTGATGGTAATGCCGGCAGGTGCATTTATAACACTTGGGCTTTTGCTCGGCTTGGTAAGTAAAATAACAAATAAAAGCAAAAGGTGACGCTTATGGATACCGTAACCGCTTTAATTCTGGGTTTTATATCCATTGTGCTGATAAACAACCTCGTTTTCAGCAAGTTTCTCGGGATATGTCCCTATCTCGGCGTATCAGGCAGAATTGATATGGCCTTCGGGATGGGACTGGCAGTAACTTTTGTGGTAACAATGGCGGGGACACTCACCTGGCTGATAGACCATCTTGTTTTGATGAAGTTCGGCCTGGAAGTTACGCGATACGTCTGCTTCATTTTAGTCATAGCCGGCGCCGTTCAGCTCGTCGAAATGTACCTGCGAAAATTCTTCCCGTCGCTGTATGAAAGCTTCGGCATATTTCTTCCCCTGATAACGACCAATTGCGCGATTCTCGGTTTATGTCTTTTTCTAAACCTTTGGGAAATTGATAATTTTGTAAGGGCGGTTGTCCTCAGTTTCGGAGCAGGTATCGGCTTTACGATGGCTATCTGCATTATGGCAGGTATCAGAGAAAACCTCGAGCTGGCTGATATACCTAAATCGCTCAAAGGAGCACCGATAACGCTGATTACCGCGGGGCTGCTGGCTCTCGCTTTTATGGGTTTTGCAGGAATGATTAAATGATTTTATCGTATCCGGTATTGTGCGTGTCACTTCAGCAGATTTGGCCGGCAGGAGCAATAATGGTCGGTCTCGGGGGCAGCTTCGCCCTGGTTCTGCTCATTGCAAGCATCAAGCTGAAAGTCGAAGTTGACCCCAAAATAGAACAAATACAAAAAGCATTACCCGGAATCGACTGCGGTGCATGCGGCTATGCCGGCTGCAGCTCATATGCAAAAGCAGTCGCCAAAAATCCGGAACTCATCGGTAAATGCGCACCGGGCGGAGCTGCAACAGCGGCTAAAATAGCCGATATTCTAAATCTTCAGGTCTCCAGCGGCGGTCATCCCCAAAGGCCTGTAGTCCACTGCAATGCTCGCACGGACGACAAAACCTTTTACGCGACCTATCAGGGTATCGAAAGCTGCACCGCTGCAAACGCTCTGGCAAACGTGCAGGCCTGCAAATTCGGCTGTCTCGGTTTCGGCGACTGTGTCGAGGCGTGCAAATTCGATGCGTTGCACATAATAGACGGCCTCGCAATAGTCGATTACGAAAAGTGTACCGGCTGTACAGCCTGTTCGAAGGCCTGTCCTCGAAACTTAATTGAAATGGTGCCGTTCCCTCAGGAGAATATTATTACCGTTGCCTGCAGCAGCAAAGAGAACGGCAAAACAACGCGTCAGATGTGTAAGGCCGGCTGTATCGCCTGCGGCCTGTGCGCAAAACAAAGCGATATGTTTGTAATCGCTGAAAACCTCTCGAAAGTCGATTACCAAAAGTACAGCGACGACGAAAAAGTAAAAACAGCTATGCAAAAATGCCCGACAAAAGTAATAATCCGGGTCGGCAAAAACATCGAAGCAAACGCCCAGCCTGTGGAAAAAACCACTTCTGAATAAAACCATTTACTTGATAAACTTCTCTGCGCCGCTGGTTTCCATGATTTTATATCCCGGTGCAGGAGAAACCACAATTGCCTCAGTGCCGGCTCTGTTCTCAATCAGCTCAATACCTCTCTCAGCTCCCATCACGCTCACTGCAGTGGCCAGTGCGTCGGTATCGGTTGCGGTATCGGCGATAATAGTTACGCCGGACAAAGCCTCGGCAGTACCGCCGGTTTTTTCATTTATGATATGACTATAGTGCCTGCCGCCGATTACAACAAACCTCTGATAGTCACCGCTGGTTGCGACAGCGCCGGCCGAAAGCTTCAGTGTAAATAAAATTTGTTCTTCACTTTCAAGGTCGGGGTTCTGCAGACCGACAAGCCAGAATTTTTGACCTTTTGGCGTTTTGCCGTAACATCGAATGTCACCACCTATATCAACCAGAGCACCAAGGCCACCCGAATCTTTTATTACCTCAATTGCTTTATCAATGGCAAAACCCTTTGCTATACCGCCCAAATCAAGCCGCATTCCATCTATTGTAAATCGAACCGTCTGTTCGCCGTCTTCGATGATAAGTTTATTCCAGCCGACTTTCGAGCCGGCCTCCTGCAATTGCTGCTGAGTCGGTATAGTATTGGCATCTCCGGCCCTGCTCCAGAGGTCAACAAGCGGGCCAACAGTTACGTCAAACGCACCATCAGTTAAGCGGCTGAACTCAATGGCTTTTTTAATCACCTGATATGTTAAAGGCTCTACCTTCACAGGATTCTCAAAAGCGCTGCGGTTAAGTCTGCTGATTTCCGAGTCAGGGTTGTGGTAGCTCATCATTTCATCGATTTTATTAATCTGTCCGAAGGCTGCTTCGATGCAGGCTTGTGCAGCTCCTTCGTCCGCGGCGACAACAATTACGCGGGCAAAAGTCCCCATTACCGGCCGATAGCCGCTGTCCGCTGTAAAAGACTCAGGCTCTCTGTCAGCCAGGCCGAAATGCAAAAGTGCCAAAATAAAAATAACGACGGCAATAATTGCTATAAAACTTTTCTTATCTCTGTCCATAACAGTCTTTACTACTAACGACAACTTTCATATCAACGCAATATCCATTAGAAAATTATCATCAATCATTTTATAATGCTGTTATGAATAGTAAAGAGATAACAATACTAACCGACAGAATCGAACAGCATTTTTTGCCTTACGTTCGCAGGCCGGCGAGATACATCGGCGGTGAAATCAACCAGACAAAAAAAGACCTGAGCCGATGTGACTTGACAGTCGCGCTTTGCTTTCCCGATATATATGAGGTGGGTATGAGCCACACCGGCCTGGCAATTATCTACGACATCCTTAATAAAATTGACGCAGTCGCCGCTGAGCGTGTTTTTGCTCCCTGGCTCGACGCTGAAGAGCTGCTGCGCAAAAACAACATCCCGATTTTCACTCTCGAATCGAAGGCGACACTGAAAAGCTTCGACGTCGTCGGCTTTAGTCTAACCAACGAGCTGTGCTACACAAACGTCTTAAACATTCTCGATTTAGCTGACATACCGCTTCGAAGCAGCAGCCGTAGCGAGGATGAGCCGCTGATTATTGGCGGCGGAGGTATGACAAACTGCTGTGAGCCGATAGCTGACTTCTTCGATATGTTCATTCTCGGCGAAGGCGAAGAGGCGGTCGTCGAGCTTGCCAGGCTTTTACTCAGAGAAAAAAACAACGGCTCCGACAAAAACCAAATCCTGCAAAAAGCAGCAAGCAGCTTCAATTACATATATGTCCCCGGCTTTTACGAATATGAAACATACCACGGAAAACAAACTCTCAAGCCGATAATAAAAAATCTTCCGAGAAGATTTGAAAATGCCGTTGTCGATGACTTCGATAATGCCTCTGTCGTGGAGAAACCTATCGTTCCCTTCGCACAAGTAGTTCACGACCGGATAAATATTGAGATAATGCGGGGCTGTCCCGGCCGATGCAGGTTCTGCCAGGCAAGCTTTTGCAGAAGACCCGTCCGCTTTAGAAGCACAGACAGAATCTTCGAAACGGCAAAAAAATGCTACCTGTCAACGGGACTCGATACTATCAGCCTTTTTAGCCTGTCAAGCGGTGACTATCCTAATCTTGAAGCGCTTGTCGATGTGCTCCAGTCATACTTCGAGACAAAACACGTCGGCCTGTCACTGCCGAGCCTTCGTGTGGACCAGCAGCTAAGGCTCCTGCCGAAACTTCTGACATCGGTCAGAAAAGGCGGTATCACAATTGCCGTTGAAGCAGCCAGTGAAAGGTTAAGACAGATTATCAACAAGCCCCTGAAAGACGAAGATTTATTTGCCGCCGTGAACGCTGTCTGGCAGGCAGGGTGGGGACAGATAAAATTATACTTTATGGCGGGACTGCCGGGTGAAAGTGAGCAGGACACAAAAAAAATTGTTCAGCTTTGCCTGGAGCTGGCTATGCTGAGAAAAGACATCAAGGGCAGGCCCGGCCAAATAAACGCCGCCGTGAGCTGGTTCGTACCGAAGGCCCATACACCGTTCGGCTGGCTCGGACAAAAAGACAAGGCGTACTTCGAGAATGCAAAACAAACAATACTCGATGAGAAAAAAAAGCTGCGCGCAAAATTTATCAACTTTAAGTTTCACGATATTAGCCGAAGTGTACTCGAATCGGCAATCGGCAGAGGCGACAGAAGACTAAGCAGGATTATCGAAAAAGCCTTCTCAGACGGAGCTAAATTCGATTTGTGGGATGAGTGTTTCAACTACGAGATTTGGCAGAAGGCCTTTGCGGAATCCGGCTTGGACCTTCAGAAGGAATCACAAAGACAGTATGCAACCGACGACGTTCTGCCCTGGGAGCATCTCGGCGGGCCCGAAAAGGATTATTTGCTCAGCCACTTAAATAATTCCTTAGTGATTATACAAAAAAGCACGGCTGAAGATGAGGATTAGCGATATATGCTTTGTATTTCTGTACTTGCGATTCGGCAAATTCTAAGGAGCTTACTTTTTCATTCCCTCGGGTAAGGTGATACCGATAGGCCCCTCTGATTTTCTGAAGTCAACTATAATCTTTGTCGCATCCTCGGCACTGTCAACCACCGTAAATACCTGAAGCTCCTCAGGTGAGATATATTTATTTTCACTAAGCATCTTATCTTTCATCCATCGCAGTAATCCATCCCAGTATTCCGAGCCCATTAAGATAACAGGGAATGATGCCTGCTTAAGGGTTTGTATGAGCATAATAGACTCGAAGAACTCATCCATTGTTCCGTATCCACCGGGGAAAACAATAAAGCCGTGAGCGTATTTCAGGAACATAACTTTCCGACAGA
>CAYXGT010000032.1:0-26465 GCA_964464635.1 uncultured Pirellulales bacterium | reverse complement strand
ATACCAGTTATTTCTACAAATATCCTGAGAAATCCTGGAAGCTTATTAAAGATATTTTTTACGACTCTTTTGCTAAAGCGAAACCAAATGATGCACACTATGCCCTTGCTGAATTGGAAGACAAAGGATTGCTGGATGTTATCATAACTCAAAATATTGATGATTTACATCAAAAAGCAGGCAGTAAAAAAGTTATTGAATTTCATGGCACATGCCAAAGACTGGTATGCACAAATTGCGGAAGGCAATTCGCGGCAAATGAAGAATTATTGAGCATTTTGCCCCCTGAATGCAAAAACTGTTCAGGTATATTGAAACCTGATTTTGTTTTTTTTGGTGAACCGATTCCCGAAGCAGCAAGAACACACTCATTCAATGAAGCTGAAATTGCAGATGTTTTTATCTTGATAGGAACTACAGGTGAAATACAACCTGCTTCTATGATACCAGTAGTTGCCAAAAATAATGGTGCCAAAATAATTGAAATAAACACGGAAGATTCCAATTATACCAACAGCATAACTGATGTATTTCTTAAAGGCAAAGCTGCTGAAATAATGGTAAATTTACTGGATATTGTAATGTAAGATGAAGAAGCTGAAATAAATATGGATGGGTATGTTCGATGAGGCACTTGTTACGATATGTATCCATAGGAAGCTGTGGGCAAAATCATGAAACAGGAGTCAGCTTGTGCGTTATAAACTGTTGATTTTTACCTGCTATGGCGGATGTGCAACAGGCGTTGCTGCATCCAAGGCCTGCATCAAAATATGGGAGCAAAACCCGGATGATGTGAAGATTGGATGTCTTCCTGCGGTTATAGTACCGTGGAAATTTAATGAGATTATGAAGAACTCGGAGAAACGCATCCTGATAGATGCCTGCGCTATTCAATGCGGCAGGAAGCTCTTCGAGAGGCAAGGAATGTCCGTGGATAGTTACATTGAGCTAACTTCGACTCTCGGAATCAAAAAGGAAAAGAGGTTGCCTTTGGAGGATTTAGAAGAGAAAGTCTATAAAACTATCCGGAGGCAAGTGGATATACTTTTAGGAAAGATTTATTAAGAGAGGAATTTGAAGTATATGAAAATAAGCCAAATACACATATTTCGTGTTAAGCCTGACGAGGAACTCGTTCGGTCTATAACACAGTACTGCGAATTAGAACACATAACTTCTGCCGTAGTTACAGGTATTATCGGTTCTCTGCGGTCCGTCGAGCTGGGATTTCTAAAGGAAATGCCGGGCAGGTATAAAACCGAAGATTTTCAGGGACCACTGGAGATTGTTTGCGCTCAGGGAACTGTCGCGACATACCAGGATGAATTTGCACTGCACATTCATATCCTCGTATCCGATGAAGACCATGCAGTAGGAGGACATTTAACCAGCGCCCGTGTATTCAGCACAGCAGAGGTGGCTTTAGCCGAGTTAGACAAGCAGATAAAACGTAGATCCGACGACTACACGGGACTGAAGGAGTTGCAGGAATGAGGCTGTGTTAAGGGCGGGGCGGTGGATTAAAGAAGGCAAGTAGGCCCTGAATTGTACTCGGCTTTCCTGCAGTTGCAATTTAAGGAAGATTTGATATCATCGGGGAATTGAAAGGTTTAGTTGCGCAGCTAAGCGTTTAATATACGAAATGTCAAGTAAGAAGAGTTGGATATGAAAATTGCTCTTATTATTTTCTTTGCACTGGTGTTTCTTCTTGTAGTTCCACGCCTGATAATGGCATTCAAGGCCTGGAAAATGAAAGGGAAGGATGCTCCCACTCCTCATAAAGCATCACGAAAAAGGATTCAGGCCGGTAAAAAGACTCTGCTATATTTTTATACACCATCATGTGGTGCATGCAAAATGCAGGAGCCGATTATTCAGCGAGTACGGAAGCGGTATCCAAGTGCGGTATTCAAGATTGATGCGTCGCAGAATCGGGAAGCTGCGGCCTCCTATGGGGTAATGGGCGTTCCTTTTATCGCTTTTATTGAAAATCGTACAATAGTCAAAGCCGCGGCTGGCGTTCAGCGCGAATCGGCTATCGAAGGATTTCTTGCGAAATGAAGGAGAGAAGCCATGCAAAAAAAGTGATTATGTAGTTATGTTTACGCTTCAGGTTAAAGCTTTCGAAACAGCGTTGTCCTTGTTGTAGTTGGAGGTTTTGTCGGCTACTCCAGTTCTCATAATTTACGCCACCTTTGATTTTACATCGGCCGCCCCTGTTTTCCAGGTTTAGTTTTGGGCTTCGGAATGAATTCTGCAATCTGTTGCAATTGTTCGTTTGTAATGTCCATAAACCATATATAGGCTTACATTAACTCAAAAATCGAGTTTTGGGATAGGTTTTAACAAAAGTGTGATTAATGATACGGTTAGCTTTTTCATTATCTTCTCCTCTAAAAATGGTTAATGAATTTAAAGACCACTTTGATTATATATTTTTTCTGCTGACAATCGAGGAAAAACAGGTTGAATATTTATTTTTTCTCTGTGTTCACGGTGTGCTCTGTGGTTTGTTTCTACTGGGCGATATAGGACTCGAACCTATGACCCGCTGATTAAGAGTCAGCTGCTCTACCGACTGAGCTAATCGCCCGTTTTTTTCTTGTTCAACCTTTTCACAGAACTCTCTTAATATGAGATATTTAGAGCATAAGGGCTTTCTTGTCAAGACTTTTTAGTCATCTTAATTTTAAGAATAATCTTTTGACTTATTGCAATTAGAAGAAATCTTTGATACTACGTATAATTAAAAATTACAAAAACATATTAACTAAGTGAGGGTAGATTATGAAAATCGAAAAACAAAATTTGCGGACGCTATTATATAAGCTGATATTGGTATTTATTACGACGAGTTTCTGCATACCTTCAATTGCCGACGAGGGTATGTGGCTTTACAATGACCCGCCGACTAAAGTTTTAAGAGACAAATACGGTTTCGAGCCGACTGCCGGCTGGCTCGAGCACCTCCAAAAAGCCTCGATAAGATTTAACAGCGGCGGCTCAGGCTCTTTCATATCACCCGACGGCCTGATTATCTCGAACCATCACGTAGGTGCAGACGCTCTGCATAAATTCAGCGACGCTAACAATAATTATCTTCGCGACGGCTTCTACGCCCGCCTCGAAGACGAAAAAAAATGCCTCGATCTGGAGCTTAACGTGCTTATGAATATCGAGGATGTAACGGACAGGGTCAATGCAGCGGTCGAAGCCGATGCAACTGCAGAGCAGGCTTTTGAAGCGCGGCGGGCGGTAATGGCGGAGATAGAAAAAGAGTCGCTCGACAAAACCGGCCTGCGAAGCGACGTGGTTACTTTGTACCAGGGCGGCCAATACCATTTATACCGCTATAAAAAATATACCGATGTTCGGCTGGTCTTTGCCCCGGAGCAGCAGATAGCGTTTTTCGGCGGCGACCCGGATAATTTCGAATATCCCCGGTACGATATTGATTTTTGTATTTTCCGAGCCTATGAAGACGACAAGCCGGCCAAAATCGAGCATTATCTGAAATTCAGTACCGAGGGCGTGAGCGAGGGAGAGCTGATTTTCGTTTCCGGAAATCCCGGCAGTACCAGCCGCCAGTTGACAATGGCAGAGCTCAAAGACCTGCGGGACAGGCGCTTTCCTTATATGTTGGCTCGCCTGAATGCTATGGAAGTGTCTCTTCTCGCATACAGTATTCGCAATGAAGAAAACGCTCGCCGTGCAAAGGACCTTTTGTTCGGCGTGCAGAACAGCCGAAAAGCACGTAATGGGATGTACGCAGGCTTGTTGGACCTGCAACTGATGACTAAAAAACAGGCAGCCGAACAGAAATTGAAAGCCGCAATTGCACAAAAGCCCAATGCTGAGGAGATACTTGTCTCCTGGGAAAAAATCGCTGACGCTCAGAAGACAGTCGCACAAAATGCCCTGGAGTATAACATGCTGGAAGGGGCCAACGGATTTTATAGCACTCTTTTCAGTATCGGCCGTACGATTATGCGTGCCGTCGAAGAAAAGACCAAACCGAACGGCGAACGCCTCCGAGAATACAGGGATTCCAACCTCGAATCCCTCGAATTCCAGTTGTTTTCAGAAGAGCCTCTTTACGACGATTTCGAGCAGTTAAAACTTGCTGACTCTCTTACGTGGTTAGTCAGGCAATTAGGCTGTTCTCACCCGGTTGTACAAAAGGTTCTTGCCGGCAAGTCGCCGCAACAAAGGGCAACTGAGCTCGTTCTTGGTACAAAATTAAAAGATGTCGCTTTTCGCAGGAAACTTTATGAAGGAACCGCCGACGACGTCAAGGCAGCCAATGACCCGATGGTAGAGCTGGCAGGGCTCATTGATGACCAGGCCCGCGCAGTTAGAAAGATAATCGAAACACAGGATGAGATTAAAAAGCAGGCTCATGCCGGAATTGCCAGAGCAAAATTCGATATCGAAAAAACCAGTTCCTACCCGGATGCGACTTTTACTTTGCGTCTGGCGTTCGGCGATGTCAGGGGTTACGAAGAACAGGGTAAGAAAATTCCATTCCAGACCACCATTGCCGGTTTGTATGAGCACGCTGCTGAGCATAATTACAAACCGCCTTTTGATCTGCCGAAACGATGGCTCGACAGGAAAGACAGACTCAATCCGAAGACGCCGGTCAATTTCGAATCCACAGCGGACATTATAGGCGGCAATTCAGGCAGCCCCGTTGTCAATCGCAAGGGTGAATTTGCAGGAATTATTTTCGACGGCAACATTCAGTCGCTTGTACTCGATTTTGCTTACACTGATGTTCAGGCCAGGGCAACTTCTGTAAATTCTCAGGCAATCATCGAATCACTGCAAAAAGTTTATGACGCTTCCGACCTGGCAGACGAAATCCTCGGAAAACGAAGGCCGTGAATTCTTTCGGGAATTAAAAAAGAATTGGGCCCGCAAGGATTCGAACCTTGGACCAATGGATTATGAGTCCACTGCTCTACCGCTGAGCTACGAGCCCGAAAAAATACCAATTAAACATTATAATTTATTGTAATTGTAAATCAATTGCAAGAAAAAATGCAGTCGCAGCGAAATCGAAATCAGAAGTTATCCTTAATGTATTTAACAGCGTTATTAAAAATGGTCATACCGTCGGCGTCGGCTTTGTCTTTCAGGCGGGTCCATCGCGGGTGCTGAGTCGGGCGGGCGAATCTTTCCGGATGCGGCATAAGGCCGAGCACCCGGCCGGTAGTATCCGTAAGGGCGGCGATGGAATCGACAGAGCCGTTCGGATTTACCGGGTATGGGCCAGCGCTTCCGTTTTCATCGACGTATTTGAAAGCAACGTGGCCGTCATTTTTCAATTTTTCAAGAACGGCATCGTCTTTGGTCACTACCTTGCCTTCGCCGTGTGCAATCGGCAGATAAATCTGCCTTTCAGGCTCGATGAATATGCACTTTTTTGTCTGCGGGGCCAGATAGACCCATCTGTCTTCATATTTGCCGCTGTCATTGTAAGTTATCGTAACATCCTTTTGGCCGTTGCCCGAATCGAAACCGGGCAGGATTCCGGTCTTGACCAGCACCTGAAAGCCGTTACAGAGACCGAGCACAAGCTTGCCGTCATCGATGAACTTTTTCAAAGGCTCTGTTAAGTGATGAATGACCTGATTAGCGAGGATTTTTCCTGCAGAGACGTCGTCGCCGTAGCTGAATCCGCCGGGAAAGACAAGAATGTGAAATTCGTCGAGTAATTTTTTATTTTCGATAATTCTGTTTATATGAATTCTTTGAGCCTGTGCGCCGGCCTGCTCCAGAGCGAAGTGGGTTTCCATATCGCAGTTGATACCTGCCGACCTCAGCACTACAGCCTTCACAAGTTCCATCGTTTTATCAATTCCTTTCAGCAAGTACAATTCATTGTTCTGGTTTCATTTTTTCAGTGCCAGTCGAATGTTTTCTGCCAGGCACTTTTCAGCGAATCCAAATCAGCGTTGATAACTTCCTGGCCGTTTTGAGCTTTGATAATAAGTTTTTGTTCATCTATGACTTTTCCGATCTGCCCGAAAGGCAGGTTCAGCATCAGCTTTGCGAAGCCGCTGAATTTATCGGGTTCGACTTCGACGATGTATCGTGAATTTGATTCGCTGAAAAGCTGCGTGTCTGTTCGCAGGCAGTCGCTTGTTTTCGGCAGTCCTCGCAGGTCGGCGGCGATACCGAAGCCGCCTGCGAAAGCCATCTCAGCTAATGCGACTGCAAGGCCGCCCTCGGAGCAGTCGTGACAGCTTTCTAAAAGGCCGTTTTTGGCAGCCTCCGATATTTTCTTTGCGATTTTGGCAGAGGTCTCGAGGTCAACTGTAGGGACATTCGCGCCGAGTGTATCGTGAATTTTGTAATAGTGCGAGCCGCCGAGCTCATTTTTGGTTTCGCCGACTATGAAAAGCAGATTGCCGGATTTTTTGGTATCCATCGTTACACATTTATTGACGTCGTCGAGAACTGATATGGCGCTAACTAATAAGGTGGGGGGGATGGAAATTGTCGAGCCGTCGTCACACTGGAATTCGTTGTTTAATGAATCTTTTCCTGAGATAAAAGGAGCTCCAAAAGCAATCGCGCCGTCGTAGCAGGCCTGTGCCGCCCGGACGAGCCGGCCGAGAGAATCAGGCTTCGTGCAGTCGCCCCAGCAGAAATTGTCCAGCAGGGCGATTCTCTCGAAATTGCCGCCGACGCAAATAAGGTTTCTTATAGCTTCGTCGATACCCGCCAATGCCATCCAGTACGGGTCTATGTCACCATATAGCGGATTCATACCGCAGCTTATCGCCAGACCTTTACTGGAGCGGTATTTCGGCTTAATGACGGCGGCGTCGGCGGGGCCGTCGTTGGTCAGGCCGGTTAAAGGCTTAATGACGGAAGTACCCTGAACCTCGTGGTCATACTGGCGTATTACCCATTCTTTGCTTGCGACGTTGTAACTCGAAAGAATTTTCAGCAGGTCATCATTGTAGCTTTCTTTTTCAGGCAGGTTCGGCTCGGTTAAATCGGGCCTGTTCCATACCGCCTTTCGTGAATATTTCGGCACACCATCGTGCAGGAAATCCATATCGAGCTCGGCTACCTGACGGCTGTCATAACGCAGTCTGAGCTTTTTGTCGTTTGTGAATTTTCCTATTAAGGTTGCCTCGACATTTTCATCTTCGAAGATTTTCATTATTGCCTCGAGGTTTTCAGGCTTGACGGCGATGACCATTCTTTCCTGGGCTTCGCTTATCCATATTTCGGTGTAGTTCAGGCCGGCATATTTTAGGGGCACCTTTTCGAGGTCAACTTCAGCGCCAAGATTTTGACCCATTTCTCCAACCGCACTGCTCAGCCCGCCGGCACCGCAGTCGGTAATCGCCTCGTATAAATTCTTTTCATTGGCCTGAATCAGGACATCGAGCATTTTCTTTTCGGTGATTGCATTTCCGATCTGGACGGCGTGTGAAAAAATAGTTTCGTGCTCGTGTGTCATCTGTCCGCTTGAGAAGGTTGCACCGTGGATACCATCTCTGCCGGTTCGTCCGCCGACCATAATTATAAGGTTGCCGGTTTGAGGATTTTTGAAGCATTTCTTTTTGCTCATAATCCCGATGTTGCCGCAAAATACCAGCGGATTTGCAAGGTATCTGTCGTCGAAATAAACGGCGCCGTTGACGGTCGGTATTCCCATCCGGTTGCCGTAATCGCGTACGCCCGCGACAACGCCTTTCATAATTCTTTTAGGATGCAGGACACCTTTTGGTATGTCTTCGATTTTCTTATCCGGCTCGCCAAAGCAGAAAATATCGGTATTTGCGATCGGTCTTGCCCCCATGCCTGTGCCCATCGGGTCTCGGATAACGCCGCCGATACCGGTGGCTGCGCCGCCGTAAGGGTCGAGTGCGGAAGGGTGGTTGTGCGTTTCAACCTTGAAGCAGACAGCGGTGGTATCGTCAAACTCGATTACGCCTGCATTATCGTCGAAGACAGAAATGCACCATTTTTTGTTAAGCTGTTTTGTTGCTGCAAAAACTGTTTCTTTTAGCAGGTTGTCAAAGTGCACCTGGGTGCCGTCGAGAGTCAAATCGACAGAGCTTTTGAGCGTTTTATGAACGCAGTGCTCGCTCCAGGTTTGTGCAAGTGTTTCAAGCTCGACGTCTGTGGGTTCTCTGCCGAGGTCTCTGTAGAATTTTTGAATTGTCTGCATCTCAATGATATTGAGAAATAAATCCTTTTCTTTGCTTAGGGCTAACAGGCCGTTATCGTCGAGCTCTCTAACAGGGCAGTGTATTATTTGTAACTGGTATGGTTTAAGGTGCGGATTTGGCGGCTCGGCTTCGTCACCGACGATACTGTCTTCAATGCAGTCGTTTGCAAGCACTTTTTTTGTCACGGCTTCTATCTGGCTCTGGGAAATTTGCCCGAGCAGGACATATTTTCTTGCGGTCCGAACATTTCCGGCTTTAACACCCATATCGGCGATAGCAGCTACGACCGATTCGGCTACCGGGTCGGTGACGCCGCTTTTAAGGTGAATTTCGATTAAGGTTGCTTTTGCAAGACCTGCGGGGGCTTTGCTTCTGCCGATAAGGAACTGTTCGCAAACGGGGTCCGTGAGCAGCTCCTGTGCAACTTTTTTTGCAAACGAGTCATCGAAATCGGCCTCGACAAGAAAGACCCTTGCGGACTGCACAGCCTCGAGAGAACCGATACCCAATTCTCTGATACTCTCCAGGACACTGTCACCGTGAACGTCGGCAAAGGCCGGCTTATTGAAGACTTCGAATCGCCACTGTTTCACTACGTCAATTCCCTTTTACTCATTTTGTATTTTATCATTGTGTCCCTTTTATTCCGAGCGGTTTCGAGCAGCTTTTCGACCTGCTTTTGGTCGCCGGCTTTTAAGGCTTTTTGGATTTTTCTCAGTTCAGCAATGATTTTATCGATACCTTTTGAAGTATTGTCCGCATTGGTCAGGAATATGTCAGCCCAGATGTTTGCGGGTCCGGATGCTATTCTTGATGCATCGATAAAACCTTTGCCGGCGAGCCTGAGCTGCTCCGGCCTGGTAATATTTATCAAAGCTGCCGCCATAACGTGGGGCAGGTGGCTGATATTTGCCAGGATTTCATCGTGCTGCAGGGGCGTCATTACGGTAACTAAGCAGCCGAGCTTGGACCAGAAATCTTTTAGCGTGTTAACAGCAGAGGTGTTTGTATCTTGAGTTTTTGTCAGGATACAATTGGCCTGATAGAACAAATCATCCCTTGCAAACTCGACGCCTCTTTGCTCCGAGCCGGCTATCGGATGGGAGCCGACGTAGTGAACGGTTTTCGGCAGATTTTTCTTTGCCCAGCGATGAGGCAGCGTTTTTGTCGAGCCGACGTCGGTGACAATGCAGCCGGCAGGCAATACGTCAGCGATTTCAATAAAGATTTTCTCGAATACGTGTATGGGCGTGGCAAGCACCACCAAATCGGCGTTCGATACGGCCTGCGATATATCGTCAACGACTTTGTCAGCGACAGCCAGTAGTCTTGCTTTTTCACGGGTAGCAGGGCGGTGTGTAAAACCGACAGTTTTAACGCGAGGAAAACTTCGCGAAACAGCCCGTGTTAAAGAGCCGCCCAGAAGACCGAGACCTATTACCGATATTTGCCTTAACTCTTTCATAATCAAGACCTTATGAAAATAGTTATGAAAAACAGATAATGCTAAAAATTATAGCAAGCGGCTGCAGTTGTCAATTTTTTTCTTTTAATTATGCCGATAGAATGTTATTATTTTATAACTTTAAAAATTAAGCTGATGGATATGGCTAAGCAGAAAGCAGCAGAGCCCGCTGTGTCGTGGGCTTTTTTAGTAAGCAAATTTGCTGTATATGAACAGCTTTTATTGCATCCAGAGCAGTTAATAAGCGAATTTAGAAATGCCGCAGGGCAGTAATAACAATATGAGCGAGGCTGACTATCTGGACTTTGAGGAAAAGGTCAGTGACCTTGACAGCCAGATAAAAGAGCTGTACAGGCTGAGCTCGGTGAAGGGCATCGATTATTCAGCTGAAATTCGCAATCTGCAGCGAGAACAGGTCTCTGAGCTTAAGCGGATTTATTCCAGCCTGAGTGCGTGGCAGACGGTTCAGGTGGCCCGCCATCCCAAGAGGCCGTTGTTCAGCGATTATTTTAACCTGATGATAAAGGACTTTCATGAGCTTCACGGGGACAGGTGTTTCGGTGATGACCGCGCGATTGTGACGGGGCTCGGGCAAATCGGCAGGGAAAAGGTACTGGTGGTCGGGCAAAATAAAGGCAGGACGACAAAGGAAAAAATCACCTGTAATTTTGGATGTTCCAATCCGGAAGGTTATCGCAAGGCTATTGCGAAGATGAAATTTGCTGCCAGGTACGGCATTCCCGTGGTTACATTTATTGACACGCCGGGTGCATATCCGGGAATTGGGGCAGAAGAGAGAGGCCAGGCCCAGGCGATAGCGGTTAATCTTATGGAGATGTCGAGACTGCCCGTGCCGATAATCTGCATCGTTATCGGAGAGGGCGGCTCGGGCGGGGCTTTGGGTATCGGCGTAGGTGACAGGTTTGCAATGCTCGAGTTCTCATATTACTCAGTAATATCACCGGAAGGATGTGCGGCAATTTTATTCCGGGACGGCTCACAGGCCGCTGATGCCGCGGAAGCACTTAAACTGACAAGCAGGGATTTATTCAAACTGCAGCTCATTGACGCGGTTATCGACGAGCCTCTCGGCGGTGCCCATCGAAACGTACATGATACTATTTACAATGTTGAGCAATATATTGTTAAGAATCTGCGGGATTTAAAGCGGTCCAAAATTGAGAACCTGCTCGAAAAGCGCTATGAAAAACTTCGCTCTATAGGCACAGGCGTAACCGAGAAGCTGCGTCGCAAAACTCAGCCTGCCAGAGAGAGGGTCAAGGCCGCCATAGAAGGAATTGCCAAAAAAAGAAAACCTCGTCCCGCAAAGGTTTAAGGTACTGATAGCAGGAGCGGATATATAAAATTTTGACCTCTTCTGAGAATTTTTTAAGTCGAGTCCTCGACACTACAAATCTTATAAATGTGCAATTATCGAGATTTTACACGTTACTGTATCTTTTGGTTGTAGCTTAGTTGTATGGATTTCGCGCAGTTTTTACAGCCCCTGAATTAAAAGAATCTCGACTTATTGAGCAGCATAATACTTAAAAAGAGCATAAGGCTTGTTAATGAGGCGGCAAACAAATACTTTGTTGGTAATGCACAGTTGCTGAGAAAACTTGAGGCTGTTGAAAAGTCTCTGATGGATAACGCCAAAATTGTTATCCCCACGGGTTCGGAACTTGTTAATGTTATAGGTGAAATGGCTGGCGTTTTGCCGCTAAGAATAGAAAAGCAGAAATAGATAGTTACAGCATATTTGCATCCTATTGGCCTGACTATTGCCCAGATAGCTGTCCATTAAAATAAGAGTCTAAGGTTGACCAGCAAACAGACAACCAGGGAGGTAGTAAACCCACTTGGGGGCTCTGTAGTATTGGCTACCGTAAAGTTTATGGTATTAGGATATATAAAACGTTAACCTTATGGGATAAATTTCGCCGGCTTGTAAATCAGGCATTAACCTCAGCAGGATTGCGGCCTTCTTCTATGGCTGTGATTTTATTCACTCTTCTCTGATGTCTGCCGCCGTGGAATTCGGTATTGAGCCATACTTCGACCATTTTTCTTAATAAAACCTCGCCTATCATATCTCCGGAAAGGCAGAGCACGT
Source organism: uncultured Pirellulales bacterium (assembly GCA_964464635.1). Classification (GTDB taxonomy): domain Bacteria; phylum Planctomycetota; class Phycisphaerae; order Sedimentisphaerales; family Anaerobacaceae; genus CAYLMG01. The sequence continues at coordinate 14,683 of CAYXGT010000032.1, read as the reverse complement.
TTGCATCATTATGATGTCGGGAAATCTGAGCACTTAATTCGTCATGGCATAGCGCGGCCCTTATACCCTTGACCTTGTTCGCAGCTATGCACATACCGATACCGGTTCCGCAGATGAGGATTGCCCTGTCGGCCTGCCCGTTTGCCACGGCGGTTGCCGCAAGGTAAGCCGGGTCCGGATAGTCAGCAGGATTGTTGTTGATCGTGCCGATGTCGATAAATTCATGACCGAGCTGGCTTATAATTGCCTTTGTTTGCTCTTTTGATTCAAAACCTCGATGGTCGCTGCCAATTGCTATTTTCATATATTAAGCTCGCTAATCCTTTCCTTGACTGCTTTTTCGATTATATCAGCACAATTATTATAAGTTTCCTGACTCTGGCCGATTGGGTCGGCTATCTCGGTCTTTTTCGCGAGAAGACGACACTTTTTAACAGCTTTGGGTACAAGGGCGATGACCTGCTCGCTGTGAATTCGGCTCATAACAAATATAAAGTCGCTTTCCTCGATAGCCTTTTGGGATAGGGTGTTACTTCTGTGTTGCTCTATATCAACGCCTTTTGCCTTACAGGCATTTACAGCTTCGGTGCTTGCCGACATCCCGTTGATACCCATAGTTCCAGCTGAGCTTATCTTATAACCCATTTCTTCGAGCTGGTCAAGGTCGCATTGTAATTTTTCTGCTAAATGTTTACCGAATATACCTGCCGCCATAGGGCTTCTGCAGCTGTTGCCTGTGCATACGAACAGGAATTTGACCTGCAATAAATTTTCTATGTCGGCTTGAGAATATACTCCTTCGCGCAATATCTGAAATTTTTGTTTTCCAATTTTAACTACCGTGCTGCATTTTTTATATTCACAGGTTCCTCCGTCAATGAGCATTGCGATACGGCCTGAAAGATTCGAGAGTACCTGCTGGGCATCTGCCGGCGGGGACTGACCGGTAATGTTTGCGCTCGGCGCGACAACGGGGCTGTTTGTTTCGTTTAACAGCATTGAAGCAATTGGATTATCAGGACAGCGGATTCCAATCGAATTGTCCTTGTATAAGTTTTCGAATACTTCTTTTTCCAGCAGGTTTTTTTGAGTGTCTATATCAAAGGCAGACAGCTCGAAAACAATTGTAAGAGGTCCCGGCCAGGCGCTTTTAATCAGTTTTTGGGCCTTTAATGAGATAGTTGGTACATATTTTTCGACTTCTTTTTTACTCGCGATATGCAATGTGTAGAACTTGTCGGAAGTTCTGTTTTTAAGTTCGTTAAGTTTCGCCAATGAATCGTTCCTGACCCCGCAGGCGATTCCGTAAACGGTCTCAGTGGGAAAAGCAACGAGCTCGCCGTTGTCGATAAGCTCTGCTGCTTTTTTCACTTTTCCAAGGTCAGGCTCGGATGCATTAATCTTTAAAATTTGAGTCTCCATTTTCTGAAAGCATACACGAAAAAAATAACAATGACAACTTACTTATCAGAAACTGTAGTGCTTTGCCCGGCTTAACTAAATAAGAAAGGCTCGTAAAGCAGGGCGGTAATCCGGTTTATTTTAATGCCTTAAAATTAAAAAATTTTTACGTTACTTAACTGAAAAGGAAAATTATTCAATCTAAAACGTAAAAACATCCGATAAAAAAGGCGGAATCAAAAGAGATTTATTGAAAATAATTTTTTTTCGTAAAGGCCGATAAATTGCCCATTTGCACTAAACTTCCTAATTTAACATAGTCGATAACTCTATTTATAGATAAATCTGAATTGAAGGAACGTTAATTTTGATTTAAGGGTAAAAAGTTATGACAACTACAACAGAGCAGCGAAGAGAAATCAGAACAAAACTTTCCTGGCCGATTAGCATGTGGATTCCGGAAGCTCATAGATTTTTTAATGGAAGCAGCGATAATGTAAGCAGGTCAGGTGTGCTTCTTAAAATGCCGCTGACCGTACCGCTCAGGGCGGGAAGCACAGTGGAAATAAATTTCCCGCGTACTGAAAGGCTTGCAAAAGAAAAGGGGGCCTTTGCAAGAATAAGGAGCGGCAGGATTGTAAGAGTCGATAGAAACAATATGTTAAAGGAAGCAAAAATAGGTGTTGCCGTTGCGTTCAATTAAATCGGTCTTTGAAATAAGCCTTTAATATTGAAGTCTTAATAGTATAGAAAGTATTACTGCACAAGCGGCTTGAGTATTGATAAACTCAAGCCGTTTTTTATTGCTTTTGTAACAGTTAAATGACCGCGCACAGAAACAGTAACAAAGCAGAGATACACGCGGCGCCCAAGGTTATTCTTGACCGTTTTAGGTATTTTGCATACCCGGGATGCTGATGCTCGAACTCGAAATAATATTCATCGAGTTCGGCATCGATATCTTTTCGCCACCTGAGCTGAACATATATATATGCTGCAAAGGAAGCCAGAAATAAAGGCCCGGCTATTATGTAAATAATAATTTTCATAAGCTCTTTTGGTTCTTAATAATACCACAGGCTCATTACAATATAAACTGAAAATTTACCAGCCGATTTTTCACTGCCGATTTATTTTGACAAGAGACCGTATTTGTTTATATTTAATTGATTTCTTTCATAAATTGAAGGGTAAAAAGTATGGAATCACAGTATAGTGCTTCTGAAGTTCTGGAGATAGCGGAAAAAATTGAACGTTATGGTGCAATGTTCTATCGTAAAGCTGCTGAGTTATTCAATGAAGAAGAGGTTAGAGGGCTTTTTCTTAACCTGGCTGATTGGGAAAACAGTCACGAACAGGTTTTCGCTGATATGCGCAGTCGGGTTAATAAAGATTTCGCTGGCTCTGCGGCTTTTGACCCCGAAACTTATATGGCGGGAAATGCAAAGCTGATGGCAAGTCTTTCTGTATTTGCTATAGCTCCGAATCCCAGTCAGATTCTTATGGGCCTGAAAGACAAGAAGGCAATTATTACAAGAGCGTTAAAATTGGAAAATGATACTATTGTTTTCTATAAGGGCTTAAAGAGTTTTGCCAAAGATGCAGTCGTTATAGGACAAATAGATAAAATTATCGAAGAGGAGCAGCGTCATATCAGGATTTTGAATCAATCGCTCGAGCAGCTTTGAGCTGTATTTTTATACAAACAGGAATAGTTAAATCATTGAGGCTGAATTTACCTGTAAAGAGATGAAAATAGGAATTATAAGTGACACTCACGACCATCATCAAAATGTGCTTAAGGCAATCGAGATTTTTAATGCATCGGCCGTAGAGTTTGTGCTTCACGCCGGCGATATGGTTTCACCGTTTACCGCAAGGGCTTTTGGCAAAGTTACAGGTGCGAAGCTGATAACAGTTTTCGGAAACTGTGACGGTGAAAAGGAATATCTGAAAACCACAATCGAACAGATAGGCGGCGAAAATTTCGAAAAGATTTATAAAGGGCAGATCGCAGGCAGGAAAATTTTTATGACACATAAGCCCGATATTATTGATAGGGCGATAGACAGCGGTGCGTATGATTTGATTATTTACGGCCATACTCATAAGCAGGATATTCGAAAGGTCGGAAAAACCCTGATTATAAACCCGGGAGAGGCTACGGACTGGATTACAGGCGAATCCTTCGTTGTGGTCCTGGACCTTGAAAATATGGCATACGAGTCAATTCCGCTTAATTAGCCTTTTAATTCAGCAAAATACAAGACTTAGACGGCAAAATTATACTCGTTTTTAATAATAGTTGCTTGACAGAACGATATCATACTTATTATTATAAGTTAGTCTTAAATTAAACTTATCTCCAAAAAGACACCATTGACAGGTTTTTTAACCGGTGTCTTATGGTTTTGTTAGAGCAAATTATAATATGCAAGGGAGGAGAGGAGGGAGTCTTATGTTTACGCTTCAGGTTCATATTTCAATTTTTAAGATATTATAAAGATGGCTCACATAAAAAAACTGAAGCTTTTGTTTGCTGACGGCTGATAGAGGCTGAATTGTGAAAAATAAAAAAGAAAAGGAAAGTTTCTCCGTAGAGCCTTCACGGGAAATTAAAGCGGACGGGCAAGCTAAAGAAACGCTTGATAAAATCGAAAGTAAGTACCAAAAGCTAATCGATGACCTCAAAGGAAGAGAGGAAAAATTCCGTCTTTTTTATGAAGAGTCTCCGCTCGGTTACCAGTCGTTGGATGAAAAGGGCTGTCTTTTAGAAGTTAATCAGGCCTGGCTGGACATTTTTGGTTATAGCCGTAATGAGGTAATAGGTAAATGGTTCGGTGATTTTTTGACAGCTCGTTATAGGGATGAGTTTAAAAGACAATTTGACATCTTCAAGGCCGAGGGTGAAGTGCATAATATTCAATTCGAAATGATTAAAAAAGACGGCAGCCGTATCATAGTCGAGTTCGACGGTAAGATTGGTTACGACGAAGAGGGAAATTTTAAGCAAACTTACTGTGTGATGCGAGACATAACGAAGCGAAAACTTATAGAGAACCGGCTGCGCCTTCTGGCTTCGGTTGTTGACCAGTGCCTTGAAGGCCTGGCAGTCAGTGACCTTGGAGGCAGGCTGTTATTTATGAACAGGTCTTTTGCAGGAATGCATGGATATGAAGTAAACGATTTGCTTGGAAAAGATGATTCTGTTTTTTTAGCTTCAGAGCATTTATCACTTGCAGAATCGGCTAATAAGCGGACACGAGAAACCGGCGAGTTTAGAGGTGAGTTCCTGCACGTACGAAAAGACGGCACTGTTTTTCCCTGTTTTGTGCATAAATCTCTTCTGCGAGACAGGCTCGGCGAGCCGGTCGGTATAATCAGTACGGTGCTTGATATCACGGAATTAAAACACGCAGAAGAGCAGATGCGTAGGGAACGGAGTAAAGCGCAAAAGTATCTGGATATCTCAGGAGTAATCTTTGTTGCAATTGGAGCGGACAGACGGGTGAGCATGATAAACAAACATGGCTGTGAAATACTTGGTTATCGGCAGGAAGAAGTTGTCGGCACAGACTGGTTTGATAATTATCTTCGGCTGGAAGATAAGGAAAAGGTTGGCCAGATTTTTGATGCGGGAATGAGAGGGAATGCTGAATCTGCGGAGTATTTTGAAAATTATATTTTAACAAAGAACGGCGAGGAGAGACTCATTTTATGGCATAATACTGCTATCGAAGATGATTCTGGTAATATAGTGGGAACGCTGAGTTCCGGCCTTGATATCACCGAGCGTAAACAGGCTGAACAGAGGTTACGCGGACAATACACTCTGGCTGTTGCTCTTAGCAGGACAAGTGATTTGAGAGAGGCTCTTGAGCTGATATTAAAAGCCGCCATTGAAGTAAAAGGTATTGATAGCGGCAGCATATATCTTTTTGATGAGCAGACGGGTGGTTTTGATTTGATAGTCCATAAAGGATTATCCAAAGGTTTTACAAGGAGGGTTGCTCACCTGAGTGGTGATGAACCAGGCATTAAGCTGATTAAGTCGGGTGAAATAATATATCGGCCGGTCGAAGATTTCAGGCTTTCTGCTTTCAGGGAGAGTCTCGAACAGGAAGGGCTTTGCAGCCTGTTTATTGCTCCCATAGTACATCAGGGAAAAGTAATTGGAAGTTTGCATTTATCTTCTCATCGTTATGGACGAATATCACAGTCGGTGCGCGAGACAGTGGAAATGTTTGCTGTTCAGATTGGGGCAGTGGTGGCCCGTGTGAAGGCGGAACAGGCGCTTTTAGATGCTCATAAAGAGCTTGAGAGAAAGGTTGAGCAAAGAACCGCCCAGCTTTCGAAGGCTTACAGGGACCTGGAGACTGAGATTGCCGAGCGTCAGCGAAAGGAAAAACTGCTTCTTGAAAGCGAGAAGCTCGCTGCTGCCGGCCAACTGGCAGCGAGAATTGCTCACGAGATTAACAATCCCCTTGCCGGTATCAAGAACTCGTTTTTGCTTATCAAGGATGCGGTACCGGAAGATTTCCAGTATTATAAATACGTGGGGATGATTGAGAAAGAGATATCTCGTGTCAGCCGGATTGTATGTCAGATGCTGGAGCTGTATAAGCCTGAGCAGCAGTCACTGAATGAGTTTAATCTTGCCGAAGTTATCGGCGAGATTGTCGCTTTGCAGGTAGTACCCGCTAAGGAGCGCAATATACGTGTCAGGGTTGATATCGATGAGAATCTGGTTGTCAGACTGGCTGAGGGACTGTTCAGGCAGGTATTGTTTAATATTATGCAAAATGCCGTTGAGGCAAGCAGGACTGATGGTGAGGTTAATATTTCAGCCGGGATTTCGGATGACGTTCTGGTCGTTAAGGTTCAAGACCAGGGTGACGGTATAAAAAAAGACATACGTAAAAAAATATTCGAGCCTTTTTTTACTACAAAAGAAGACCAGACGTCAGGGGGGCTTGGGCTCGGGCTTTCGGTCAGTAAAAGCATTATAGATGCGATGGGAGGAACAATAAAAGTCGAAAGCGAGCACGGCAGGGGCAGCACCTTCAGTATCATTATCCCAATGAAAGATGAGCAAAACCCGGAGGATGGTGACTGAGAAGATTATCGATATCATATCTTATTAGGATTGCACGGGCATTTATCATCCTTGACAAATTGGGCAAATCCTCAATAATTGCTTAAAAAGTAACGATGCTTTCGGAGCAGAAAAATGGCAAAAAAACGGAAAAGCTGGGAAAAGCGATTGGCCTCTGAGCCGGACAAGCTGGCAATCGATTTTGTAGAATCAATTTCTTATGACAGGCGTTTATACAAGTACGATATAGCCGGCTCGATTGCTCATGCGAAGATGCTCTCGGAGCAGAAATTAATCAGCAAGGCTGATTATAACAAAATTGTGGACGGCCTGCTGGCAATCGAGCAGGAAATAACGGATGGCTCGTTCAAGTTTGATAAATATCAGGAAGATATTCATATGGCTATCGAGGCGGCTTTAATAGAAAAAGTCGGCCAGGCCGGTGAAAAGCTGCATACCGGTCGCAGCCGAAACGACCAGGTCGCCACAGATATGCGCTTGTGGATGCGGGATGAGATTGAAATTCTGCAGACTAAAATCACGCAGTTGCAAAAGGCTTTTGTTGAAGCAGCAGGCAAATATACCGAAGACGTAATGCCTTCTTATACACACCTGCAGCGTGCTCAGCCGGTAGTGATTGCTGCGTATTTATTAAGTTTTGTTGAACAGCTCGAACGTGACATTGCTCGTTTGGGTAACTGTAGTGAGTTGTTAAACGTCTCAGTTCTGGGAAGCGGGGCGGTAGCAGGCTCAACTTTGCCAATCGACCGCGAAAGCACTGCCGGGCAATTGGGATTTTGCGATATCAGCCGGAATAGTATCGATGCCGTATCAGACAGGGATTTCTGCGCAGAGTTTATCTTTGATTGCGCCCTGGTAGCGACCCATTTATCAAAGTTGGCCGAGGACTGGATAATCTTTTCAAGCAGTGAATTCGACTTTATCCGTATAAAAGACAGCTTCTGCACTTCATCGAGTATGATGCCGCAGAAGCGAAACCCTGATATCCTGGAACTGATTCGCAGTAAGACCGGCAGGGTTTACGGCTCGCTTATAGCGATGCTGACGTTACTTAAGGCTTTGCCCTCGGGATACAACCGTGACCTGCAGGAGGATAAGATTCACGTATTCGGTGCCGCTGATACAGTGGAGCAATCTCTTGAAATGGCCTGTGCGATTGTCTCGAACACTAAATTCAATGTTGATAAAATTAAGGCTGGGCTGGATGAGGGTTTTCTGGATGCTGCTGCCCTGGCGGAGTATCTTGTCGATAAGGGCATTGCATTTCGGCAGGCACACGGCATAGTTGGCGAGCTTGTTGCTTTTTGTGAAAAGAATAATAAAAGTCTGAAACAGTTGAGCATAGAACAGCTCAAAAAATACTGTCCGGCTGTTGAAAAGGATGTGTATGAACATCTCGGTGCAATAAATGCCGTGAAAAGTTATGTTACAATCGGCTCAGCCGGTTCCAAACAGGCAAAAATCCAAATAAATTACTGGCAGAAGCTGTTGGCAGAGCGATGAGCTGGACAGAAGACCAAATAACGGCCTGGTTCGCAGCCCAAAGGAATTTGTCCCCTGGTTTTTTCCCCATCGGTATAGGTGACGATATGGCGCAGATACGGGTGGACAAGGGGACATCGGTTTTTATCACTATAGATATGCTCCTTGACGGTGTACATTTTGACCTGCGCAAAGCTACGTTACAACAGGCCGGCTATAAGGCTATGGCGGTGAGCCTCAGCGATTGTGCGGCTATGGCCGTGGTTCCTGTGGCAGCGGTTGTGAGTGTTGCTTTGCCCAAAGGTTTCGCAGCGAAAGAACTAAAAATGCTCCATCAGGGAATTATGCTGGCGGCTGACAAATACAACTGCCCTCTGGTAGGAGGTGATATTACAAGCTGGAAGGGCGAAGAGCATTTCGCAATTACTGTAGCGATGCTCGCCAGAGCCGCTGCCAATAAACCGATAAAACGCAGCGGCGCAAAGCCGGGAGATTGTATTTGTGTAACCGGAACTCTTGGCGGCTCCGGATTGGGCAAACATTTGCGCTTTGAACCGAGAGTGAATGAGGCTATGGAAATTGCTTCCATAGCGAAAGTAAATGCTATGATTGATATAAGCGACGGCTTAACCAGTGACCTTAACCGCATATGCAGGCAAAGTAAAACAGGTGCTCTGATAAACGCGGAGCAGATTCCGCTATCTGATGAGGCAGAAAAAAGTAAAGAACCGTTGGAATCAGCTTTGAACGATGGTGAAGATTTCGAGCTGCTCTTTACACTTGCTGAAAATGAATTTAATAAATTGATAAAGCATTGGGACAGCTCGTTGCCTGTTACAAAGATTGGCACAATTACTGATACGGGCAAAATGCAGATTCAAACCGCTGATGGGAAATTGCAGGATTTACAGCCCGCCGGCTATGAGCACCTTGGTTAATTAGAGTTTGAAATGGATTATGATTTTATTTCCAGCTCGGTTGAGGAAACGATTGAGTTCGGTTGTTACGTTGGCAGCCGGCTGAAAGGCGGAGAAGTTATAGGCCTTACCGGACCTCTCGGCAGCGGTAAGACTTATTTAATTAAGGGCATAGCGAAAGGAGCGGGGGCGCAGGATGAAAATATTCCTGTTAACAGTCCCACTTTTATTATTGTGAATGAATATGTCGGAAGGCTGGTTATTTACCATATCGATGCATACCGCCTTGGTTCAGCCGGTGAGTTCGAGATGTTAGGCTTCGATGAATTTTGTTATCCGGACTCGGTGGTTTTAATTGAGTGGGCTGATAAAGTAAAAAAGGCCCTGCAGGGCCTTGATTACGTCCGAATAGAACTCACTTATCAGGGTCAGGAGCAGCGACATATTCATATCGAGAATATGCCGGAGTATATTTTGCCTTCCCAGTGACATAGAGTGCTTTAAAGTTTATCGTTTCAATCCTCACATCTCATACAATTGTAATTAGAGCCTTCCGGATTCACAATATTACAGAGTCATTGGACATTTTCGGCCTCTTCTGTTTGGCAGCAGATGAGTTGTTTCATATATTTTAGTTTGCAGAGCGGCTTTTGAATTTGGCAGTTTTTCGGACTTAAGTCGCCGCTGTTTTTGTTTCCTGGTGTGTTTAAAAAGAAATCGATGTATTTTCAAACGATATTAAAGAACACTAATTTATTTGGGAGGATTAAAGGCAAAAAACAAAAGTCACCTTATGATTGAGACGATACCAGTCGGGTATACAGAATCCTAAGGGAGATAGTAAGTTAGAAGTGAAGATAACTTTTTTTCAACATTTAATTGACGAGGGTAATAAGATGAAAGCAAAAAGTGGTTTTACGTTGGTGGAAATTCTGATTGTCGTGGTTATTCTGGGAATTCTGGCAGCTATTGTTATTCCGCAGTTCAGTAATGCGAGCTCGGAAGCAAAGCTGGCGAGTTTGAAAAGTAACCTCCAGTCGATTCGTGCTCAGATTCAGCTCTATAAAGTCAAAAATACCGATAGTTCTCCAACGGTTGCCAGCTTCGAATCTCAAATGATTACAGACGTTAATAGTGGACCGTATCTTCAGTGCATACCCAGCAATCCCTACACAGGTACCAACAACGTGGTTGCGTGGGGTAATGCCAGTGCTACAGATGCATGGGAGCTTGACGAAGATGGGTCGGCCGCTCCCTCTGGTAATCCGGGTGACTTCAGGGCGGCTGATACGGCGCATCAGGGCCTGTAAGAGCTGAAATAAGCAAATTTTAAGTATCTGCATATAGTTGAGCGATAGTCATAGCAGGCCGGCTTTCAAAAGCCGGCCTGCTTTTTATATAAACTCGATACGCCGGCTGCCCGATAAATCAAAAGCGGATACCGGGTTATTCTTATTTTTCGTTTTTTATGACATATGAGTAAGAAGCTGAGCACAATTAAGGCTTTTACGCTTACCGAAGCATTGATGGCCGTCGTGATTTTGGCAATAGCCGCGGCAGGTATGCTTTTGCCGTTTTCCAGCGGTGCCGCCATACAGGCTGAGGGTGCCAGATTGACACTGGCGGCAAAACTGGCATCCGATTTGATGGAGCAGATTATAAATACACCCTTCACAGATATTGTCAGCAGCTATACCGGTTACAGCGAGTCTGAAGGGCAGGTAAAGGATTCAGCCGGCTCGGTATTTCCCGGCTCTCTTTATTCACACTTTAGCAGAAAATCGAGCTGTTCCTACGTCTATTTCCCCAATGAGGATATGCGTGTACCGCCAAAATTTATTCGTGTCACGGTCAGGGTATATTACAAATCCGACGAGGTTGTGAAAATAGTCCGGCTTATCACCGAGTAGTATTATATGGTTTGACAGATGTATGCAATGAGAAAAACAAGGTATAGTAATGGTTTTACACTGGCTGAGCTTCTGATTGCTTTGATTGTAACTTCTATTGTGCTCGCAGCAGTTGCTGCCCTTGCTTTCGCTATGGGTTCGGCAAATGATAGTACGGGTGATATTGCCCTTAAACAGGCACAAATTCGCTTTGCTACGGTCAAAATCAGAGACCTTATAAGCAACTGCAGAATGATATGTCATCTCGAAGAGAATAATTTTGCCATCTGGAGAGCCGACGATAACGGCGACGGCTATATTAATCTTGACGAGCTGACATACCTTGGCAGTTATTATGATGAAGATTATGTTCGCACTTTTGAGTTTGATAACGACGACCGGGTGCTGGATATCGATGATATCAGGCCGCTCTTAACAGGATGGGCCGGCTACGGCTGCTATACATACCGTTATAACAAGCTTATACCGAAATGTGAAAATGTCGCCCTTGACGTCGATACCACACCGCCCTGGTCTAAATTTGCGAGCATCAGCTTTGATATTGAAGAAAATGGTGTTATGCACCATTACGAGATAACCGCAGCACTTAAAGCCTGGGCGGGTCATTTAATCGATGATGACGGAACCTTTATTTTTTCGGATGACGATGAATAAAAACAGAAAACAAAACTGCAGAAGGGCCGCAGCTTTGCTTGTGGTCCTGTTCATAGTTATGGCAATTTCAATATTGTCGCTGGGCTTCCTTTCGAAAAACAGCGTGGAGCTGGCCTGCGGTGAGAATATGAAAATCCGCACAGAAATGGATTATCTGGTTGAGTCGGGCCTTCAGCAGGCAAAGGGATTTATACTGAATCCTCAGGATACCTCCGGCGAATACTGGACGGGTGTGAGTGCCCAGCAGATTGTTACAGGAAGTGACGACTATTACGATGTCTCTGTATCTCAGACAGACTCGTACAATTACGAAATAAACTGCACGGCTTATAGAGAAAAAGCAGGCGAGCAAATCGCTCGAGGCAAACTGGCCGCCGAGTTGCGGCTGGACCCCTGCTTTGCATACTACCAGGTAGATAAAAAGAATTTGAGCAGTGAGGTTACAATCAATGGAGATGCATACTTTTGCGATGATGTAATAATCTACGGGAAAGTCAGGGGAGACGTTTACTCAAAAAAAACGATAACAAAATATTTTTACGGTGACATTCAGGGCCAGCAATATGAGAGTAACAGCGTTTTTGAAACATATACTCCCGAAATATATTCGTGGATGTTTAGTATGTATTATTACATTGGCTCTACATTATATTCTGTAGGATACATTGCTTCCGGTACGTACGAAGACCTGCAGCTCAGCGCCAGCCCATCCAATCCTGCAGGTATTTTCTATTGTAATGGTGACCTCAAATTGGAGGGTGATTGCAATATAAATGGAATGCTTGTAGTATATCATGATTTGAAGTTGCAAGAAGGCTGCAATCTTACAATCACAGCAGTTAAAAATTTTCCTGCCCTCTTGGTTATCCATGATTTGACTTTTGAAGATGACGACTGTCAGTTAGAGATAACAGGTCTGGCGAAGATTGTTCATCACATTGATTTAAAAGATAAAGATGACGGTGTTTTCGATGTAGTTGGGGCATTGTATGTTCTTGGGGACGGCATAATGAATACTGACGACAGTTCGGTAACTATAACTGCTTCTCAGGAGAAAGGCTCCATCCAGACCTGGCCCGCATTAAATACGCCGAGTAGGTACAGCCCGGCAGCGGGCGCTTTTTTCAAAAGCATAGAAAGAGAAGACCCATAGAAAATCATCTATTCCAGGTTAAAAAAGAAGCCCTCAGCTTTTTGGGCGGGATAGGTTTTAGGGCAATATTAAGCTTATCGGCCTCAAAAAATAATCCAAAAGAAAAATTCAAATCATTTCCATTCTCCCCATTTATTTTGTAAAATATAATTAACAAAACAGTTTCGTTATTTTTGCGCGGCATCATTGTGACGGTTGTATGTCTTTTGCTGATGATGAGTGTAGAAGGTAACGGATTTGACAGTTATACAAGCTCATAAAAGCTTTTAATTCATAGTACTTACGATAAAAACGGACGCTAATTTAGTCTGTGCCAAATCGATAATGACAAAGAAGACAAACGGTATGATGCCCTGAGCAAAGGACTGTTCAAGGCACCCCTCGAAGAAGACGAAAAAAGATTAAGGAAATAGGAAAAATATGCGCAATATTACCCTGTTTATTGAGGATTCAAGGGCGATGGAAAAGCAAAACTTAAGTTCTAAAAACCGCGGTTTCACTTTAATTGAGGTGATAGCTGTAGTTGTAATACTTGCCATAGCGGCAATGCTTGCAATACCGATGTTTAGCTCCGCTGCAAGTATACAAATTCGGGTAGCGGCGGATATGATAGCAGCGGACCTCGAATATGCCAAAAGCATGGCAATCAGCAGGCAGAGAACATATACCGTGATTTTTGACGAGTCTGCTGAAAGCTACAAAATCGAAGATGAGGACGGAATTATAATAACTCATCCTGTCACACTTGATGATTACGCAGTGAGCTTCAGGACAGACAGCAGGGTTGACAAGGTAAATGTTGTTGACGCTGATTTCGGCTCATACGAGCAGGTATCCTTCACGTATCTTGGAAGTCCTGATAATGGTGGAAGCGTCACTCTCTCTGCGGACACCAAAACTATGACGGTTACAGTCGAGGCGGTAACGGGTTATATAACAATTTCACAGTGACGGATGAGGGCGAACGGTAAGGTAATTGATATTTTAAATTTCAAATCCGCGAAGCGGTGGAAAAAGTAAATGATAAGCCGGAAATTCAAAACTCACAATTATGGACCGATTGGGCTGGACATAGGACATAACAATATCAAGATGATTCAGCTGGAAGCAAACGGTCCGATGATAAGTGTGGTAGATGCAGCAAAGGCTATTGTCGGCGTAAACATAAGCTCAAACGGTAAGCAGAGAAGAGAGTATGTAATTTCAGCGATAAAGACGATGCTTGCAAAAAGCAATTTTAAAGGCCGGGAAGTTGTCTCATCTATGCCGAATGACCAGATAAAAATGACAAGCCTGAGACTCGGCCGGATGGAAACGGAAAAAATCGAGGAGATTTTGAGAAGAGAGGTTACAAATCGTTTCGCATTCCATCCTGATAAGGACTCAATTAACTATATGTTTGCAGGCGACGTTCGTCATGGTGATGAGATAAAAAATGAGGTAATATTGTTTGCCACGAAGGATGAGACGGTAAGAGACCATATCGATATGCTTGAACAGGTAGAGCTTAAACCCGTTGGTATAGACCCCGTTCCCTGTGCTTTATACAGAAGCTTTAGACGAATGCTCAGAAGACAGGAAGACAGAGAGAAGACCGAGGTTTTCGTGGATATCGGAGGCTCATCTACTACGGTTGTTTTTGGCAGGGGCGAAGACATCAGTTTTGTTAAGAATATACCGGTTGGTACGGAAAACATTAATCGTGAAATTGCACATAGATTGGATATAGAAGTTAGTGAAGCTGAGATGCTGAGAAACAGGCTCTGGAGGAGAAGAAGGGCTTCGGACCCTGCGGATTCGGACATCGGAATATTAAATAAGGATAATGACCTGATATATCAGGATGACCTCGACTCTTCAACTCGTCAGATAATGGTGGATGCGATAGGTTCGGTTGCTGAGCAGCTGACAAAAGAGATATCGCTGTGCTTCAGATATTACACCGTTACCTTCAGAGGCAAACGCGTGGAACGGGCTACTTTCACCGGCGGCGGAGCATACGAAAATATTTTGCTTAATGTATTGAGACGGCAGATGGCACTTTCGGTCG
>CAYXGT010000031.1:0-27126 GCA_964464635.1 uncultured Pirellulales bacterium | reverse complement strand
TTGCATTTGTAAGTCAAGAGCAGGCCGGCATAGCGCCAGAGCTTGAATTTCGGCTCGCTGCGTTTTAATTGTTTGTTGTATAGGTTGTCTTTGAGTTTCATAGGCTTTTAATGATACTTTTTCAGATATACCTGAATTACGGTAATGTCGGCAGGTGTTATTCCACCGATACGGGAAGCCTGGGCGAGGGTTGCGGGGCGAAAGGCGGTCAGCTTTTCTTTTGCCTCGGAGCGGAGATGCTCGATTTTTTGGTAATCGATGCCGTCAGGGATTTTTTTCTTTTCGAGTGATTTAAGGGCAGCGACGATTTTTTGCTGTTTTTCGAGGTAGCCTGCGTATTTTGCGTCGATAATCACGGCTTCAATGACAGATTTGTCGAAACGCTCGGTTTTGACATATTCATTATCGGACAATATTTCGGCTAATGGGCTGTTCGGACGCGATAGGATTTGCCATAGGCTGAAATTACCCTGTCGATTTTGCGTCAGATAATCTTTGAGTTTTTCGATGTCAGAAAGCTTTTTGGTGTATCTTTGCCATCTTTTCTGGTCAACGAGGCCGACGGATTTGCCGATTTGCGTTAATCTTCGGTCTGCGTTATCGGACCGCAGACTCAATCGATATTCCGCCCTTGAGGTAAACATCCGATAAGGCTCATTTATATCTTTGGTCAGAAGGTCATCGATGAGGACGCCTGTGTAGGCCTGCTCTCTGCTGAGGATAACGGGTTCGGCGTGCTGAAGTTTTTTTGCTGCGTTTATTCCTGCAATGATACCCTGAGCCGCGGCCTCTTCATAGCCGCTGGTGCCGTTGATTTGTCCTGCGAGGAACAGGCCATCGATTTTTTTTGTTTCGAGATTGTTTTTGAGCTGAACCGGCGGGCAATAGTCGTATTCGATTGCATAGGCGAAGTGGACTATTTTTGCATTTTCTGTGCCGGGCAGTAATTTCAGCATTTGCTGCTGGATGTCTTTCGGAAAGGATGTGCTGATTCCATTGCAGTAAATTGTGGTTATGTTTTCATCTTCCGGTTCGAGAAAAACCTGATGACGATTTTTGTCGGCGAAGCGAACGATTTTGCCTTCGATGCTCGGGCAGTATCGCGGTCCGACAGATTTTATCTGGCCTGTGTAAAGAGGAGCACGGTCGAGGTTATCTCTGAGCAGCTTATGGATTTTTTCGTTTGTGTAGGTTATCCAGCAGGGGATCTGGCGACGGTCGATTGAGTCGTTTAAGAACGAGAAGGGCACAGGTTGGCTGTCACCGAGCTGGATTTCGAGTTTTTCGAGATTTACGGTTGAGCCGTCGAGGCGGGCCGGTGTGCCTGTTTTTAGTCGTCCGAGTTTTAATCCGAGACTCTTTAGGCACGAGGAAAGCTCTGTGCTTGCGGGCTCATTGAGCCTGCCGCCTGGGAATTGCTCGGTGCCGATGTGCATCAGGCCCTGAAGGAATGTTCCCGTTGCGATGATAACGGTTTTTGTTTGATATAGGGTGCCGTTATTACATTTGACCGCTTTTACTTTATTGTTTTCGGTGATAATATCGGTTGCCATTGCTTCGATGATTGACAGGTTCTGTGTTTGTTCGAGAGTTTCTGCCATCCATTGCGAGTATTTGTATTTGTCGGTTTGTGCGCGGGGCGACTGGACAGCAGGGCCTTTTGAGCGGTTGAGAATTCTGAACTGGATACCCGTTGCGTCGGTGGCCAGGCCCATAAGTCCGCCGAGGGCATCTACTTCGCGAGCGATTTGTCCTTTTGCGAGGCCGCCAATGGCAGGGTTGCAGCTCATTTTTGCAATTGTATTTTTGCTGATAGTGATAAGTGCGGTTTTAGCGCCGATTTTTGCGGCTGCAAAAGCGGCCTCTACGCCTGCGTGCCCTGCACCTATAACGATACAGTCGAAGTCATTTTTTTTCATTTTTATTTGCCAGAGCAACGGCCGAGGCTATTGCGAAGTTGGCGGTATGTGTAATGCTGATACCAATCTGTTTTATACTGAGTTTTTTTGCGATTTTTTTAACTTCGCCGGTGAGCTTGACCTCGGGCTGACCGGCGGGATTATTTATTATTTCGATGTCTGTCCAGGCGATTTTTCCTATCCAGCCGGTACCCATCATTTTCAGGACAGCTTCCTTTGCGGCGAAACGGCCGGCAAGCTTTTCAATTTTGTTTTTTTTATTTTTTTGAGCATATTGCTGTTCAGCTTTTGTGAAGATGCGGCTTATAAATCGTTTGCCGTGACGGGCGAGCATATCTTCAATTCTCGGACAATCGACGAGGTCGATACCGTGAGAGACGATTTTAGAATTTTTATTAGAGTTAGGCTCTGTTTTTTTCATAGATTTTTTGCAGACAGAAGTCGATAAACTCGTCCATATTGGCGATGTCGGCCTGTTGAATGAGTTTTGATACAATCTGGTCGATGGCCTGAATTCGGCGGTCTGCGAGTATTTTTCTTTTAATTTCTTTTTGCACATCCTCGAAGGCTGCCGCCTGTTGTTTTTGTTTTTCGAGCAGTTTCATTATGAAGATGTGCTCATCCGTATTGATTGGTCCGATTATTTGTCCTGGCTCGATATTCTGTGTGTATTTTGCGAGTATGTCGTAAGGCGGGGCCAGAGAACCGGGATTGAGCGGTTTCCAGAGTCCGCCGAGCGGCGCCCAGGGGCCGTGCGAGAATTCTTTTGCGAGATTTCCGAAATCTTCGCCTGCCTGGATGCGTTTTAGAATGGCGTTTGCTCGCTGCTCCGCGGCTTGCTGTTTGGTAGTATTTGGGTCGGCAGGGCTTAGTTTGTTTAACTGAATATCGATTAGTTGAAAAGATATTTTGGGTGGACGGATAAAGACTTTGTCTTTGACCGCGTTGTAGTAGTCCATCATTTCACTATAAGTTACAGGTTTTTCTTCGGGCATTTGGTTTGCGAGGTAAGACTGGCTGAGGATTAGCTTTTTCTGGTATTCCCTGAAATCCTGCCAGCCGGTGAAGCCGTCATTTTTTAGTGCTTCTTCGGCTTTGGCGTAGTCGCCGCCGAACTCAGCAATAAATTTTCTTACTTCGCTTTCGACGGCTTTCTTGAGCGGTTCGTCGATTTGGTCCGTGGCGTCAAGTTTTGCCTGCTGATAAAGCAGAAGATTCGATATTTTGTTCATGACGAAATTCTCGACCTGAGGTTTTGCCTGTTTTTTGAAATTGTCAAGAGATGTTTTTTTTACGAGGTCTGCGTAATATTCGGTGAGCGGCTCAACGATTTCCGTACTGGTTATAGTTTCTGTTCCAACGGCGAAAACGAAACCGCCGGTGGCTGCGGGGAGGTTTTCTCTTTGCGGCTGAGGCATAAGTTCGAGCTCGATATCGGTGAATTGTGGCTTTTCCTTTTTGCACCCGTTGCTCAGGGCAAGAATTATGATTAACAGAGGAACGAATTTACGCATATTTCAAAACTCCTATTAATTTTAGTAGTTGTTGTAATCGCATGATTGTATCCGATAAGGAAATTAAAATCCATAGAAACATTTTTCGAAGAGTATTTGCAGGATTATCCTGTTTAGGAGTTTTTTCATTTGTCCTCCGGTGGTTTCAGTTTTTTTGTTTTATCGTATTCGAGCAGGTCGAAAACGAGTATTCCTCTGCCGATACCAGCCCAGTCACCGAGTTTGGCATATTGAAACGCCATAAACCGGCCGTCATCGCTTATGACGGGATTGGAGGCTTTATATCCCGGATAGTCGGCGAAAAAGGTCAACCTTTCTGTTTTGCCGGAACCATCGAGAGCCAGTTTATAAATATCGTCATATTGGTATCCTCTCGGATAGTGCTTGTCGCATTCAACGGTTGTGAATTTTCCGTTGGGGAAGATTCCTTCGGGCTCGTCGTATTGATCTGGGGCATTCGAATAATTTGTTACTTTGCCGGTTTCGATATTAAGGCCAAAAACCTCGGTTCCCTGGTATCCATAAGCAGTGAAGGTAAGCTCTTTTTCGTCGGGCGGCCTGAAGTTCTGTGTTTCGAGAGAGCATCTGAAAGGCAAATCATTGGCGTCGAGGATTTTTTTCTTGTTGGCGATTTCTGGCTTGCCGTTTTCATAAACGATATCAGCAAGGTAAAAAAAGTTGTTTCGGGTCCAGGCGATTTTCAAATTTTTTCGCGAGACGGCTGGCCCTTCCGAGCAGTTTTCACCGAGTGGTGTAGGTGGTCCGGAGAGGTCTTTTTTTAATACCCAAAGCTGGGCATTTTTTTCGCTTCGGCCAGCCGATGGATTATCGGGGTCGAGGCGCTTCGGCCCGGAAAGGAGTATGTCACCATTGCTCAGGTACAGTGCCCGTGTGTAGCCTGTATGATAATAATGATGTGTTATCGGCTTGAGCTTACCAGTTGCCAGCTCGACTTCATACGCGTCGCCGAATGTTTTTTCGAGGAACAATATTTTTTTGCCGTCGTGCGAGAAGTCCGCTCTTTGCCCGAACGGTGTAACCTGCTTTATGTGCGGCGGCAGCTCATCGAGCGGAGATTTGCCAATGTTGTCGCCGGCCCTGAGATTATTTGCTGACAGAACCGCCGCGATAATTAACAACGTTATTTTACTTATTCTTTGTAACACAATTGTTTCTCCTTAATTTTTTTATCAGGTACGGCAAGGATTTTTCTCAGTATGTTAATCAGCGTTTGCGGTTCGAGATAGTTTTTTGGCAGATGCAGGTAAATGGTTTTATCATCTGAGATTATCAGTTTTCCTGCGACATTTTTGAATAGCAACTTGTCTTTGTTGCTTATTGCTCGTGCAAAAGAGAAAACAAGACTTTTGCCTGAAGCAATAATTGCCTTTATATCGAGTTGTGCAGCTTTGATTTTCAGCTCTGTTAAATCGAGCAGCAGCTTTACCTCGTCCGGAACAGGGCCGTAAAGGTCATTTAATTCGGCGGCCAGGTCTTTTATCTGCTGGATTGTCTTCGCGACGGCAATCTTGCGGTAGGCCTCCATCCGGTGTCTGTCGGATGGTATGTAATTTTTCGGTATATAGGTCGTGATACCGATATCGAGAACTGCGACGGGGATTTTTTCTTCGGGCTGATTTTTCAGTTTTCTTACGGCCGCAGCGAGGAGCTCACAATACATCTGGTAGCCGATTAGCTGGATGTGGCCTGATTGCGCGGCGCCGAGTATATTGCCGGCCCCGCGAATCTCCAAATCACGCAGCGCTATGCGAAATCCCGCGCCGAGATGAGAGTAATCCTCAATGGCCTTTAGCCTTCTGGAAGCGAGGGGGGTAATGGTTCTTTTGGGTGGCAGGAGCATATATGCGAAGGCTTTGTGCTTGTACCTTCCGACGCGTCCGCGTAGCTGGTGCAGCTCCGCCAGGCCGAAGCGGTCGGCGTTGTCGATAAAGATAGTGTTGGCGTTCGGGATGTCGAGTCCGGATTCGATAATGGTAGTGCAGACGAGGACGTCGATTTTGCCTTCGACAAAATCAATCATAGTTTTTTCGAGCTGCTCTTTGTGCATTCGGCCGTGAGCTGTTGCGATTTGGGCTTTCGTCTGCTCGAGCAGTTTTGAGATTTCGAATGCTTTTTTATCTATGGTTTTTACCCTGTTGTGCAGAAAGAACACCTGGCCTGAGCGGTTGATTTCACGGATGACAGCTTTTTTGATTAGCTCTTTATTATAGCCGGTGACGCTGGTTACTATGCTTCTTCTGTCGAGAGGCGGCGTTACCAGTGAGCTGATATCGCGCAGGCCTAATAGTGACATATGCAGGGTCCTGGGTATCGGAGTCGCGGTCATTGTGAGGATATCGACGTTGACTCTCATTTTTTTCAGTTTCTCTTTCTGCCTGACTCCGAATCGCTGCTCCTCATCGATAATCAGAAGTCCGAGGTTTTTGAAACCGACATCTCCGCTCAGCAGGCGATGCGTTCCTATCAGGATATCGACCTTTCCTTCCTTTGTGCGCTTGATGATGTCTGCTGTTTGTTTCGAGGTTTTGAAGCGGTTGAGTATTTCGATGCAGACGGGGAAATCGGCGAATCTTTCGGTGAAGGTTCGGCCGTGCTGCACGCATAAAACTGTTGTGGGGACGAGTACGGCGACCTGCTTATTATTTTCCACGGTTTTAAAAGCGGCCCGCATAGCAAGCTCGGTTTTTCCATAGCCAACGTCACCGCAAAGGAGTCTGTCCATAGCAACCGGCTGCTGCATATCGTTTTTGATATCTTCGGCGGCGGTGAACTGGTCGGGCGTTTCCTGATATGGAAAAGATTCTTCGAATTCTCTCTGCCAGTTCGAATCGGCGGGGAGGGCAAAGCCTCCGGCAAGCTGTCTTTTTGCCTGGACCTCGAGCAATTCAACAGCGAGGTCCTGGATTGCTTTTGCAACTTTACTTTTTTGCTTCTGCCATTTTTTCGAGCCGATTTTGCTCAGGTTCGGCCTTTTGGGAGAGGTGCCGATATATTTTTGAATGAGATTAATATTGCTGACGGAGACGTGAACCTTGATGTCGTCTGCGTATTTGATTGTGAGGTGCTCGCTGGTTCCGCTTTTTTGTTTTATTGTTTCTACGCCGGTGAACCTGCCGATGCCGTATGAGGCGTGGACGACGTAGTCGCCGGGCATAAGGTCTGCGAGGGTATCTATCGGTGCGCTCGGTCGCATCGGACGCTGCAGCCTTCGAAGAGCGAACTGGCCGAATAATTCGTGGTGGCTGATTACGATTGCGTTCAGTGAGCTTATGACGAAGCCCTGATGAATAAAGCCCTTTAGCAGATTGAAATTTGCCGGCAGTTTTTTGCTCGTCTGCTTTACAATTTCACCGACCCTCTGGATTTCAGCCGAGCTTTCGCAGTACAGATAAACTTTTTTTGCCTGTTTTGCTTCGTCGATTAGCTTCTCGAGTGCAGCCTTGTGAGTTGCCCAGGCGCCGGCCGCCTTGTGCTGATAGGGCTGGGTGCTCTTGATGTTGAGTTTAATAAAATCTTCGTCGGAGGCTGCGAATCTGCAAATATGCAGCCGGGTAAAATTTTGTACGGCGGTGTAAATATCCTGCCATTTATGAAGCTGCGATGGGTTTTCTACTCTTGCGATATACAGGCCGGCAACCTCTTCGATTTCAGTTGGTTCATCCAAGATGATAAGTGTCTGAGGTGGCAGAAGATTTATGAAAAGCTCTTTGTCTTTTTGGCCGGCTCCGGAAGCGGCTGATATTATGTCGATAGCCTCTATCTGCTCGAGGGAACGCTGCGTATCGAGATTTATTATTCTGATACTCTCGATGTTATCAGCGAAAAATTCGATTCTGACAGCAGCCTCTGTTTTTGTGAAGTCCTGCAGTTTAGATTTTTCAGTGAATGTTAAATTTGCCGCGACGGGAGCGAAGATGTCGATGATGCCCCCTCTGCGGGCGAACTGGCCGGGCAGGTCGATTTTATCGACATTTTCAAAATTGTTATCCACGAGCCATTGAATAATATTTTCCGGAGAGAGCTGTTTATTAACGGACAATTTCAGACTTGCAGACTGAATTGCGTTTTTTTTCGGTACCGGCTGGCAAATAGCCTGTATCGAGGCGGGTATTAAAAAGTCCTGATTATTTAGAAGCTTAAGGATTAATTTTAGTCTTTGTGCTCTTATTTCGTCGGTTGCGTCTATGATTTGCTCTTCGTCTTCCCAGGCGGGCAGGGGCTCGACATTTTTTGCACCGAAGGTCTGCAGGTCGTCGGCTGCCTTGTCGGCGGCGTCGATATGCGGGCGGATGTAAAGGATGGGGATTTTAAGTTCTTTTGATATATAGGCAGCCAATAAAGGCGCAAAGGACCCCCAGCTTCCCTCGACTTTTACCTGCCCCTTTGACTGTATGGCAGCCTTCAGCCGGGAAATGATTTTTGCGACTGCCTTATCTTTTCCAATATCCACCAGAATGTATTTTAATTGATATTGTGTAATCAGACAATCTTTGAATTTTAGCTGATAATCAAAAGGCGGGCTTTTAGCCCGCCTTTGATAAGGATTCGTTTAGGTAAATATTGCTATTTTCCCATAGATTTTTTGGCGGCGGCGACGGTTTTTTCGGCTGTTATGCCGAATTTCTCGAAGCAGACCTTGCCGGGTGCAGATGCGCCAAACGACGACATTCCGATGAAAATGCCTTTATCACCCAGCCATTTGTGCCATCCTGATTCCACGCCGGCCTCGATGCCTACCCTTGCCCTGACAGCCGGCGGCAGGACCGAGTCTTTATAGGCTTTGTCCTGCTTTTCAAACAGTTCCCAGCAGGGCATACTTACGATTTGGGCTTTTATATTTTCAGCGGCGAGTTTTGCGGCGGCTTCGATTGCGACGCCGATTTCCGAACCCGTTGCAAGAAGAAGGACGTCAGGCTGGTCAGCCTTTTTGAGGACATAAGCGCCTCTGTAGAGATTGGCTGCTGAGCCATACTGCTGCTGGTCGAGTACGGTCAAGCCCTGTCTTGTCAGGCAGATTGCGACGGGGCCGTCTTTATAATTAAGAATAAACTTCCAGGCCTGTGCGGCCTCGTTGGCGTCGGCAGGGCGGAAGACGAGCAGATTCGGTATCGCCCGAAGAGCGGCTACATGCTCGACAGGCTGATGTGTCGGGCCGTCTTCTCCTACGCCGATACTGTCGTGGGTGAACACAAATATGGATGGATAGCCCGACATAGCTGCTACCCTGATTGCCGGCCTCATATAGTCGCTAAAGACAAGAAACGTTCCGCCGTAGGCTCTTAAAGTGCCGCTGACGGAGATGCCGTTTAAGATAGCACCCATCGCGTGCTCTCTTACGCCGAAACGGATATATCTTCCTGCGTTGTTGTCTTTTTGGAAATCGTCGGCACCTTCGAAACGGGTGTTGTTCGAAGGTGTAAGGTCGGCTGAGCCGCCGAGGGCCATCGGCAGATGAGGCATCAGGGCGTTAAGTGTGTTTCCTGAGGCTTTTCGAGTAGCGACTGAGCTGCCGGCTTCGAATTTCGGCAGGAGCTGGTCTATATCGATAGGCAGTTTTCCTTCTGAAACGTCCAGTAATTGTTTTGCGAGCTCGGGATGGGCTTTGGAATATTTCTTCAGCAGCTTGTTCCATTTGGCCTCTGCGCGTTTTCCTTTATTGACGGCCTTGAGCATAAATTCGGTTACCTGCTCGGGGGCAAAAAAGGTTTTTTCGCTGTCCCAGCCGAAATTTGTCTTTGTGAGCTTAATTTCATCTTCACCCAGCGGTGAGCCGTGGGCAGAGGCGGTGTCCTGCTTGTTGGGACTGCCGTACGCGATATGCGTTCGCAGCTTTATGATTGCCGGTTTGCCCTTGGAACGTTTAGCTTTTTTGATTGCTTTTTCTATTTGTTTTAGGTCATTGCCGTCACCATCGACGATTATAACGTTCCAGCCGTAAGCTTTGTAACGCTTAACGACATCCTCGGTAAAAGAGAGGCTTGTTTTGCCGTCGATTGTAATGTGATTGTCATCGTATATTACGATAAGATTGTCCAGGCCGAGGTGTCCCGCGAGCGAGCTTGCCTCTGCTGAGACGCCTTCCTGCAGGCAGCCGTCACCCGCTATTGTGAAAATTTTGTAATCGAAGACCGGAAAACCGTCTTTGTTAAATTGGCTGGCCAGGTACTTTTGGGCTATAGCCATACCGACTGCGTTTGCCAGGCCCTGTCCGAGGGGTCCGGTGGTAACTTCGATACCGAGGTCGGGTTCGTATTCCGGGTGGCCTGGAGTTTTACTGCCCCACTGCCTGAAGTTTTTCAAATCGTCAAGATTCATTCCATAGCCTGTCAGATACAGCAGAGAATACAGCAGCATACTGCCGTGACCGGCGGAAAGTACGAAGCGGTCACGATTGAGCCATTTTGGATTGGCGGGATTGTGCCGCATCAGTCTTGTCCAGAGCGCATAAGCTGCAGGTGCCATTCCCATCGGCATCCCGGGATGGCCGGATTTGGCCTTCTGGATGGCATCGGCTGAGAGAAAACGAATCGTTTGAATACACAGTTCGTCGATTGCTGATTCATTCATCAGGTATTTCCTTTCTTAGATGGATAATATTTTTAACTGTAGAGTCCAAAAACGAATCAAGAATAATACCGACAAAAGAAGTTTTCTGCAAGTGTTTTTATATTGGGGAAAAAGCAGCTTTGAGCTCACGGTTTTTGTTGGGGCTTGAGAATTACTTCTGTTGAGAGTCTCTTGTTGTCGCCTGACAGACAGGTTGCCTGTAATATATAGTCCTGATTTGCAGCAGGTTCGAATTCGAGGTCGAATTCGTACGCCCGCAGAAAGTCCAGCCAGTAAGTGTTGTTGGCATTTTCCTCTGTCAGGTCGATGTCGGGCCAGATAAAAAGTCTTCTGCCTTTCGGCTCTGCAGACCGCAGTACTCTCTGGTATAATTCGAAGCGGAAGATGCCGGGCCATTTTTTCTGACAATTAGACGAATCAAGCAGGCTGACATAGGCTTTTATTACTGCATTTTGGCTGCTGTCGATAGTCATTTCAGTCAGGGGCGTAATTTCAATTTTATCGGGAGCGAAGCTGCTGTGGATGCAGGTTTGCGGTTCGGCCTGCGGTTTTTGCTTTTGAGCTGTTTGTCCGGGCGGAACGGGCTGGCAGCCGACGATTGCAGCGAGAGTGCAGCAGAGAATTATTTTTAATACAAAGACTGTTTTATCAATTTTTATCGATGTCATCTTTTCTTTTGTCTTTTTACTTTTTTTAGAGGTCTTCGTCAAGTATATGTCCGAGGCGATACTTCTTTGCTTTTAGATAGTCGATATTATGCTCGGATGGTTTGGCCCTTAAGGGTATTTGCTCGACGATTTTTATTCCGTACACTTCGAGCCTGCTTATTTTTTTTGGATTATTGGTTAATATTCTAATGTTTTTAAGGCCGAGGTCGCGGCAGATTTGTGCGCCGATTCCGTAGTCACGCTTGTCCGGCATAAATCCGAGTTTTATATTTGCATCGACGGTATCGAGCCCCTGCTCCTGGAGCTTGTATGCCCGCAGCTTGTTTGTCAGGCCGATGCCTCTGCCTTCCTGCCGAAGATATATCAAGGCACCTTCGCCTTGTTTTTCTATCATCTTTAGAGATTCGATGAGCTGGTATCCGCATTCGCATCTCTGTGAATGGAACAGGTCGCCGGTCATACATTCCGAGTGTACCCTGACGAGCACAGGTTCATCGTGTTCGATTGGATTGCCGTCGCTGTCGAGCTCACCGATACTTCCTTTACACAATGCAAGGTGGGGCTCGTTGCTTGTTATGCTTTCGTAGGCTATCAGGTTGAACCGGCCGTAATCCGTTGGCAGGTTGACGGATTCGAGACGTTTTATCTGGCTTTCCCTCTGCAGACGGTATTCGATAAGTTTTGCTATTGATGATATTTTAAGATTGTGTTTTTCGCAGAATTTCAATAGCTGCGGGACCCTTGCCATTGTTCCGTCCTCGTTCATAATCTCGCAGATAACGGCTGCGTGTTTTAGTCCTGCCAGCCTTGCCAGGTCGATTGCTCCTTCGGTCTGGCCTGCACGAACGAGGACACCGCCTTCGCGTGCCCTCAATGGAAAGATATGTCCCGGTTTGACGAGGTCGGCCGGCTTTGCATTGTCGGCTATTGCGGTCTGGATGGTTTTTGCCCTGTCGTGGGTGCTTATGCCTGTTGAGATTTCTTTGGCGGCGTCGATGCTGATGGTAAATGCGGTTTCGAAACGGGCTGTGTTTTCTGTTGTTTGCGGATGCAGTGCAAGCTGGTCGCATTTTTCGGCTGTTAAAGGAAGGCATATAAGGCCTCTGCCGAATTTGGCCATAAAATTTATTACCTCGGGTGTAACTTTTTCGGCGGCGCAGACAAGGTCTCCCTCGTTCTCACGGTCTTCATCATCGACCAGGACGATTATTCTGCCTTTTCGCAGCTCTTCGAGAACTTCCTGTATTTCTGAGAATTTCATCATTTTTATCGATGAATTATTTATTTTTAAGGTTGTTGTTTCCGTTTTTATTTTCGTGTTCTGCAATATAACGGCTTCCGCTTCGAATGTAAATAAGCGTAGCGAGAATCGCCGTACCCGCAGCCGACCACCAGAGAATGCTTAGGGGCCACTTCCAGGCAGGTATAACGCGGGACACTTCCGGTGAAATAAGCGTCGCAAGCACCATTATCAGCTGAAGGGCGGTTGCAATCTTGCCTATCAGGATGGGAGCAATGAATATTTTGAAGGTAATAAAATAGACGATTACAAAACCTATCAGCAAAAACAAATCTTTTCCAATTATGAGCACAACTACGGGAGTCGGCAGGCGGAAGCTCTCGATGTGGCCTCGATTGGAAGCGAGCAGCAAACAGGCGCAGGTCATCAGCAGTTTGTCTGCCATAGGGTCTAAAAATGCGCCGAGTCTTGTGATCTGCCTGCTTTTGCGGGCGAGAAAGCCGTCGAGAGCGTCACTTAATGCCATAAACAGGAAAACGGCTGTGGCGAAGTAACGCATCAGGTTACGCATTGATTCGTCAAGCTCCTGCTCATTTATTTTCAGCATTAGGATGACAAAAGGCGCGATTAAAAGCACCCTGATAATCGTGATTCGATTAGCCCAGTTCAGTTTCATAAATTATTCTCTGATTTTTTTCTCTGTGTCCTAAAGCTATCAAATGCTCCTTCCGCCGTCAACACAAAGGACCTGCCCTGTAATATAATCATTTTCTAAAAGAAATTTAACGGCATTTGTTATTTCTTGCAGTCTGGCGGTTCTTTTTATGGGTATAAATGAAAGCTGTCTTTCTTTCTGCTGTTCGTCAAAACCTTCGGGCCAGGTTACTATTCCCGGCGCTATTGCATTTACGCAAACGGCTGGAGCCAGCTCTTTTGCGAGTGCTTTTGTTGCTCCAATCAGGCCTGCCTTCGAGGAGCAGTAAAGGACATAGCCGGCCCAGGGCCGTATTGCGCCTGCATCGGCGATATTAATTATTTTTCCTGCGACGCAAGAGCTGTTCGGAAAATTTTCATTTATGGATTTAGCAAAGTTTCGGCTCGTAAGAATAGCGGCTGTCAGATTTATATTTAAGACTTTTTGTGCCTCGTTGAAGCTGACTTCCTTCAGCGGCTGTCTGGAAAAGACTGCTGCCGAGTTTATCAGAATCTGCGGTGTGCCGAGCCGGCCGGCCTGTTCGAATAGATTTTCTATTTGTTTTTTGTCGGTAAGTTCTGCCTGGATTGCCTCAGCCTTGACTTTGTAATGCTGAATCTTTTCGACAATTGATTTTGCCTTCTCGTGATTTTTGTTGTAATGGCAGATACAGTGGCAGCCTGCCTCGGCCAGTGCGATGGCAATTGCCGAGCCTAATCGGCCGGTCGAGCCGGTAATAACAGCTACAGTATTATGCAATTCCACAGCCTGTTATGTTAAATCATAAATCCATTTATGGCAAGAGGATAAAGGTTGCACAACAGAAGTAAGAGCCTGCAGGATTTGTTCGCTTTTTCGTCATAGAAGTGTATTATGATTTACTTATGGCTGTTAATAATGAATTGTTTTATCACAATCTTTCAACGATGCTCGATGCGGGCCTGCCCATTTCGCGGGCCTTGACGGTAACTGCACAAAGCTCATCTCGCAGAATGCGCGAGACGCTTACTAAAATCCTGAAAATCATACAGGAAGGAAATACACTCACGGAAGCGATGCAAAGATTTCCGAAGGTTTTCGACCGGCTGGATGTTCTGGCGATAGAGGCTGCGGAGAATTCCGGCAGCCTGCCCAGGGTTTTAATGATGCTTTCACAGTGGCATAACCTCAAAAAAACGATTAAGGGTAAGATTATTTCCGGCCTGCTTTTTCCGGCGGTTATACTTTTTTTTGCAGCCCTGTTTATTCCTTTGCCCAGCCTTATTTTGGGTCATTCCACAGTTTCTGATGCCGTTCGTCAATCGATTTTTATAATGAGTATATTTTTTGTTCCTGCATTAATCATTTATCTGATTATCATTTTTACGCCCAGAACCGGCCCGCTGCGATATGCTCTTGATACTGTATCACTGCTTATACCGGCACTGGGAAAGGCGTTGAAGCATCTCGCTCTGAGCCGTTATTGCTATAGTTTTTACATTCTGTTAAGTGCGGGCGTTCCCATAACCGACTGCACGAGAATAGCAACACAGACTACGACCAACCTCGTTATAGCCGACAGACTGAAAGGAGCAGAGTTATGTGTACAGCAGGGCAGGGATGCATCCGAAGGTTTCAAGGAACCGCTGTCCGACGGCTTTATCGATTTATGGAAATCCGGCGAGGAATCGGGTCAGCTCGATTCTTCCGTAAAAAAACTTGCAGATATGAATTCTGAAACCGCTGTCTTTAACTTCCAGCTTTTCAGTTTCTGGCTGCCGAAAATTATTTATGGACTCGTCTGCCTGATGATGATATACTACATTTTTAAGGGCTACGGCCTGTTGTACTCATTTATGCCTATGTCGTGAAATTTTGTGTGGACAAAGAAATGAGAATGTGTTTTTATTTAATTGTTACTGATAATTAACTTTGGCAGGCTGAATATGTATTTGCTTGGATTAGACGTCGGAAGTTCATTTGTGAAGTCATCTTTGCTGGATGCCGATAGCGGCAAAGTAGCTGCATCTGCGTCCAGTCCTGATACGGAGCTTGAGATTATTGCCGGACAGGCCGGCTGGGCCGAGCAGAACCCATTAGTTTGGTGGGAAAATGTAAAGGCGGCGATAGCCAAGCTTAAAAACCAGTCGGGGGACAAACTTCAGGACATATCAGCAATAGGAATATCATACCAGATGCACGGTCTTGTGCTGGTTGATAAGAATTTCGAAGTTTTGCGGCCGGCGATAATATGGTGCGACAGCAGGGCGGTGCAAATCGGGCAGCGGGCAGCGAAAAAAATCGGTGAAAAAAAATGTTTTGAGCATTGCCTGAACCTGCCGGGCAATTTCACTGCATCGAAGCTAAAGTGGGTCAAGGATAACGAACCGGAGATTTATAGAAAAATACACAAGATAATGCTGCCGGGAGATTTTATAGCGATGAAATTGTGCGGTGAGATTAAGACAACGTATTCGGGATTGTCTGAAGGGATACTGTGGGATTTTAAGAAAGGGCGAATTGCTGATATTGTGCTGGATTACTACGAGATTGATAAAGATTTGATACCGCAGGCTCTGCCTGCATTTTCAATGCAGGGCAAATTGACAAGACAGGCTGCAGGGGAAATTGGGCTTAGAGCAGATGTGCCGATAACATACCGCGCCGGGGACCAGCCTAACAACGCACTTTCATTGAAGGTTCTCAACGCCGGAGAGGCGGCAACGACCGCAGGGACGAGCGGAGTAATTTACGGTGTCACTGAAGAAGCCGGCTACGATGCCAAATCGAGAGTAAACATCTTTGCCCACGTCAATTACAGTATCGATAAACCTGTATATGGCGTGCTTATGTGTATCAACGGCACGGGGATATGCAACAGGTGGCTTAAAGATACGGCGGCAGCCGGGTTAAGCTATGAGCAGATGGATAAGGCTGCCCAAAAAGTAGGTATCGGTTCTGATGGTGTTATTGTTCTGCCCTATGGAAACGGTGCCGAAAGGACACTTGAGAACAGGGATATCGGCGCTTCTGTTCACGGTTTGAATTTCAACAGGCACAGCAGAGAGCATCTTTTACGGGCGGGACAGGAGGGAATTGTTTTTGCAATGAAGTACGGGCTGGATATAATGAAGCAGATGAACGTCGAAACTAAAACTATTTATGCAGGCTGCGCTAATATGTTTTTAAGTGACGTTTTTTGCGAAACCTTTGCTTCAGTAACCGGTGCGACAGTAGAATTGTATAATACCGACGGCGCTCAGGGTGCCGCAAGAGGAGCAGGTATAGGAGCAGGGACATACAAAGATTATGAAGAGGCATTCGTGGGATTTGAATGTGTTAGAAAAATTGAACCTGATGTAAAGATGCAGGCGGCCTATAAAAACGCTTACGAAAACTGGCGAAGTAAATTAGAAGATGTTTTGGAAAGGAGCTGATAGGTATGGCAAAAGATAAATCATTTCACAGTATATGCAGATGGACGTTTAATCCGGGCAAGGGTGGATTTGTACCCGGTGACCAAAGGCCTGAATGGGATGGTGATAAATTCGGCACGCCGGAGATGATTAGGTTAGTAAAGGACAAGATAGCCCCCAGACTTCCGAGTAATATCGAGCTGGGAATAGAGATGCATTACGACGCGGAAGTGGACGACACGAACGCAGCGGATGTAGCTGATGCTTTGGTTGATACAGGCTTGTATCTGGCGATGATTACTCCCGGCGCTCATTGCCACTATGCGTACGGCGGGATAACATCGCTGGACCCGCAGGAGAGAAAAAGTGCAGAAGGCCTGGGGACAAAAACGGTCGATTTAGCTTATGGGCCTTTGAAGAAGGCGTGGCACCCGGAAAAAGCACCGGCTCTTGTCATCTGGAACGGCTCTTTCGGCTATGATATCGCCACGATTGGAATTAAGCAAATGTATCAAAACCTTAAAGAAAGTATTGCGGAATTGTGCAAATATGAACAGAAAAAAGGCGGTAATCTCTATATAGCGTTTGAACCAAAGCCGAACGAAGGACACCCGGCAATGCTGATACCAACAGTCGCAAGTGCACTGTTGTTCTGGAGAAGAATTGAAGAGGAATTCGGCGTTTCCAGGGAAAATAAAGGCGTAAACAAGGAGTTTGGTCACTCAGAAATGATAGGGCTGGACCACGTTTACGATTCGGTTGAAGAGCTGGATAATGATATGATGGTCCATATGCACCTGAACAGCCAAGGCTATAACGATGGTATAATTCTCGGCGGGCCGGGAAAATTCGACATCGACCACGGCACAAGAGTAAATGGTATGAACGTCGCGATAGCAGGCCTTATTCAGCAGGCAGGTTACAGCCGCTGGTTCGGACACGATATGCAGCCGAGGGCCTATGACAATGAGCAGCAGGCGATTGAAAGAGTTATACGAAGCGTCTTAAGCTGGGAAGCCTGTGAAAAGGCCGCCGAACAACTTGACAATAATAAACTGATGAAACATCTGGCAGAAAGAGATACGGCCAAAGCGGAGGATATGATGCGCTCCGCCGTCGTCGCAGCCAACAAATTCTTCAACGAAATGTACAGTTAAAAAAAGTTCGCTCAGGGAATGGCAGCTATTATTTTCCAGGTTACTTTTCCTTTCAATGGGTCGTTATCCAGAACGAACTTACCGTTCTTTTTAGTCAGAGACAGGCTGTGCAGTTTGTTATCCGACGGCAGGCAGAACAAGCCCTTTGCTGTTTTTTGAGTATCGGTTGCGTAAATGACAAGCTCGATTTTTGAGAAGTCCATTTGCATTGTTGATTGCGCAATGTCGATATGCGGTAAAACTACCCCGTCGCGCACAAGGATAACTATAGGAATTTTGCCGGCCTCGATATGATGCCAGCCGCCGGTATAGATTTTTTTCGTTTGGTAATCAATCCATTTACCTGCGGGCAGATATACATCCCGGCTGGCAGTGTCAGCGTGCAGCAGAGGTGCAACTAATATATCCGAGCCGAACAGGTACTCATCTTCAATCAGCCAACTTCCGGCATCGTCGGGATACTCGATGAAAAGCGCACGTAGCATAGGCAGGCCCTGCTCGCTGCAGTGTTTGGCCTGTGCATAGACGTAAGGCATCAGTTTATATTTTATTTCTGCAGCGGCCCTGAAATCGTTCATAAATTCTTCGCCGTATTCCCACGGCTCTTTCGGTGGAGCCCCGTGACATCGGCTGTGTGAGGTGAGCATACCGAACGGCATCCAGCGATGGTAAAGCTCAGCCGGTGTCCGGACTACGAAACCACCAATATCGTGACTCCAGAATGAAAAGCCGCTCAGCCCGAAGGACAATCCCCCGCGAAGCTGTCCGGCCATTCCGGTGTCGGCATTTTCGGCGTCACCTCCCCAGTGCAGAGGATAACGCTGAGAGCCTGCCCAGGCGCTTCGAGCCCAGATAATCGTATCACCGGTAATCTGTTTGGTTATGTCGGCAACGGCCTTGTTATATCGAAGCGGGTAAAGGTTGTGTTCGTAGAATCCTGTTCGTCCGGAGGCATACAGGCCTTTGAATGGAGCCGCTTCGCCGAAGTCAACCTTAATCGCGCCTACGCCCATACGGAGCAGACCGGCGATTTTGTCCTGATACCATTTGACGGCTTGCGGATTTGAAAAATCAAGAACAGCGTCTTCATTTGGCAGATTGCCCTTGGCGTCTTTGACAACGAGTTCGTTCTCCACAAGCTCCTTAAAGTATCGATTCTTGGGCACAAAGTAAGGCAACTGCCAAAGAGAGATGTGGAAACCGTCGCTTTTCAAATCCGCTATCATTTTTTCAGGCTCTTCGAACCGTGACTTTGAAAATTCATAGTCGCAGCGCCAGTCGGTCTCGAACCAGCCGGTATCAATATGAATCACATCGCAGGGTATTTTATTATCGCGCAACTTTTTGGCAACTGAGCGCACCTGTTCTTCAGAGTTATAAGTAATTCTGCTCATCCACAGGCCGAAAGACCATAACGGCGGCATCGCAGCTTTGCCGGTCAGATTTGTATATTCATTGAGTATTTCTTTTGGGCTGCCAAGGAAAACAAACAAATCAAGCTCGTCGTCGCCAATCATTAAAGAATAAATGCCGCTGAAATATTTCCCGAAGTCGCAGGTAATCGGTGTTGAGGTGTGCATAAACACACCGTATCCGCGGCTGCTCATAAAGAAAGGAACCGGCTTATACATTTTTTCGGTCTCGGCGCTCCTTGCGTCGTTGGTCCAGAGTACGACTTTCTGACCTCGTTTATCGAGGCGGGTGAATGATTCGCCGCAGCCGAAAATCTTTTCTCCCGGTGACAGTGAGAAGACAGCATTGAAACTGCGGGAATAATCCGAAGCCCTGCGGACATAACAGAACGGCATAATCGGCGTAATGGAGGTGTTGTTATCAGTGCTGTGATTTGTACGGGTCAGCAATCGGCCTTCGGCGTCTCGCAATTCAATATGCCACGGGTTTTCCAGAATCGTTACAGAGCCGTAGGAACTGGCGTAACGGTGACCGCCCTCGACTTTACTGTACTTCCAGGAGGTCGTATCTTGCAGTGCTTTACCGCCAACCAGCATAATAGATTGGCCGTCAGGTTTATTTTCGGCCCCGCTTTGAGCACGAATACGGATTGTCCGTGGAGAAATAAATTCAATGCAGAAGGGCAAGGCCGGTGACTCGGCGTATTCGTCGCTTGGAAATTCATTGGCACGTGCGCGTCTAAGAGAAGCAAAAGTATCGTTAAAGGCTAAGCCGGTTGCGTACTCGTATCGACGATATACAATTTTACCGGCAGCCGATTCAGGGTCGAATTCAGCAAGGCTGTCAGCCAGGTAATAAGTGTTGGTAAAGCAGCAAAAATCACTGCTGATATCGACCGGCTCATTGAGCAGCGTAAAGTTCTGGCCGGATGACAGAACGGGGAAAACAAATACAAGCGGAACTGCCCACAATATTGTGATAACTGACTTGCGAATCATAACAAAATCTCCTTTCATTTAAGCGTTTTCATAATCTGACTCAGGACTGAAATTGCTGTCTCTATATCCCCTGATTCAATGCCGTAATGCGTTACCATTCGAAAAGTTTTAGCCCCGAGGTTTAATAGCAGCACTCCTTTTTGTTTCGCTTTTTCGATGACCTGCTGGGCTGTGATATCTTCACTGTCAAGGTCGAAGTAAACTATGTTTGTCTGAACGGCATCGAGGTTAATTGAAAAGCCTTTTATCTGAACAATTGCGTGGGCAAGTTTATTTGCATTTTTATGGTCTTCCGCCAGTCGGTCAATCATCTGCTCGAGAGCGACGATGCCGGCTGCCGCGATGATACCTGCCTGCCTCATACCGCCGCCGACCATTTTACGGATTTTATGCGCCCTTTTTATAAATTCTGCCGAGCCGCAAATGACCGAGCCTACGGGGGCGGCCAGGCCTTTCGATAAACAGAACATAACGGAATCGGTGTCTTTAACCAGCTCTTTGACGTCGATGCCGAGGGCAACTGCAGCGTTGAAAATCCTTGCGCCGTCGAGGTGGATTTTAAGATTATTTTGCTTTGCCAGTTCAGCGACGGAATTCATATAGTCGGGTTTCAGGATTACACCGCCGCAGCGGTTCTGGGTGTTTTCGAGACAGATGAGCTTTGTTGGTGGAAAGTGTGAGCCGTCGGGTCGTATGGCTGTAGCGATGTCAGATAGTTTCAGTGTGCCGTCCGGCTGGTTGGGTATCGTATGAGCCTGAATTCCGCCGAGTGCCGCGATTCCGCCGACTTCATAGTAAAATGTATGTGACTGGTCGCCGAGGATGACCTCGTCGCCTCGGCTGCAATGGGTCAGGATGCTGACGAGATTGCCCATAGTTCCGCTTGCGACCAGCAGGCCGGCTTCCTTGCCCGTAATTTCAGCGGCCATTTGCTGAAGTTTATTTATCGTGGGGTCTTCGCCGAAAACATCATCACCGAGTTCGGCGGAGGCGATGGCCTGGCGCATCGCAGGGCTCGGCAGGGTAACTGTGTCGCTTCGCAAATCGATGGTCTTCACATTTAGACTCCTGAAAAAGCGATGAATAAACATTCATATTATAAGAGTATTCGCTTGCTGCTCAATGAAAAAGCTGTAGTTCTAAAGCAGGACAGCAGTTTGCGTCGGAATTTATCGTTTTTTTTTGCCAAACAGGTTCACCGTGATATAATTCCGGTTTTGGATTCAGGTAAGGAAAATGACTAAACTAAGTGTCAATGTAAATAAAATAGCGCTGCTTAGAAATGCCCGCAGCCTTGAATTGAATCTGCCGGACGTCTGTGAGGCTGCGCGTGTTATCGTTCAGGCGGGCGCTTACGGTATAACCGTTCATCCCCGGCCGGACGAGCGGCATATCCGCTATGACGATGCCTACAGGATTTGTGAGATGCTGCGAAGCGAGTTTGCCGGTACCGAATATAACATTGAGGGAAATCCCTTTACCGGCAGGTATATGGAAATCGTAAGTGAGCTCAGGTGCGACCAGGCAACGCTTGTGCCGGATGAGGTTGGTGTGAATACCTCCGACCACGGCTGGGATTTAAATAAAAAAAATCAGGACAGGCTTAAACCTGTTATCGAGAAATTAAAGAAGTTGGGTATCAGGGTCAGTATTTTTATGGATGCCGCTGCCGAGAATATGAAGGCGGCTAAAGAGGTTGGCGCAGACAGGATTGAGCTGTATACTGAGCCTTATGCGGCAGCTTTCAGAAAGAATGAAAATCTCGAAGAAACGATAGAAAAATATGCACGGGCGGCTCAGGCGGCTGTTGATGCAGGTCTTGGTGTGAATGCCGGTCACGATTTGAATTTAAAAAATCTTGGCAGATTCATAGAGCAGGTTGCCGGTGTGCTTGAGGTTTCTATCGGTCATGCACTTATTGCTGAGGCTTTGTATGAAGGGCTTGAGGCGGTAGTTAAAAGATACTTGGCAATTTTAGCAAAGTTAGCAGGAGGTTGAAATGTTTAACGGTGCAATGGTGGCGTTAATAACGCCTTTTCAGGATGGCGAGGTGGATTTTCAAACCCTCGAAGAGCTGGTTGATTTCCAGATTGAAAGTGGTATCGATGCGATAGTTCCGGTCGGCACGACGGGCGAGTGCCCGACTCTGAGTCACGAGGAGCATAAGAAGGTGATTGAGTGCGTTATCAAGGCCGCCGGCGGCCGGGTCCCTGTAATTGCAGGTGCCGGCTCGAACTCGACTGACGAGGCAATCGAGCTGACGGCTTTTTCAAAAAAGGTGGGAGCTGATGCAACATTGCAGGTCTGTCCTTATTACAATAAGCCGATGCAGGAAGGTTTCTATCAGCATTTTAAAACAATTGCAGAACAGGTGGATTTGCCGATAGTGCTTTATAATATACCCGGCCGATGCGGCGGGACGGGACTTGCAGTTGAGACGGTTGCAAGGCTGGCGGAGGTGGGCAATATTGTTGCTATCAAAGAGGCCACCGGCTCACTTGATATGGCGTCGTCGATAATTAACGCCTGCGATTTGGCTGTTATATCCGGTGATGATTCGCTTACACTGCCGATTTGTGCGGTCGGCGGCAAGGGAGTTATCAGCGTTGTCGCAAATATCGTTCCTCAGGACGTCAAAGCGATGACCGATTTGATTCTGGAAGGTGACTTTGTGCAGGCCCGCAAGTGGCATAATAAGTTGTTTGCTCTCAGTAAAAATATGCTCAGCCTGGCGACGAATCCGATTCCTATTAAAGCTGCGTTGGCTATGCTGGATATGGCGGATGAAGAGATGCGTTTGCCTATGACGCCTCTGGATGAAAGTAAAAAGAAGATTTTGCAGCAGACCTTAAAAGATTACGGCCTGCTCGAATAATCGGCGATGGTATAATAGGGGATGTTTACCTGTTTAATAATGCTTTTCCCTTTCTTCTAAAGAGCCGTCGTGCGAATGTCGAGTTTGCAATTATGTGTTGCGATACCACTGGACAGCTTCATTATATAACTGCAGCGTTTCGTCAATCATTTTACTGACAGAGTGGTTTTGTTTTACATACTGCTGAGCTTGTCGTGCGATTTTTCTTGCCTTGTCACGGCTGTTGAACAGTTCTCGCAAACAATTATATATACTCAATTCATCGTCGGGGTTGAAGACGACGGCGGTTTTGCCTTCGATTATAAAGTCATCAACTCCTCCTTTGCAGGCTGCGACAACCGTACCGACACTCATTGCCTTCAGTAAAATCAGATTGAAAGAGCTGCTTGGCCAGGCTTGTACGAAGATGTCGCCCGCAGCCACAAGTTGCCTCCAGGGCTCGATTCTTGGAATAATAATTACATTTTGAGTCAATCCCAGAGCTGATATCAGGGCTCTAAGCTGTTTTTCAGCTTTATTGTTGCTTATGATAGTCAGAATAAACTCATATCCTTCAATTGCCAGGTGTCTTGCCGCACTGAGTAGATTCGAAAATTTTGAATCTTCCTTTGGGGGACATAAGGTTATGATACTGGCCAGTTGTGTATTTTTGCTAAAGCATTGCGTGGACTGGGGCACAAACGTTCCTATGTTTATATGTTTTACCCGCCCTGAAAATCTCGGATACATTTTGGCAATGTCGGCGGCGAGGCTCTCTGTAGGGGCGATTATTTGTGCAAGCCTTTTAGAGGAAAGGGATATTTGAGCGAACCTTTTATGCGGGCTGTCGATTGTCAGCAGATAAGGGATGTTTAATTGCTTTGACAGTATTCGTGCAAGTGCCGCCTCGTCTTCGCTGAGGCAGTGCAGAACGGCAGGATTAAAATTCCTGAGCTCTTCTGTGAGAAGTTTTTTGTTGTAGCGACCTAAAAGGGGCAGTCTGTAAAACGGGTACCTGATAATCTCAACCCCCGGAGATGTAATTAAATCGATATTTGTCTCAGGCGGACAAACGATGTTCGAGCAGATTGACCGGTCGGTTAAACCAACGAGCAGCCGCTGCAGTGGAATATAATATTCACTCAGAGTATGTTTTGAGGCGAGCAGAGTTACACGAAGAGGAGCTTGCTTTTCTGCCTCAGGCCCTGCGTTGTTTTGTGTATCATTCATTCGTTACTCTTTTATACAATGAAAATTATAAGGGCGTATATATTATCCCTGAAATGATATTTTTTTCCAGTTGAAAAGATTTAGTGTTCAAAGGCCGGGCACGGTGATATGGTCGTTTTCCGCTTTCAGCCGTTTTTCCTGCCCGGCAATTGGATTTGTCTGCATATGATTCTCCTTTCACCGACGAGCTGATTATCGGTAAGAAGCTGAAAACGATACTCACCCGGCTCAGGAAAAACAACGCCCTGAAGATTAACAGCCAGGGTGACGACCTGCCGAACGTCCTTGAATTCAACCTTGCCTTTTTGTTCGAATAATACCTTTTCTTCTTTTTGAGAGCTGATAAGGCGTATGGTTGTTTCAGTTATGCCGTGCCCGTTTGTCAGCTCGCAGAAGAAAACAAGAATATTACGAATGGGGTACTTCGGAGCGTTGATAGACTGGATGATATTTATAAGGCTCGGCATGCCGGTGATTTTATCAAATATAACCCTGTCACAGATTACCGATGAAAGCAAAATAGGCGGTACTGAATTCATATTTATTTCCTTTATTGTCCTGCTAACCTTGTAAGAACACTGATATTTCTATCCCTTGATGTGTTTTTATAAAGTAATCGAAATCGCAGGTATAATCAATATAAAAACGGTTTGACATTTTTAACAGGCAGTTTTTTAAGGCTGTAAGTTGAATACCTGATTAATTGGCAGTATCACATAATAATAAGGTGATATTTTTTTTGATATGGGTTTTTAGCGGATAAGAAGAGGTAATCAACATAAATGCAATGCTCTTTGAACAGGTTTTTGAGCCGGGATTTTGGCCGGCGAATCGGTGGAGTTGTGTTTTTTTCTGCATTCTTCCTTTATATGTGGCTTGGCGTTAAACCTCACCTTATTTATCACGGCGATGAGTCCACCTTAAAAACCCCGGTTTTTTGTCTTGACAATGGGTAGGGGTATAGGGTGTACATCCGTGTATGGTGTGCAACTTGTTTGCATATGCGAAATCGGGAAATAAATACAAAGCTTGAGTAGCATGAAGGTAAGAAAGGAAATAATTGTTCAACAATCGAGAAATAGCGATTGCATTCTGGATGATAATATTTTTTTATACCAGCCGTTTGTTAATGGTTTTCCATACCTTTTAACAATTCTGTCAGTCGCTTAAATTCACCTTCTTTCATATGGTAGCTGTGTTTACTGTCGGGATATTTTTTCTCTGTTACTTCTTTGCTGTAGTTGTTAACAGCCTCTACTATGATTTCGTTGAGATTGGTATAGTTTTTTGCGAATTTTGGTTTGCTTTCTGTCAGGCCGAGTATGTCCGGTGCAATCAGGATTTGGCCGTCGCAGCCCGGCCCTGAGCCGCAGCCGATGACCGGAACTTCAGTGCGCCTGGTTATAATCTCTGCCACCTCTGCTGCGGTTCCTTCCAGCAGCAGCGAGCAGGCGCCGGCGTTGACCATTTGTTCTGCGAGGTTGATAAGCTCGGCGGCCATTTCTGCAGTAGTGGCTTCTGCTTTGAATCGGCCGATTTTGCTTATGCTCTGAGGTCTTATACCGATATGTGCCATAACGGCCATACCTGCGTCACTGACTGCCTTAATGACGTCAAGATAGACGCTTGTCGCCTCGATTTTCACCATTTGAGCGCCGCACTGAGTAAAGAATCGACCTGCGTTTTCGACGGCCTTTTCTATTGTGAGTTGATATGATAAAAAAGGCATATCGGCAACCAGGCAGACATTCGCCGCGGCCCGCCGGACAGCGGCGGTAATTGCCACCATAAAGTCCATTGTTGCTGGAAGTGTCGAATCAAAGCCGAGCACTACCTGGGCGGCCGAGTCGCCTACGAGTATCATTTGCACATTTGTCCGGGATATCAATTTTGCCGTTGTGTAGTCATAGCAGCTCACCGCTGTAATCTTTTGTCCCTTGCGTTTGGCCTCTATCAATTCAGATAAGGTCGTTTTTGTTTCCATTAACACCATCCTGAAAAAATAACAATTTATTGGTTAAAAATATGAGAACAAAGCCTTAATTTCAAGCGTAAAAAATGCTGATTTTAGACTGTAACTGCATTATATCTGAAAAAAATTAAAAAAATCAGGGTTTTTTAAAAATAATTCTTGATTATTGGGGACAAAAGTACAATTTACAATTGTTTTTGATATTTTCCTTAAAGATTTTTTTTGTTTTTGCTCGATTATTAAGAGAAGAGGGATTGTTGTGTAAACGTGATAACGTAGCAATTATACATCTTTGAGCTTTTCATCACCCTCCTCCGAAGCCAGGTTCTGTTTATGGAATCTGGCTTTTTTTTATTGTATTTAAATTATGTTAATATGGGCAATATCTCACTAACAACTGATGTTAATGCGGGAAAAGGATAAAGCCTTTTTAGAATAGCAGAATCGTAAAATCATTTTTGCAGCCTTCCTTTTTATTTTGCCTTGTTTTATATCTTTTGAAATCAAACCGGGGGGTCTTTTATTGAACTGGTTACTTTCGGTTGTTAAATCTTCTTTGAAATCGTAAGTTAGTTGTGCATAATTATTCGGCAGCCTGGTTGTTTTATTGTATCTTTTTTACCACCGAACAGATTCAGGGTTGAAAGAGGAAACAGAATAGTGGCCGAACTAAAAAAAGAGCTTGGTTTATATGGCGT
The DNA here is from genome assembly GCA_964464635.1 of uncultured Pirellulales bacterium. Taxonomy (GTDB): domain Bacteria; phylum Planctomycetota; class Phycisphaerae; order Sedimentisphaerales; family Anaerobacaceae; genus CAYLMG01. The sequence goes on along the minus strand of CAYXGT010000031.1, from coordinate 786 downwards.
ATTTGCTGTTGCGTCCGGCGCGATGATAAGTTCCGGACTGTTTGTGTTACCTGCGATTGCCTATATGAGAGCGGGGCCGGCACTAATTTTATCTTATTTTTTGGCATCGATTCTAATAATTCCGAGTGTTTTAAGCCAGGCTGAACTATGCAGTGCCATGCCGAGAGCAGGAGGTATGTATTTTTATGTTGAGCGAAGTTTAGGCCCGATACTTGGACTTTTTACCGGATTGGCAGACTGGTTTTCACTCGCCTTAAAAAGTGCCTTTGCGGTATTGGGAGTGGCTATTTTTTGCGATTTTCTTTTAGCAGAATTTTTTGCCGTAAATATGAACGTCGTACATATGAAGTCGATAGCAATCTTCTGCTGTGTTTTTTTCACGGTTTTGAATATTATAAGCGTAAAGCATACGAGCAGATTTCAGATTGTTTTGGTTTTTGTACTGCTTGCGATACTGGCCGTTTTTATTTTAGCTGGTTCAGGGACGGTAGAGCCGACGAGATTTAAGGGTTTCTTTGGAAAAGGGCTTCGGGCTATAATTGCAACAGCCGGTCTGGTTTTTATCAGTTTCGGCGGCCTTAATAAGGTGGTAAATATTGCCGAGGAAGTCAGAGAGCCCGGCAAAAATTTGCCGCTTGGTGTTCTTATTGCCTGGCTTGTTGTTACTCTTTTTTATATTGGTGTTGTCATAATTACAGTTGGTGTTGTTGACGGGCACGAGCTTGAAGGACATCTTATGCCGCTTTCGCTGGCGGCATCAAAGTTTATGTCGATACCGGGTCTTGT
>CAYXGT010000030.1:0-27178 GCA_964464635.1 uncultured Pirellulales bacterium | reverse complement strand
TGGATGTCCGGCCTGTAAAAAATCATCTGAATATCTTCTAATTGATTATTTTCTAAGTGAACACACGGCCGGGATGGCTGTGCCGCGTTTGCGCGCAAGATCGTGCAGGGGGGTATTGAGAAAATCCAATTTTTTTGAAAATTTTTTACTTCTTTAGCCATAAGCACTTACAGAAAATGCCGCCTTTAAAAAAGCGCAAATGCGCGCAAGATCGTGCAAGGGGGTCCAATTGTGGGGGGAGGAGGGAAAAACAGAATACAGAATACAGAATACAGAATACAGATTGCGGAGGACAGAAAGAGAACATTCGACATTGAACTTAGAACATTGAACTTTTAATAAAAAAAAACGGAGGGTGGGAAAAGTTGCACGCAAAGAAGTGCAAAAACTGTATTTATTTTGTTCAGGCGAAAGGTGAGGGCAAAATTGTTTTTGTCTGCGTGAACAGGCAGGATTTTGCCGGTCGGCTTCGACTCGTGGGAAAAGGTGATTTGTGCAGGAACTTTCGGTCAAGACCTGTAATTGAGCGGCCTACAGTCGAACAGCCGAAAGATGGTGACATAAGATTCATACCGCTGACGAAAGGTAAAATCGCTATCGTCGATTTGAAAGACTACGAGTGGCTTAACCAATTTAAGTGGTATGCAACGTGCAGCGACGGCAGATATTATGCTTATCGACGTTTTAATAAGAGGAGTATGAGTATGCACAGGTATATTATGAATGCACCGAAAGATAAGGTTGTGGACCACAAGGACGGCAACGGCCTGAATAACAGGAGAAGTAATTTGCGGATTTGCGCGATAAGAGAAAATGTTCGTAATTGCAGGGGCAGGTATAAGACATCGAAATATAAGGGTGTTCACTGGAATAAAAAGGCAGGTAAGTGGGTTTCGAGTATTACAGAGAAAGGCAGATATAAATTTTTAGGACATTTCAATAATGAGGCCGACGCTGCGAAGGTCTATGACAAAGCGGCGAAAAGGTCTTTCGGAGAGTTCGCATATTTGAATTTTCCTGATGAGGTTGATTGTGTAAAAGAAAAGGGCTGTGAGTGAAAATCTCACAGCCCTTTGATTTTACAAATATGCATTCAGGCGTTACGGACAGCTATCAAGCCACTGGTTGCAGAAAATCTCGAGGTCTTCGAAGTCCACTTTGCCGCTGCAGTTCAAATCACCGTTGGCATAACCGCCGGCGGGGCCTGTCCACATCCAGTCGAGGGCAAAGATTGCATAATCGAAGAAGTGCACCGTGTCATCCCAGTTGTAATCGGCACAGTTGACGCACTTATCGGGGTCTGTGTACAGGATGAAGGACATATCTGCACTTAGTCCGGTCTGGTCGAAGATTTCTTCCCAGATCCATTCGTCCTGTAGGTCCGGCTCAAGCCAGTAGCCCTGAACGGCGTTGTCACCGAAGACATACTCGTGGATTGTCCAGCCCCAGCCTTGATGGTTGAGGGTGACATTCGAATTGTAAACGGCCGCAATGCTTATCCAGTACACGCCCTCAACCTCTCGCTGTTTGAACCATTGGTCCTCAGGCAGTCTTACAGAGTAGCGATAGACCGGCTCTCGAGGCCCGGCTATATCTTCGGGATGCTTGTCATATCCGACGAGCACTTCATCGTAATCGTATGACACGTACTCCCAGAGTTTTCTGCCCGGGTGACTGAAATCATATTCGTTGTTGGGGTCGTCAGCGGGCACGTCTCTGTAGATAGCGATTATGAAGTGGTCGGGCGGAACGGGCGGACTCTGAACGAGGGCTGTGCAGGGGGTTTCATATATGTAGCCAAGGTACGAGCCGAACCAGGCAATTGCAGTTACCGGAGTTCTACGCTCACAGAACCAGTCATCGGCGACCAGCTTGTCGATGTAGAGCTCCTCGTGCACTACTTCGCCGGTAATCTCGAAGGCGAGGTCAATCGAATTGCCATCGAATGGATGCTCGGTTGGATATCGCAGCTCATTCCACGGCTCGGTTGGCGGGTCTTGTCCGACGGCCCAGACTGCATCGTCGTTCCAGTGCTCCCATGAGGTTTTCCAGCCGAGTCGCGAGCGAATAGGCTCGGGAGGAGCACCAGCTAATGAGGTTTCCGGCTGTGCCTGAACATCCAGCCAGTAGGTGACGGGATTTTCTTCTGAGCCTTGCTGTGGGAACGCTTCTTCGTCGTTGATGTAGAAATCGTACTCAAAGCAGATAGAATCAGCTCCTTCCTCATAGTACGGCGGATCACCACAGGGCACGAACCAGCCTTCCATCACGCCTCGAGCATAGATGCTGCTATCAAATTCTCCCGGCTGGAATATCCTGCTCCACAACAACTCGCCCGGCATACTGTAACCGGTTGGGCTTTCATAAGCAGGAATATCCTCGTGTATGCTCAGTGTGAATGTTACATTATTTGCATCGCCGTAGGGTGGATAGTCTTTATACCAGGATGTCCAGATGTGGATATCAGTTATAGGCTCGGTGTCTGTGCATTGGAAATCATCTGCAAGTACCTGCGGTTTCCAGACCTCCTCATTCGTTGCGTCTATGTCGATACTAATAACGGGTTGTAGTTCAGGCCACTGTATCCACTTTTGCGCGGTTTCAGTGTAAATCGCAAAAGCAAGGTTGATTGACCCTCCGGCATAAGGATGGCCCGGAGGATAACGTAGCTCGTTCCACAGTCCTTCAGGGGGGTCTTCGCCCACAGCCCAGACAGCATCGTCGTTCCATTCCGTATAGGAATTTTTCCAGCCGAAGCGTATGGGCTCAGGCCAACCGGCTTCGAAGATAGGTTGAGCCTGGACATCAAGCCAGTATATGTTTCCTATCTCCTGCGTGAATGCATCGGGCGGGTCGATAAAGAAGTTGTACAAGAAGCAATAGGTATCAGCAGAGGAATTATAAGCTGGAGGTTCGGCACAGGGGACGAACCAGCCTTCCTCTGTTACCTCGTAAAGCTGGACTTCAAACTCGCCCGGGAAGAACTGTTTTTTCCATAGCAACTCGCCCGGTATGCTGTATCCGGTTGGGCTTTCGCTGGCAGGAATGTCTTTGTGGATACTCAGGGTAAATGTCACAGCCATGGGGTCATCAAACGGCGGATGGTCGTGATACCAGGAGCCCCAGACATCGATTTGTGTAATCGGGCCTGTTAACTCGCAGTGGAAGTCATCGGCAAGAACCTGCGGTTTCCAGATTTGTTCGATTGTTGCGTCGACGTCGATACTGTTTATGTCTTCGAGGTCAGGCTTCTGGCTCCATTTTGTTATCTGCTCCGTCCATTCAGTTATGGTAGCCATAGAGCGGATGTCTTCATAATGCGGCCAGTCACGAATGCCGGTGAACGGCTGTTCCCATTTTATGTAGTTGGGGTCTGTGTCGAGCTCGAAGGAGACATCGACGCTTTCTCCTGCTGGATCTTCGAGCGGCCACATTGAATTGGCAGATGGGTCAAGAATCAGACCCGGCTCGAATGGTTCATCAAGGTAGAACCGTATTGCATCATCCATCCAGCTTTCCGGCCTTGTCTTCCAGCCCCACGGATATTCGGGATAAATATCATCATTGGTGTCGTAAACAGCCGCGATGCTGATCCAGTAGATATTGTCAATCGTCCTGTCCTCGAACTCGCTCTGCCGGAACCACTCGTTCGGATCTAATTGCAGATTGTACTGATAGCAAATATCTTCAGGATACTGTACGTAGTAATCCTTGGCAACCTTTTGAATATCTACCCGGTCTGCGTTTATATTAACCTGCCAGAGCAATTCTTCCGGATAGCTGAAGCATGGACTGCTAAGCGGGTCGGCTGGCACATTGGACCAGAAGCATACCTTCCAGGCAATTGGAAGCTGCGGCGGCATTCCGCTGGGTCGGTCCCAGCCGGAATACGAACCCCACCAGTGCAGGCTTGTTATAGGCATAGTGCCCAGACATCTAAAGTCGTCTGCAACAAGCATCCAGAATTGTGGCCTTTGAGCGCAATCTGCCGGAGGATAACTATCTTCGTACGTCTCATATATAGCCATATCGAGGGGATTTACACAGAGGTCATGGTTGAAATCAGCACGTGGGTCATACATTGGTTCGGGATAACAGCTACCTAATGCATCATTTACTATATTTTCATCCTGTAGCCCTACGTAGCCGTCACAATCGGCGTCGCCGTGGCACTGAGTTCGGCAGTTCCAGGCGTCAAACCACATCGGTTCAATATATTCTCTGAAAGAGACCTCATCCCAACCGCAATATACCGGTGGTGTGCTGCAAGGGTCAATCTCGATAGGCGGCTGAGACCACTTTGAATGCTCAATCAGAGGTTTTTGCTCATACGGCTCTTCCTCTTCGCTGTTAATCACAAAGGCCAAATCGAGAGTCAGGCCTTCATACTCGTGTCCTTCAGGGTACTCCATCGGCAGCCATCCCCAATCAAATGATTGAAAGGTGGCATCGTCCATAAAGTGCAGGTCGGGCGTAGTTGTTTTCCATCCGAAAGTGTAATAGGGTTCCGGGGGCAGAATATGCTTGATTACCAGCCAGTATATATTTCCCGCTACCTGCTCGAATGTGGTGTTCTCGATCGGGAAATTGTACTGAAAAGCTCTTCTGTGGTTATCATTACTCCACCAGCCGGTTACAGGGTCATACCAGTCTTCGTTATTTAGTGTATCTATTTCGCGAACAGTATAATAACCCGGATCTAAAATTACGCCCATCAAAGGCTCACCGGGTTTGCTAAATGTCTTCTCCCTTGTTGCATCAACGTCAAGACCTGTAATATCAAGGTCCGGCGGTTGAATATACTTGGTCGTGTATTGTAGAATACCTGGGGGGTCTATATCGGTGTCTAAATCGAGGTCTATATCCAGGTCGATGTCTATATCGATATCCATATCCAGATCCATATCCATATCTGTATCCATTATCTCGGTAGTGATTTCAAAAGCGAGGTCCAGGGATTCTCCCGCGTACATGTGTCCCATTGGATACCGCAGCTCTCTCCAGATATCAGCGGGCGGGTCTTCACCTACGGCATAGACGCCGTCGTCGTTCCAGCGAGTTGATAAGTCAGTGGTTTTCCATCCGAATCTTATAGGCCCCTGGTATTCGGGGTCAAGCTCGGGTTCTGCCTGTACATCCAGCCAGTAAACCTTCAATTGGGTAGGATCGCCTTCCTGAATAAAGGCTTCAGAAGGGTCGATGTAAAAATTGTACAGGAAGCAAATTGTATCAGCATCCGGTTCATAGTAAGGCGGGTCTTCGCAAGGTACGTACCAGCCTTCTTGCAGACCGCCCGCATAGTCTATAACGTCAAATTCGTATGGTCTGAAAGTTTTTTTCCAGAGCAAATTGCCCGGCATGCTGTAGCCCGTCGGGCTCTGGTCGGCGGGAATGTCATCGTGTATGCTCAGGGTAAAGGTCACCATACCCGGGTCACCATAAGGCGGGTAGTCATGGTACCACGAGCCCCAGATGTGAATGTCGGTAATAGGGCCGGTGACTTCGCAGGGGAAATCGTCTGCGAGGACCTGCGGCTGCCAGATGGGTTCTTCTTCAGGGATGTTACTGTAGATTTCAATTTGAAACGCCAGGCTTTCCGGTCCATCGACAGGCAGGATGTCATCGGCGAAAGAGCCCCAGATATGGATATCGGTAATGGGGCCGTCTTCGGTGCATTTGAAATCATCCGCCAGCGGCACCCAGAACATATCAACGTCCATACCCGTTGGAGTAAGGTCGGGCAGTTGAGGCCAGTGCATTTTATGGCCATCTTCCTCATTCCAATCTGCAAAAAGAAAGCAGATCCCAAAAAGAAATGCTAAAATGGTAAAAGAAGTGATAAGTTTGTTTTTTTTCATTTTTTAAACCTCCTCATAATATTAGATTATGATATTCTCTTAAAAAAACAGCAAATTTTTTCTGCCATACTGTTACCTCCTTAAAGCAATAGCAATATATTACATTATAGGTCTATTTTAACTTAATATACCAAAGAGCAAACAACAACTCCAGTGAGGAAGCGCTCAGAAAAATCTCTCCTACTTTCGTTTACTTTCCAATATTTTAAGCTCGTTACATTAATAGAATTGTATTTTGTTTTTTCTTAAAAGTCAAGCAAATTATCAGACGACGCGGGTTTTTGGTTTCCGATAGTGCATATAGAGCAGTAATCGCCTAAGTCTTTATGTAAAAAGGAAATAGGTTTTTGGCGGTTTTATGTAAGGTTGAAAGATATTAGCTATTCTTATAATGGAAGAGTAAAACAGTCCTGTTGTCTGTATAAAGGACAGGTGATTTTGAAAAAGGCCTTGAGTGTTAACAACTCAAAGCATGCGGTTTTGAAAAGGGTGAATATGCGTTATTCTGTTAAAAATATGAGATTTTATTTAAATATTATATTGACAATAAGAAGGCAGCAAGGTACCGTGGCGAGCTAAATGGACAGCGTGACTGTGCGCGAGGCTGTATGTTCTCGAATTGGGCTTTCGAGATTTCAGCCGGTACCGACAATGAGCACAACTGCAGAGGAGGCAAATTCATCTCCTGAAAGTTATCTTAGCAGGCACAGAGTCTGATAGATGCTTAGATGCTGTTTTTTGATTTTTGAAACCAATGGCGATAAGTTGTGATTTTGAGGGATATGGTCTGTTATTTCTACAGATTAAGGAGGAGCCTGCCTATGGAACAAAAACAAACCGGTTTGTTATAAAAACAAAGATACTTAGCTGCGGGTGATCCGCAGCGGGTAAAGGAAAATACAGTTTTGGTTTATTTTTTTGAAGGGAGAATATTTATGTCTAGTAAATTGATTCCTTGTATTTGTTTTGCTTTAGTTTGGCATTTGGCCATTGTGGGCACAACGTTTGCGGGAATAATATATGTCGATGCAGATGTCACCGGCGGCGGTTCTTCCTGGGAGGACGCTTTTGGAAACCTTCAGGATGCCCTTGCCACTGCCTCGAGCTCAGATGAGATATGGGTGGCTGAGGGTACTTACAAACCTGACCAAGGCGTCGGGCAAACACCTAATGACCGGACGGCCACGTTTCAGCTTATTAATGGCGTGAGTATTTACGGGGGATTTGTGGGTAACGAGACCAGCCTCAAGCAGCGGGACTGGGTGGCCCACGAGACAGTTTTGAGCGGCGACATTGGCACGCTCGGCGATAGCTCGGACAACAGTTATCACGTTGTCACCGGCACTGGCGCCGGTGCCTCAGGCGTCTTGGATGGTTTCACAATCACCGGCGGCAATGCCAACGGCGCCGAGCCAAACGACCGGGGCGCCGGGCTGTGCAGTTTCGGTGTCGCCCCAACCGTGGCCAATTGCAGATTCAGTGAGAACTCTGCGGGATATGTTGGCGGCGGCATGTATTATCAGGGCAGCAGCTCGACAGTGACGGGCTGCACATTCATTGGGAACTCAGTCGGCAGCGGGGGTGGTGGGATGTGCAACTACTGTGATAGCAACCCAACGTTGACCAATTGCATTTTCAACGGAAATGGGGCCGGCGCCAATGGTGGTGGGATGTACAACTTCTCAGGGTGCACACCGACGCTGGTCAACTGTACTTTCAGCGGGAACTCGGCTGTAGGTGACGGTGGGGCAATGTACAACTGGGACACCGGCCCCACGCTGATTAATTGCACGCTCAGCGCGAACACGGCAGGCAACAACGCCGGGGGGATACGCGATCCTTTCGGAGGCAGTCCGACCCTGACCAACTGCATCCTTTGGGGTAATAGCGACAGCGGCCCGATGGATGAGTCTGCCCAGATCAGCACTGGGCCGGCGGTAGTTAGCTACAGTTGCATCCAGGGACTGAGTGTATACGCGGGCAACAACAACATCGACGATAACCCGCTTTTTGTAGGTGGCGTTGATTATCATCTGCAAACCTGCTCGCCCTGCATTGACGCAGGCGACAACAGCCGAGTGCCCGGTGGAGTGACCACTGATCTGGAGGGGAACTCGCGATTTGTTGATGACACTGGCATAGACGATACTGGTTATGGCACTCCGCCTATCGTGGACATGGGAGCGTATGAGAGTTTACTTGTCAGTCCGAATTCGGACCATGTATCGTACCTGAGCCCAGCCGATGATGCCCGTTGCGTGGATACATCTGTGATTCTTAGCTGGTTGCCGGGCTGCAATAGTGTTTCGTATGATGTTTACTTCGGAACTGTTCCGGGCGCTTTAGCACTTGTTGCCACTTTACCATTAGGACAGGAGAGCTATGACCTCGGAGTTCTTGAATTATGCACAACTTACTATTGGCGTATTGACGATGTTGATGGTGCTAACGGTGACGTTTGGAGCTTTACGACATCATGCCCCAGTTGCTGCGTGCAACCTCCGGAGGGGATGGTGGCGTGGTGGCCTCTCGATGAGACTGCAGGTCCCTCCGAGGACATCGTCGGCGACAATGACGGAACGTGGGTTGGTTCACCCACACCGGTAGCCGGTAAGGTCGATGGCGCATTGAATTTCAACGGGTCAAGTCAGTATGTATCAGTAACTGATGACCCATCGCTGAACTTTGGAACGGGGGATCTATCAATCGATGCCTGGATCCGCGCTGACACACTCAGTGATGATATCCTGCCCATAGTTGACAAACGGTTGAGTCCGAGAGTTGGCTATATCTTTTACTTATCTGAAGGCCGGCTCACGCTTCTCTTAGCAGATTCTGACGAATGGTGGCAATGGAACAACCCTTCCAGCTCTGACCTGCGTGATGGACAATGGCACCATGTGGCTGCAACGGTTGAGCGTATTGACACAAATGGGGGTAGGCTCTATATCGATGGGCAGGTCATTCACACGTTTGACCCGACTCGCATAGAAAGCGACATTAGCAATACCCATAATTTGTGGATTGGCAGACGTTGTCCTGTGTCAGGAGCCGTAGGCAGCAAGTGGTTCGACGGGGCGATCGACGAGGTCGAGCTGTTTAACCGTGTGCTTGATGAAAGCGAGATTCTGGCCATCTTCGAGGCCGGTGCCGAAGGCAAATGCAAATGCGACGAGCCACCGGTTAGCTACGTAGATGATGTCAAATGGTCCCAATCGCCGGACAAAAATAATAACGGATGTATCAACGGCTGGGATGAATTGTCCATCTATAACACTTCGCCGATCATAGCCGATGACTGGATATGTATGGATGCCCGTCCGATTACGGATATTCACTGGTGGGGTTCGTTCAAAAATTGGACCGAGCAGACACCGCCTGCGGACGAAATGCCAACAGCTTTCCACATAGGAATATGGACAGACGTACCAGATCCAGAGCCAGATAATCCGGATACATTCAGTCATCCTAACGATTTAGTCTGGGAGAAGATCTCTGACAGCTATGTTTGGAGCTTCGGCGGTTGCGATATGGACCCGAGGGAAATAAGTGGGGTCGATGCGTGCTTCAAGTTCGACCAGCTTCTCTCGCAGGATGAGTGGTTCTATCAGGAGGCCGATGAGCCGAACGGGACAGTATACTGGCTGAGCATCGCAGCTATTTATGAACAAGGGTATGAGCCCAACTTCCCGTGGGGCTGGAAAACCCGGCCGCATTTCTGCAAGGATGATGCAGTGCGTATCACAGGGCTCGTGGGACAGTGGCCGCCGGAAGTTGGTTCTTTCTGGGAAAACGGCGAGCCGATTGAATATCCTGAAGGCACATCGTGGGACCTGGCCTTTGTGTTAACCACTAACAGAGAGTACGCGCCTCGGAAGTGGCATTGGCCTAACGAAGAAGCCAACACCGCGGATATTTATCCTGATGGTATAATAAACTTTAAGGATTTGGCTGTTATTGCTGAACAGTGGCTTGAAGAGGCGGAATCATACCCATGTGAGGGCGATTGTTAATTAGACAGCAATCTTGCATTAGTATTCGGGGCATATATAGCTATTTGTATAGGCCCGGATTTGAGACAAAGCAGGCCGTGAGCTAATAACACTCACGGCCTGCAGTTTTAACCAATATTTTTTTCAGGCTATGGGCAGGAGGTCGAGAGATTTAATATTTATGATTTTATATTTATTATTGATAAACAGTGGGACAAGGAGGGCATATATAAAGTTTCAGCAAAGAAACAATTGCCTTTTTGTCGAAAAATATATATAATTGAAGCGGCAGAGAACAGAAAATATTTTTAAAAAATGGATTTTGGATTCGGCTTCAGGGACTGAGCGGCTGTTAAGCGGAACGCGTCAAGGCCTGGATTAGCTGATATGGGGAAGATGGAGAAAAAACTTCCGTACAGATTGCTTTGGCAGGCATTGCTGCTGAACAGAAAAACCAAAAGAGATGCTATACCGATAGATATAAGCCTGTTTAAGACGATTAAGAGCAATATTGGTCTGCACGGTTACAGGAGGGTGAGAAGAGAAGACAGAAAGGACGTCAGGGCGTACCGGAAAGATACTTACGGGACAACGTTTTTATACGTGAACCTTGAGGAAAGCTCAATCGAAGCTATAACGGAGACCTGGTCGGGTTTGATGAGCATATGCGGCGAATTTGATCTTCGGCCGTACAGGACATTTTGAGTTATAAGTTTTGAGTGCCTGGGTTTAAGTTGATTGATTATCGTCCGGAAAATTCAGGTAAGCAAACTCGCCGAAAAGTTTTTTTGCGTGTTTGTCATATTCTTTGGCTGCCTCAATCTCATCTTCGAAGACACCGAGATATCTGCATTCCCTGTTGAAATTAATCTGGGCACGCCATTTCTTGTTATATATATCCCAGCAGACACCTTTGTATTTCGAGTCTTTCCCCCAGCCTTTACGGTTACAGATATTTTGCTGATAGGTGCAGATACGAAGGTTGGCTCTTGTATTATTCAGGCCGTTACCGTCGATATGGTCCACAACTAAACCTTCTGCCGGTTTCATAATAAACCTGTGCATTGCTGTATTTTTACCGTTAAAAGTTAGTGAATAACAAAGCCAATATTGGAAAAACAAAGCCAATTTTGGGCGAAAATTGGGTTTGAATTGGCTTTGTTTGGCTTTGTTTTTTTGCTCATTTCTGGACAGGATAACAGGATACATATTTACATATCTATTTATATTGCAAAGACTTAGAAAAGAGCCACGGGCAAGATGCCCGTGGTACAAATTGGCTTTGTTTTGCATAAAAAGGTTTGATTTGCGCGCGGGGTTCTGACAGGATTTACAGGATAATACGACAAAGTCTTGGTTAATTGGTCCTTCGACGTTGCTCAGGACAAGTGAATTGGTCCTTCGACCTTGCTCAGGACAGGTGAATTTGTTAATTAGTTTACAGTTTTTCGAGCCCTGATGCTTGATACACGTTTCTAGTGCCCCGTGACTCGTTTCTCGTGTCTCGTGATTATTTGACATTATAAGTCCCTTGCTAAAATAGACTTATGAAATAATATTTTGACGTGAACTTCTGTTCTGAACCTTGCGGGGCTTCCGCGTTACGTGTGTTTTATAACACACACAGGTATTATAACAGTTAAGGCGATATGTTCAATGAAAATCTAAAAATTTTTGGGCCACAAAGTTTCAAAGACATTAGGAAAAATTTGAAACACGGATTAAAAGGTTTTTAAATTGGACATGATTTTTGCGGATTATTATAACTCTTATTCTTTTTGCAAAGGAAATTTACAGATTTTATTTGGAAAGTTCTTGCTTTTGCTTTGAACACGTTGTCTCACCCACTCCATTGAAACGAAACGCCGAACCTAAGACATATTCTTTGTTTATCTCAATGCTTATCCAGTTCCGTTTCAACTTTTCTGAGACAGCTCCGACTACATTACTTCCGGCAAATGGATCAAGAACTATATCACTAGGTCTTGTTAAAAATTTTATGAAGAATTCAGGAATCGCTTCTACAAAACGAGCTGGATGTACTTCGAGATTTCGTTCTTTGCATGCGTTTATATAAGAATCATAGCTTTTAGTATTAGCAGCAATAATAAGATTTGACGGAATAGCACCTTTTTGGCGTTTACCCCACTTTTTGGAAACAACGTGCCCCGAGGGTCTTAGACCATGATTGTAACCATTTGCTAATAAATGTTCCATACTCTTTGTATAAGGTTTAAGTACTCTTCGGTTAGTAGCTTTCGGATTTGTTGATTTTGCAAGCCACCAGATTGGATTAACCGCGTCTTTAACCCTAACTCGCTTCACCGTAACCCATTGTGCTGGTGCTGGCATTCTTGCAGGATTATACCAGTAGAATTCTTGTGCAAGTTTGAATAGACCATCATTGCCACAAAGCCGCAGTAGAAGTTCGAAATGATAAAGACTTCTTGTTGGAACCCCTTTATTCCAAGAACCCCCAATATCTAAAACGAAACTACCTCTTTTCTTGAGAATCCGCGAAATATTTTCCGCATATGGCAAGAACCAATCACAATATTGCTCAGCAGAAACATTGCCATATGATTTCTTGCGTCGCAGCGCGAAAGGAGGAGATGTTATAACTAAGTCCACAGAATTACTCGGAATTTCGGAAAATATCCGAAGACAATCAGCGCAGTATGCTTTTCCAAACTCTGTTTTATAAAGTGGTTGTATCATACTTTTCTTTCGTCAATTCTATTTCTTATTACTTCTAGTTCTGGTGTGAATCGGCTTAATAGGTATTCGTGGGTTCGTTGCAATATTTCCAGATCTTCGGAGCTATATACACGTCCCCCATGTTCAAAACAAATTTTCCCACCGTCAAAAACTTTTTTAGCTGCTTGCAACACTTCTCGGAAATTGGCAATCTTACCTTCTAACTCAATTGACGAGCTTCTTGGTGAGATACCCCAGAAAACACAAGCGTCATAAAATGTAATCTCTTCTAAATGACCGCGAATGATTTTATCAGTTGCTTTCATTTCAAAAAGACGTTTCAGTTGTTGTTCAATGTCTCTGGAAAGGCCGGCTTTCTCGGTGCTAGGCCTGTCTTTTCGTCCTACAAGTAAACGAGCATGTTCACGGCCTCCTTCGGTTAATTTGTACATTTTTGTGCCTACCTTTTTTAAAAATCCTCGTTTTCGAATTGGCTTAGAACCCATGATCTCTGCAAAGACCCTATTAGAATCAGGATAGGATAGGCGTCCCGAATCATCTCGGTAACCGGCGAGGCCGAATGAATCTGGAAACTTTTCCCAAGCTGTCACTACTAAATCCTCAGCTGAAAAGGGTAACTTACCAGATTCTTCTATATAAAAAGCTGAAATTAATAGTTTTTCTGTAATACTCAAGCCATTTTTTTTAGCCATAATTTTTCATTCCGGCAAAGTTCCCTTTGCGATAAATTCTTTGAGATCAGTAGAAGCTGCCGCCTGTATTGAAGCGACTTGATAACCCCATTTAATTATCCATTCATTTACAGAAAGAGAGTCCGTTTCTGACGGACTATTTGTTAATGCTATCTGCACAATTGCGTCAATATATCGCTCTAAGTGATACATTCGCCATTCTCTTGATTCATAACCATAACCCTTTGTTTTGTCCAGATAAAGTTGTGCCATAGGCGATGCACTATTAATCCACCATATATTACGCTCAACATCTTTGGGTTCTTGTGCAATAGGTGGGTCTTCCTTACTAAAGTAACGATATTCTTGAGTATCGGGGTCCTGATCTATTTCTCCCGATACAAAAATCCTTGGATAACCTTTTCCATGCTTTTTTCCTGGCCCTCGTCCCTTTCCTGGTATTACTTTAATAATTGCCGGATCACTTGCTTGGCATTTATCGTCTCCAGCCGTTACCTGTGTTTCACCAGGAGAAAATCCGAAAACTAATCCAGAAGAGCTAACTCTTGCTATGTCGTTTTGGGCTTCTATCCATTCAAGATATACATCATTGGTCTTCCGCCCATCAGCCAATTTACAAATAGCATCTAACTTATGCCTTGTACCAACAGCTATTTCAATTTCTCGAGGTGATATTTCGATATCAAGAATTCGTACCACCTGTAAAGGAATGGCATTTGATTTTATCCTGCCATCTTCTGTTTCGGCCCGTATTTTTGTTTCGCCTAAAGAAAAAGTATTTACTAGCATGAGATCTTGATCTACCATGGCTACATTATTATCTTCACTAATCCAATGATAGGGAACGGAGCTTACTCTTTTTCCTTCTTTATCAAAGAATTTAATCGTCGGACGGAATGCGATGCCTATGCCTGATAAACCATGACTTAAATTCACTTCTAATCTTGCCACCTTGCCAGGAGGTAAAGGAGGTGGTGGAGTGGGATGGCCAACACCGCCTTTTCCCCACATCCCTCGTAATATCTCATCTAAGAAGTGATTCTTCCAGCGATCAAGGGCTTCGTTTATTTTGCTAATAGCGTTCTTTTCTTCTCGCCCATATTTCCTTCGGTCGCGTGCTTCAAATTCTTCTGCATATTTCTGAATCTCAGAAGATATGAAAGCATCAACAGCTCTTGTTAATGGGCTATCTGCTAATCTTCGTCTTTCATTAGTTTTAAATGCTTCCAATGCTTCTAGATGACATTCACCATAAATACGATCTCTATATGATGATTGAATATCTAATTCTGAAACGGGAACATGCCCAATGTATCCTGAGTGAGCTTTATAAATCACGTTGTGTCGTCCTTTTTTTGTCCATCTCATACTAACATCAGATGTTTTGAGCACCAATGTACCTCTTTGACATTTTCCATTGGCTGTTGTTGATACTTCTTCGTTGAATCTCGGTTCTTCTAATTTATCTGGTACAGGTATTACACGAGGTTCTTCGCCTCCAAACATAGGTTGAATTTCAGGTAGCGCCAGAGGTTTAGTCACTACTTTGCCATTGGCAACGATATACACTTTACAAAGTTCAAGCGTTCCTATCATCTGAGGATGTTCTTGAAGACTTTCAATGAGTTTATCTGTCTGGATTCTTTTACCATATCCTTTTGCTGACACTCCAGTTACAAGTGTAAATCCATTTGATATTTCAATAGCAGCATCAGCTACTTTTAAAATAGATGAAAGTTCGCAGTTTACTTTTCTGAGAGAATTTTTCAATTCCTGTTGAATATCTGGCACAGGAAAATGTCGCCCGTTTTCTCTATCAGGAATATATCCAAAGCGTATCGAACCGCCTTCAACACCATATCTATTTCCTTTATGATTTTTAACACTAACAAAAAACGAACAATCCTCGAACATCTGAGTCATATAGCATTTTCCACCGTTTCCGTGACCGCCTTGGACTCCTTTTGAAGTTCCACCTCTAATCGCAGCTTCCGGATCGGCCCACCATCTAAAATTACTTTCAATCATTTCGGTCGTCATTCCAGAAAAGTCTAAGCAAGAAATGGACGATTGCCCACTTTTTATCCCAGAGTCGAATATAACAACGATTACCCGTTTAGCTTCAGGAGCATCCTCGCGAGCATAAGCATCGGACGAATTCTTTAGCAATTCAGGAAGACCATTTTCATGCGATTGAAAGGCTTTACACAAAAGACGTATCGCGCCCTCTTCGTGAACCTTTACGTCTTGGTCAGGTGTGT
This sequence comes from uncultured Pirellulales bacterium, assembly GCA_964464635.1. Lineage (GTDB taxonomy): Bacteria > Planctomycetota > Phycisphaerae > Sedimentisphaerales > Anaerobacaceae > CAYLMG01. Next base: position 11,657 of record CAYXGT010000030.1, on the reverse strand, counting down.
AACGGAATTTCGACAAAATATTTCCTCCCAAATTTAATCACTCGGATAGCTTTTTAGTATTTTTCGCCATTGTCCACTCATAGAAGCATCCGTTACTCTTCTGCTTTATTTTCCCAAAGAAGTGTTTCTTCGTCAATATTAAGAACAGGTAAAGTTAATATATTTTTCCGCGTCATCTATTAAACAAAAATATTAATTTTTCACCACAAATCTTTTTGGTCAGTTTTTGTAATATTCTTTAGCCGTACAACCTTAAAAATTATCATATCGTTAAAGTGGAAAGAAAACAAGCTTTTTCGTGGTAAAAAATCCGCGAAATCCGCCTACGCCGAGGCTACGGCGAGACAAGTCCGTGGTTCGATATTTTATCTATTTATACGTTTCTTCCGGGTCGAATACCTTTTTTGCGATGAGGTTTAGTTTTTGAGGATTGGTTTTGTCAAGCTCTCTATAGAAGCAGGATTGATACCCTGCGTGACACTGGCCGGCATCGATAGAGACCTTCAGCAACAGACAATCCTGGTCACAGTCAACAAGAATTTGCTTTACCTTCTGGAAATGGCCTGACTTCTCGCCTTTTTTCCATAACTTTTGCCGCGAGCGGCTGAAATACGTTGCAAAACCTGTCTCAATGGTTTGAGCAAGGGCCTCTCTGTTCATATATGCGGTCATAAGGACACAGCCGGTATCCGCATCCTGGGCTATTACGGGAATCAGGCCGTTGGAATCGAACCTCAGCGTTAAATCTTCGGTTTCTTCGATAGGTTTTTTCTCAGCCACTTTTAAGCTCTCCTGAAAGAGTTAATCATCTTGCATTAGTTAGTTTTAACCGTTATTATTCCCAAAAACAAGTTTTTTTAGGGCAGAATAATCTGATGCCGGCAATTAGCAAATCGAAGAAAAAATACATATATTTGTTTATTCGGCTTGGGGTTGTGGCAGGGGGGCTTTTATGGGCGGGGCTGTGGCTTTCGGGTGAAGACAGATGGCAAAGGCTGGTTGAGATTTTCGGTAAGCTCAATTTGTGGTTCTTTGCTGTCGCGATGCTCATCTTTCTGCTCGGTCAGACGACGGTTGCATTTCGGTGGTGGGTACTGCTTCGCACGCAGAAAGTTTTTATATCATTCTTAGCTGCGGTCAGCCTGCATTTTTTGGGGCTTTTTTATAATAATTTTATGCCCGGTGCCGTTGGTGGTGATTTGATTCGGGCCTGGTATGTTACGAAGCATACGCACCACCGGTTCGAGGCGGCGCTGAGTGTTTTTGTGGACAGGGTCATCGGGCTTATAAGTACGCTTCTGATAGCAGTTGTTTTTTACAGCATTTTTCTGCGTGGCAAGCGGATTGTCCCCGCCGAGCAGGCCGGCACCGGGCAAAGCGACCTTTTGAGGATATTATCCGATTATCGCGTATATTTGTTATGGGCGGTTGGTGTAATTGCTGCTGTCTTTGCAGCTCTTTTGCTTCTCAGGCGCAGCAGGCGGGTTTTAAGCAAGATTTGGCGGTCAATCCTTGAGCTGGCCAAACGATTCAGCCGCAAGCTTGTCACAGCTTTTTTTGTTTACTGCAAAAACCCGGGTGCGATTCTGATGGTTTTCGCTCTTACGGTTTGTCTTCAGCTTGCGCAGATAACCGGTTTCTGGCTTGTGGGAAGAGACCTCGGCGTGGATGTGAGCCTGAAGTTCTATTATGTATTTTTCACATTGACGTGGGTTCTGGGCTCGGTTCCTGTAAGTATTTCGGGAGCGGTGGTTGTGGAGGGCTCTCTTGTGTTTATGTTTACGCAATACGCAGGTGTGCAGGCGGAGGCGGCATTGGCGATAGCTCTTGTTCAGCGGATAGTGTGGATGCTGGCCTCGCTGCCGGGAGCGGCCATACACATATTCGGTGCGCATCTGCCGAAGCAGATAGCTGTTGACTACGGCGAAGATATGGATTAAGCTATCCGGCAATTTGATTTTAGTAATGCATTAATTTTAATATATATATTTATTTGATGGGGCTGTGATGGCGAAGATTAAGAATTACTTTTTCCGCGGGCTGGCGATTGTCCTGCCGACCATATTGACGATATGGATCTTCATATGGGGCTATAATTTTATACAAAATAATATAAGTAACCATATTAATAAGGGACTTGTGCTGTTGATGTACAAGATTCCGTTTGTGTTTCCGAGCTGGACGAAGGAGAGTCTGGAGGCGTTCTGGATTGAGGGGTGGGGGTCGATTGCGGGATTTATTATAGCATTGGTGGTAGTTGTGCTGGCGGGGTTCATATTTGCGAGCGTTATAGGCAGGGCGCTGTGGAAGCTAATCGAGGGATTTATAATGAATACGCCGCTATTGCGGCGGGTGTATCCGTATGTTAAACAGGTTACGGACTTTCTGCTGACTCCGGAAGAGCAGAAGAAGTTTTTTTCGCGTGTTGTTGCGGTCGAGTATCCGCGGAGGGGGATATGGTCGATAGGTTTCGTGACGGGATCGGGTCTGAAAGAAGTAACTGAGAATCAAAAGAAGGAATTTCTTACGATTCTTATACCCAACTCGCCGATGCCGGTTACCGGGTATGTGATAGTTGTTCCGAAGGAAGATACAATACCTATTGATATGACGATTGAGGAGGCATTTCGATTTGCCGTCAGTGCGGGTGTGATTGCACCGGGTAAAAGGTTTAAAGAGATACAAGGCAAATGAGGATTTTATAAGGAGGACGAGATGAGGCGAAAATTAACCATTTTGTCTGCAATGGTAGCTGCCTGCGCTGTTAGTCTTTTGGCGGGCGGGTGCAGCGAATCGCTGAAGCGGTCAAGAGAGTATAAGCCGGCTGAGATGATTGAGAGGGTGCAGGCGAAGACAGTTATTAAGGCGAAGGCTTTTGATTTGAGCCGGGTTCGGCTTCTCGACGGGCCTTTCAAGGATGCGATGGAGCGCGACCGCAGGTATCTTCATCAATTAGAGCCGGACAGGTTTCTGCATACGTTTCGGCTTAACGCCGGTCTTGCATCGACGGCGGAGCCCTACGGGGGATGGGAGAGTCCTAATGTTGAGCTTCGGGGACACAGCCTGGGGCATTACCTGTCGGCGTGCGCGCTGATGTATGCGGGGGCGGGTGATGAGGAGCTGAAAAAAAGAGGCGACTATATAGTTGCGGAGCTTGCCAGGTGTCAGAAGGCATTGGGTTCGAGCGGTTACCTGAGCGCATTTCCGGAGAGCTTCATAGACAGGGTCGAGGCGGGGCAGCCTGTGTGGGCACCGTGGTATACGCTTCATAAGATATACGCGGGACTGATTGATATGTATTTGTACTGCGGTAATGAGCAGGCTCTGGAGGTGGTCAAGGGGATGGCGAGCTGGGCGAAGGGCAGAAGCGATAAGCTGAGCTATGAGCAGTTTCAGCAGATGCTCGGCAATGAGTTCGGTGGTATGAATGAGGCATTTGCGAATCTGTACGCGATAACGGGCGAGGCGGAGCATCTTGAGCTTGCGAAGCGGTTCGACCACAAGGTAATATTCGAGCCGCTTGCCGAAGGTAGAGATAATCTTCAGTGGCTGCACTCGAATACGCAGATACCGAAGATAATCGGAGCAGCGCGTGAATACGAATTGACCGGAGAGAAAAGATATTACGATATAGCATCGTTTTTCTGGGATACGGTGACGGATTGCAGGATGTATTCGACAGGGGGAACGAGCAACTACGAGAACTGGCGAACGCCGCCCTGCGTGCTTGCGGAGGAATTGAGCGTTGAGTCAACGGAGACCTGCTGTACGTATAATATGCTGAAGCTGACGAAGCATCTTTTCGGGCTGTCAGCGGATGTGAAGTATGCGGATTACTATGAGCGGGGGGTTCTCAATCATATATTAGCGTCGCAGAGTCCTGAGAACGGTATGATGATGTATTACATAGCGATGAATACGGGACATTTCAAGGTTTTCAGCAGGCCGTTCGAATCGTTCTGGTGCTGTGTCGGGACGGGGATGGAGAATCATGCGAGGTACGGGGAGAGTATTTACTTTTATGACGATGTGGGCCTGTTCGTGAATTTGTTTATATCGTCGGAGCTTGACTGGCGTCAAAAGGGTTTGAAGATTCGCCAGGAAACGCGGTTTCCCGAAGAGGAGGTGACGAGACTGGTAATCGAGGCTGAGGGGGGTGCGTTTACAGCTATACGGATTCGCGTGCCGTACTGGGCGAGTAAGGGAGCAACGGTTAAGGTCAATGGAAAGGTTCAGCGGGTACGGGCAGAGGCATCGTCGTACCTGAGGCTTGACAGGTTCTGGAGAGACGGTGACATTATTGAAGTAACGATGCCGATGAGTCTGCATTTGCATCGTATGCCGGACGACGAGAAATTAGTATCTATTATGTACGGGCCTGTAGTGCTGGCGGCGGAACTGGGAACGGAGAAGCTGACGGAAGAGATGCAGTATGTTTCCAACCAGAGAAGTCAGCATAATGCTCCGGCTATAGAAGTTCCTCAAATAGTGGCGGATATAAATGATGTGCTGGAGAGGATAAGGGCGGTAGATGGCGAGAGTCTTACTTTCCGGACGGATGGAATAGGTGAGCCTGAAGATATTACGCTTGTTCCGTTTTATAAGCTGTACGGGCAGCGCTATAACCTTTACTTCAAGATATATGCGCCGGAAGAGTACGAGAAGATGATAGCTGAGCAGAGGCGTCTCAAGGAAGGGCAGGAGGCTGAAGCAAAAGCTCGACAAGAAAAGATACAGCAACAGCAGGTGGATTTTGTCAGGATAGGTGATGCGGTATCAGAGCAGGAGCATAAGCTACAGTCGGAAGGCAGCTATAGCGGAATGCATCAGCAACGGTACTGGCGTGACGCCCGCGGCGGCGGCTGGTTCAGCTATGATATGAGAGTACTGCCTGATAAGCCGATGATACTCGAATGTACGTACTGGGGCGGAGATATCGGGCGGCAGTTCGAGATTTTTGTTGATGATGTATTGGTTGCGAGTGTCGAGATAGGCGAAGATAACCGGGACAGGTTTTACGAGCAGGAGTACGAGATACCTTTCGAGCTGACGAAGGACAAGGAGGCTGTTACGGTAAAGTTTTTGGCACCGGAGGATGGTTTCGCAGGCGGCGTGTTCGGGCTGATGATGTTTAAGTGAGCAGGGGGGAGGGATGAAGGAGAATTTCAAATTTCAAAGTGCAAATTTCAAAATTACAGTTCAAAATTAAAAATTAACCGCTGAGAAAAAACTTAACCACGAATACCTTGGGCATAAATTAACACGAAAATACACGAAGAAAAATTTTGCCACTGATTTCACAGATTTCACTGAAAATATTAAACAAATAAAATGAAAATAATTACCGCTTAGTTCGCCGAGAGCGCAAAGAACGCGGAGAAAAAATACAGCCACAAATTAACGCGAAAATACAAGAATAAAATTCTGCCACTGATTTCACAGATTTCACTGAAAATATTAAACAAATAAAATGAAAATAATTACCGCTTAGTTCGCCGAGAGCGCAAAGAACGCGGAGAAAAAATACAGCCACAAATAAACCCGCCAAAAGGCGAGGTCTCGCCATAGGCGGACACGAAAAAACACGAATAAAATTTAGCCACTGATTTCACAGATTTCACTGAAAATATTAGACACAAAAAAGGTAAAAAGATAATCGCGGAGTTCGTAGAGAATGCAAAAAATATCAGCCACGAATAAACACGAATTAACACGAATATAATTTAGCCACAGAGCTCACAGAGTAATATTAAATATAAAAAATCAAAAATAAAAAATGCATAGTAAAAATGAAAAAGAAATTCAACCAGAGATGACGCAGAAAGAAAAAAGTAACAAGTAAAAGGGAAAAAACAAAAAGAAAATTAAACGCGGATTTCGCGGATTATTCACATCAAAGACGCCAAGAAAATAAAGATATAATTCGCGATTCCTGTTATTTTTTAAGGTAATTTGCCCTGAACCAGCTTAAGTTCAAGATAATGTGTACAGTGATAAGAGCAATGAGGATTATTCCGCCGCCTTCGTGAAAAAACTCGAAAGCATCGGGCGAGATTTTATCGTGAAACAAACCGGTAACGGCCTGGCTGATAAATAGTATGAGCAAAATCGGATTCAAGAACTTAAGAACGGTATTCTTTTTCATAATCGTTCGCATCCTAAAAAATCATTTTTTCGAGGGCGATTTTTTGTTTTTCCAGTTGTGCCATTTGAGGAGGTTCGGGTCGTGGTTTTTGTTCGAGGCGTAATAAACGGCACAACGCAAGACGTAAAGCACACATTTATCGACAGGAGCGGCTTTGAAATCGCAGAGCTTTTTGTAAAGCTTTTCGGCAAAGCGGCCTTTAAGGTCGTCAACGGAATTCAGGCCTATACTTCGCAAATCCTGAGCGATTTTTCGGCCTACACCGGGGATTTGCTCCAGTTGCTGTCGGGCGGTAGTGGCCATAAAAATACATCCTATATAATATTCAAGTTTATCCTATAAAATATTCGAAGTCGCCGTACCCTTCGGTGGTTCGACTCCGCTCACCACAGGCAAGCTCAGGGCAGGCCGGCGACTGCTAAACGAAAAAACATATTATATTCTTTTTTTACTTAATGGTACAAGGAAATTTGGGTTGTGGACAGGGTAGAATACAGGACACAGGACACAGAATACAGAAAAAAGAGGACGGAAGACAGATGGCGGGGCGTAGAGAAAAAAGCAATCCTGCCACGTGGTGGCAGGGCTAACCGTTAATGGATTCCCGCCTCCTCCGACACTTCGACTCAACTCAGTGCAGGCAAGCTCAGGACAGGTACGCGGGAATGACAATGTCGCCTTGGCGGCGAATGGCAGACGAAAAGAAACGGAAAAAAGTAAAGGAAAAAGGATTTTTTAAGAGCAATTTGGCAATTGAACCGGGGCGGGTGATAGGTTATAATAAAGGATGAGTTTTTCAGGCAGGCGTTTTTATAAGAAAAACGGCCTTAATTAATATAATGGATTACGGCTTGATAGGTTATTACTGGAAATTTGTTAAGGAGGACGAAATTGCTTTTTACTATTACCGGCAAACATATCGATGTGACAGAGGCTCTAAAGGAGCACGCCGAGAAAAAAACCTCGAAACTTCCAAAGTATTACAGCAGTATCAATCAGATTGAAGTAATTATTGACAAAGAACAGGGCGGCAGCAGTCTGAGCGTGGAGATAATTGCGAGGGGCGCACACAGCAAGGTATTCGTTGTTACGGAAGGCGGCGAGGACGCATACAAATGTATTGACCTGGCGGTTCATAAACTTGAACGACAGCTTCGAAGGGCAAAGACGCGGGAGCGTAATAATAAACATACAGGCAGTATATAGGCGCGGATGGCCTGAGGTTTGGAGAGATATTTTTAAATATATTCGTATTCCAAGTGAATCCGGAGACAGTTAGGAGAAGATATGAACTTCGGGGACTATGTTTGTTTTAAGGCGATAATTGGCGAGCTGCAGGCCGATGACCGTGACGGAGTGATAGCGGAGCTTGTAAGAGCACTCGAGCAGGCGGGAGAGCTTGCCGGCTGTAATATTAAAGAGGTGATAAAAGCAGTAATCAAGAGAGAAAATGAGGCAAGCACGGGTATGGGTAAGGGAGTAGCGGTGCCTCATATAAAACATAAAGCTATAAGGAAGGTGGTAGCGGCGGTTGGGCAAAGCAGCAAGGGTATCGATTTTCGCTCGCTTGACAAGCAGCCGGTATATTCGGTGTTTCTTTTGATAAGCCCGGTTGACGACCCTGATAAGCATCTTGAAGCGATGGAAAAGGTTTTCAGGCACCTGCAGCAGGAGAAATTTCGTAAGTTTCTGCGCCAGTCGCATAACGCCGAACAGATAAAAGATCTTCTTGAAGAGGCTGACGAGAGGTCGTTTTTATGATATTTTGCGCCGGTTCGTCCGGGCGTAAATTTAAGTAGAAATGATTTTGGTTGCTTTTGTTGCGAAGAAAGAGATTGATTTTGGCTGGCAAGAGATGATTGCAGAAGAGATGAAAGAGGCCGGAGAGAATATATTGGAAAATACGGTTAGTGAGACTGAGATTGAGATAAAGAATGCGGAAGGACTTCATATGCGTCCTGCGATGCAGTTTGTTGATGTTGCGAATCAGTTCGAGAGCGAGATAATGGTGAGCAACGATAAGACGAGCGTAAACGGCAAGAGCATAATGCAGATTAGTATGCTGGCGGCGACGTGCGGGACAAGACTGAAAGTGAAGGCTGACGGCCCGGATGCCCAGGCGGCTCTGGATGCGTTAAGAGAGCTTGTAGAGGTCAGGATGTTCGATGAGACGCCCGGAGAGAATGAGAAATCATAGTATTTGTTTTGTTGTTGAGTTTCGATAAACGTTAGCGAAAGATATTTATGGAAGTTAAAAGAGGAATAGCAGTTTCGCCGGGCATTGCGATAGCGAAGTCTCTGATTATCGATTCCGAGGATTACCTGATACCTCGTCGTTCGATAGAGCCTTCCAAGCGGATAATGGAGATACAACGTGTCAAAAACGCCTTCAAGAGTGCGATTGAAGAGCTGACGGGTATGAAAGCCGGCAGGGATACGTTTGAACAGCAGAGCATAAAGGATATTTTTGCAGTTCACCTTCGTTTTTTGAACGACAAGAGCCTTCGCAAGAGAATAACGGATTTGATACAAAGCGAGCAGGTAACGGCTGAGTACGCGGTCTCGACAACGATGAAAGATATAGCGTCTCATTTTACGAAGGTCAAAGACCCTTATATCAGCGAGCGTGCGGCAGATATATATGATATCGAGAGGCGTTTACTGAAACAGCTTCTGGGCAGGAAGAAAGAGGACTTAGAGCATTTGACAGAAGAGGTTGCGATAGTTGCGCGGGAGCTGAGCCCGACGCAGACGGCGGGCTTTGATAAAAAATATGTCAAGGCGATGGCAACCGATGCGGGCGGGCGAACGAGTCATACGGCGATTGTTGCGAGGTCGCTCGGGATACCGGCGGTGGTTGCGCTCGAGGACCTTACAGAAGCTGTTCTGGGCGGCGATATGGTAATCATCGACGGCAACCGGGGGATAGTGATTGTCGAGCCGGATGAGCAGACGCTGCAGAAATATGAGCGGTATTCGCTTGAATTTCAGGAGCTTGAAGGCAGGCTGCGAGAGCTGAAGGAAAAGCCGGCGGTAACGCGTGACGGTGTGCAGATTTCGCTGCTTGGTAATATCGAGTTTCCGGTGGAGGCTCATATAGTGCTTGATAAGGGCGGCGAGGGGATAGGATTGTACCGGACGGAGTTTTTGTATCTTAACCGTACGAGCGAGCCGAGCGAAGAAGACCATTATAAGGCTTACGCGGAGACGATAAGCGTTTTTAAGCACCGGCCTGTGATAATAAGAACGGTTGACCTGGGTGCGGACAAGTTTACTCAAAGCAAACGTTTTGTGCGTGAGCCGAACCCGTTTTTGGGGCTGAGGAGCATCCGGTTCTGCCTGCAGAACCTTGATATGTTCAAGACGCAGCTTCGAGCGATTCTGCGGGCGTCGGTTCTGGGTGAGCTTAAGATAATGTTTCCATTGATAACGAACCTGCAGGAGATGATGCAGACAAAGATGATTCTTCATGATGTTATGGAGGATCTGGATGAGGCGGGTATTGAGTATAACCGGAACATTGAGATAGGGATAATGATTGAGACGCCGTCGGCGGCGCTGACGGCATCGACGCTGGCAAGAGATGTGAACTTTTTCAGCATCGGGACGAACGACCTTACACAATATACGCTTGCGGTTGACAGGGGCAATGAGCTTGTATCGACGCTATATTCGGCGGTTGACCCTGCGGTGCTCCGGCTGATGCGCACGGTTATACAGGATGCGAATAAGGCGAATATAGATTTGAGCGTTTGCGGAGAGATGGCATCCGAGCCGGAACAGGTAATGCTGCTGATGGGTATGGGGGTGCGGACACTTTCGCTTGCCTCGCCGATGATACCGGAGATAAAGCAGATAATCCGGTCGGTGAAAATAGAGGAGTGCAACAGGGTGGCAAGAAAGATACTGAGTATGAGCTCGGAAAGACACATATCGAGCTTTTTGCACAACCAGGCCCGTAAGGTTCTGCCGGAAGCCTTTTGATTTAGAGGCTGCTTTTTCTATTAGTTTTTGGGATCGTTGGGGTCCTCTCCGACTCTGTACTTTTTGCCGGTAACCTGGTCATCGATTAAATAACCGTCAGGAAAATCTATCTTGAAAACATTTTCATTAAAATTAGGGTCATTTGCAACGACGTTAGAAGCTTGATAGATAATTCTTCTATAGGGTTCACCAGAGGTCAAAGGCTCTATTATAACAGTTGCCTTAATTGGCCACCATATACCATCAGCCACTTCCTTTAATTGAGTAACCTCTATAGACTTTCTAAGTCGCTGGGTACCATCTTTTAAAATAGCGGTGTGTTTGTACCCAACTAATGCAAATCCGCGAGCTGGATCAAGCCACCAATTTTTTTGGGACCATTCTGAGCCTTTTAAGGTTATTTTAATACATTGCACGCCCTCAAACGCTTCAAATGTAAACTCAAAGTAGGATGGAACAGTACTATTGGGATCATCAGCCCACTTGAAGATATCGGAAAAAGTATAGCCCTTGCCTTCAAAGCAAAAATATAACGTTAAACGTAAACGATCAAGCAGGCCCCATTTCAATTCGCTTGGAAACTCAGGGAGAATTCTTCCTTCGTTCTTTTGGAGCGTGTTTCCGCGCGGACCTCTTTTATGATAAAGTATTCTGCCATATTGACCATTGAAGGCAACAGAATAACTCTTTTCTGAATATGGAGCAAGACCCTCCTTCCATTCACGGACCTCCTTATGCACGTCTATCCTTGCTTTGTCGATATGACGCTGAGGTTTGTCCTGAGGATCAAGCCGTGTACGAGTTGGCCAATTACTTGTTAACCATATAGTGCACGAGGTATAAATCGGTGTTCGCAGCCAGGGCTCACACGGATCGGATAAGTCGGCTTTTTTCTCCATCCAGATCTCTAGGTCAATTATTATATTGCGCAGACTTTTTTCAGCAGCTTCAATATTTAAAGCAAGCTCTTCGAGCTGCTCAGGTGATGAAATAGATTTCGAATCGTCAGCAATAGTAGTGGGTGGACAAGCAAGCAGAAAAAGCGACATTGCTATATACACAAAACGTCTCATATATAAGATATATGTGTTTACTTTAATATCCGTTAAATTATTGTTTTGCAGCGCCTTATCGGGCATAATAGAATCTCCTTTCTTAGCAAGAATTATTTTTTATAAACATTTGTTTTACCCCTTAACTATACATTTCAATACTGATAATGTACTAAAAGCTGAAACTCGGATAGTAGATTTTCTGAACCTTTCATAATTTCTATCATACAATCACCTGTTACAACTTGACAACAAATAATATTATTCGCAGGATTCTCCATAGCATCTGTAGTCAGAATCATAGATAAGTTCGTATTGGTCCCAAGGAGTACATGTGACTGTCAGGCATCCGCAGTCAATAATTTCTCCAGATACGCAATCTTGGCAGTCGGAATCTTCGCAGCACAATGAGGCCCGTAAAGTGCTGCCGGAAGCCTTTTGATTTAGAAGCTGCTTTTTCTATTAGTTTTTGGGAT